>JBKHEO010000008.1:0-52916 GCA_046540755.1 Halomonas sp. | reverse complement strand
GTCGCGCTCTCCCAGCTGAGCTAAGGCCCCAGGTGCCGTGAAGACGAGGCGTATGTTACTGATCCGCCCGGGGTTCGTCAACCCCCTCGTGCTTCGCACGAGAGCTTTAAGCTGTAAGCCTGAAGCTGGAACAGTCACGGCCTACGCCGGTGCTCTTGGCTGACCTCGACAACCCCGCGCCCGGTCTTGGCCTTGGCCTTGGCGGGGTTTTCTTAATGCTTACAGCTTATGGCTTACAGCTCTCGGTACTCCTTCTCGAGGCGCTTGGCCTGCTTCTTGGAGACGCCTCCCAGCACCTCGATGGCATGGCGCAGCCGCGCCCGCGTCATGTCGGATCCCAGGATCGCCATGGCATCCATCACCGAGGTGCTGGAGGGGGAGCCTGTCACGGCGATGAACACCGGGGCCAGGAACTCCTTCATCTTGAGCCCGAAGTGGGCAGCGAGCGCCTTGACCTCGGCGAGCAGCGCCTCCTTGTGCCAGGCGGGCAGCGTCTCGAAGCGCCACACCAGGAACTGCAGCAGCCTGAGCAGGTCCTCGCGGGAGAGCTTGACGCCGTCGAAGCTCTCCTCCGTGATGCGCGGCAGGCCGGAGAAGAAGTGGCCGGCCAGCGGCACCACCTCGGAGAGGGTCTCCACCCGCGGGCGCACCTGGGGCAGGATCTCCTTCACGTAGCGCTCGTTGAAGGCCCATTCCATCAGCGCCTTGAGGAAGGCCTCGTCGTCGAGCTCCTCGCGGATATAGAGGCCATTGAGCCAGGTGAGCTTCTCCAGGTCGAACACCGGACCGCCCAGCGAGACCCGCCGGATGTCGAAGTGCGCCATCATCTCGTCGAGGCTGAACTTCTCGCGTTCGTCCGGCATCGACCAGCCCATGCGGCCCAGGTAGTTGGTCACCGCCTGGGGCAGGTAGCCCATGCGCCGGTAGTAGTTGATGGAGGTGGGGTTCTTGCGCTTGGAGAGCTTCGACTTGTCGGGATTGCGCAGCAGCGGCATATGGCACAGCTCGGGCATCTCCCAGCCGAAGTACTCGTAGAGCAGCTGGTGCTTGGGGGCCGAGTTGATCCACTCCTCGCCGCGCAGCACGTGGGTGATGCCCATCAGGTGGTCGTCCACCACGTTGGCCAGGTGGTAGGTGGGCATGCCGTCGGACTTGAGCAGGATCTGGGCATCCACCTGGGCCCAGTCCACCTCGATGGCGCCGCGCAGCATGTCCTGCACCACGCAGGTACCGCTCGCCGGCACCTGCATGCGCACCACGTGGGGCCAGCCCTCGCGCTCGCGACGCGCCTGCTCCTCCGCCGGCAGCGCCAGGTCGGCAGGCTTCAGCGCCAGGTGCATGCCGGCGGTCTTGCGGGCCTCGCGCAGCGCGTCGAGCTCCTCGCTGGTGCGGTAGCAGCGGAAGGCGTGGCCCGCCGCGATCAGCTGGCGGGCGAACTCGGCGTAGATGTCGCCCCGCTCGCTCTGCCGGTAGGGGCCGTGGGGCCCGCCGACGTCGGGTCCCTCGTCCCACTCCAGTCCCAGCCAGCGCAGGGAATCGAGGATCATCTGCTCCGACTCGGCGGTGGAACGCAGGCGGTCGGTGTCCTCGATACGCAGGATGAACTGGCCGCCGTGCTGGCGGGCGAAGCAGAGATTGAACAGGGCGATGTAGGCCGTGCCGACGTGGGGATCGCCGGTGGGTGACGGCGCGATACGCGTGCGTACGGTCATGTCGTTGCGGTGTCCCGGGTACGAGGGTGGATGGATGGCGGCATTATACGCACCAGCAGGTCTCGGGGCAGCCGTGGCGGGGAATCATCCGGCCTGACCGGGGTCAATGTCTGGTCATCTGCCAAGGAGAGCGCGATGCTTGCGCAACTGCCCGACGGCTTCACCGCCGTGGTCACCGGCGCGGGCGGCGGCATCGGGGCCGCCGTGATCGATGCCCTGCTGGCGAGCCCTCGCCCCGGCAGGGTGATCGGGGTAGGTCGCCGCACGCCACGCCGCGACGACCCCCGCTTCGAGGGCCTCGCCCTCGCCCTGGACGACGAGCATGGTCGCCAGGCACTGGCCGCCCATCTCGGCGAGGCGCCGCTGCACCTGCTGTTCAACGCCATCGGCCTGCTCCACGACGAGGGCCGCGGGATCCACCCAGAGAAGCGCCTTGATGACCTCGACCCGACGGCGCTGGCACGCCTGTTCGAGATCAACGCCATCCTGCCGGCGATGCTGCTCCAGGCGCTGCAGCCCGCCTTCAAGGGGCGCCATCCCGTGCTGGTGGGCAGCCTCTCGGCACGCGTCGGTTCCATCGGGGACAACCGCCTCGGGGGCTGGTACGCCTATCGCGCCAGCAAGGCGGCCCACAACATGCTGATGAGTACCGCGGCGGTGGAGCTGCGCCGGCTGAACCGCGAAAGCATCGTGGTCTGCCTGCACCCCGGCACCACCGATACCCCGCTCTCGGCGCCCTTCCAGGCCCGGGTGCCCGAGGGGAAGCTGTTTACCCCGGCCTTCGTCGCCGAGCGGATGCTCGCCGTGCTGGGCGAGCGCACCCCCGAGGAGAGCGGCAGCTTCTACGACTGGGCCGGCGACCCGGTCGCCTGGTAGCCGACGCTGACACAGCGTTTGCTGCGCGCTATTGCACAGCCAGGGGTCATCGCCGATCATCGCCGGTCATCCAGACAAGCCCAAGAAGTCGACAGGACGCAGACATGCACTCACTAGGTCAGCGGATCAAGGCGCTACGCCTCGAGGCGCAGTTCAACAAGGCCGAGCTGGCGCGCCGGGTAGGCGTCTCGGACGTCACCATCTCCTACTGGGAGTCCGGCTCCATCAAGCAGATCGGCCACGAGCGCCTGGTCGCGCTGGCCCGTGCCCTGGAGTGCCCCCTCTCGCGCCTGCTCGAGGGCGACGCCAGCGGCCGTGCGGCGCCGCTCTACCTGCGCCGCCACCCGCCGGCCCCCTGGCAGGAACGCCACGCCGGGCGCATCGACCTGCCCTTCGAGCTGGTCCCGGCGCTGGAGTGGGACGGCGACTGCTTCCTGGTGACCCCGGCCCCCGACGAGCCCTTCGACTACCTCGCACAGGGTGACCTGGTCGCAGTCGCCCCCACCGACATCTTCCGCCGCCAGGGCCTCTATCTGATCCAGCAGGAGGGAGAGCACCGCGTGCGCCATGTCTCCCAGGCCGCGGATGGCGCCCTGCGTTTCGCCACTCCCGGTACCTCGGTATCCACGCCCTACACGTCCGACACCCTGCTGCTGGGCAAGCTGCTGGCGCGCTGGCAGCCGGGAACCCTGTAGGAAGCCGTGCGAGCCTACTCGACCTCGAGCACCTCCGCGCGATCGCTCGCCCGTCGCGGCTCACTGCCGACCAGGAAACGGCGTGAGGCACTGGCGACCTGGCCAAGGCCATGGCGTGACGACGTCACCAGCGGGCCACTCAGGTGCTCGCCCTTATCCCCGATACGCGCCTTCACCGACTCCGGCTGCACGCTGGCCTCGGAAAGGGAGACGGTCACGCGATAGCCCCCGTCCGGCAGGCCGCTGCCGGGCCCGAAGGGCCCCGCCTCGAAGCGGCCCTCACCCAGGCTCACCCGCTCGCGCCAGCGCACCCCGCTGAGCTCCCTCTCGACCACCACCTTCAGGCGGGCCTCATCCGGCAGGTTGCTCTCGCCGTTCACCTCCAGGAGCCGTCGCTCCCCCAGGCTGGCCTCGATCTCGATGGCCACCTCTTCCTCCATGGGAGGCACCGCCGGGGCCTCGTCGCGGGAGGTCTCCTCACGGGCAGCGGCATCGCCATTGTCCTCGCCGTGCGGCTCGTCCTCGCCGCCGCAGCCCGCCAGCAGCGCCATCAGCACGCCTGCCATCAGGGCTCGGACGCATGCTCTCATAGGGCCTCCCCGCGCATCGCTGAGCGGCCAGCATATCACTCCGGATGGTCCGGCAGCGCCTCGGCGCAGTCGCGACAGTGCGTAGTGTAGGGCAGTGCCGAGAGGCGACGCGGGTCGATCGCCTCCCCGCAGCGCTCACACGCCTCCCCCTCCCCGGCATCGATGCGGGCCAGGGCATGCAGCACCTGGCGAAGTTCCGCCTCCGCCTCCCGGTACAGCGCCTCGACCACCTCGTCGTTCTCCACCTCGATGGACTGATCCTCCATGTCCCTGTCGAGCGGCCCATCACGCTGCTCCTGGTGGGCCCGGTAGCGTTCGAGCCGGTCGATCAGCTCGTCGCGCAGCGTCTCCAGAACCTGCTTTCGATCGCTCATGGCAGCCTCCTTTCGTAGGTAAGAGGTGACAGTATGGACGACGACAAGAGTCAGAACAGGGGCCGGGATCAAGGGAGGGCGAGGCGGCATCGACCGCGAGACGATACCCTTCGCAGGGTTGGCCACGAATTGACCGGTGCTGGTAAAATCCACCGCCTTCCTGACCCCGACACCGTGATGCCGATGCCCCTGGACCGCACTTTCTCCGTCGCGCCGATGATGGACTGGACGACCCGCGACTACCGCGTCTTCGCCCGGACCCTGACCCGCCGCGCCCTGCTCTACACCGAGATGGTGACCACCGGCGCCATCCTCCACGGCACCCCCCGGGAGCGCTTCCTGGGCCATGACGACGTCGAGCATCCGCTCGCCCTGCAGCTGGGCGGCAGCGACCCCGCCGAGCTCGCCGAGTGCGCCGCCATCGCCGAGGCGTGGGGCTACGACGAGGTCAACCTCAACGTCGGCTGCCCCAGCGACCGGGTGCAGAACAACCTGATCGGCGCCTGCCTGATGGGCCATCCCCGGAAGGTCGCCGAGGCGGTACGCGCCATGCGCGAGGCGGTCACGATCCCGGTCACCGTCAAGTGCCGCATCGGCATCGACGACCAGGACGAGGATGCCGACCTCTCGCGCTTTATCGATATCGTCGCCGACGCCGGCTGCGACACCTTCATCGTGCACGCCCGCAAGGCGTGGCTCGAGGGGCTATCGCCCAAGGAGAACCGCGATATCCCGCCGCTCAACTACCCGCGGGTGCACCGCCTCAAGGCGAGCCGGCCCGAGCTGCATATCGGCATCAACGGCGGCATCAGGACGCTGGACGACTGCCGGGCGCAGCTTGCGCGGGTGGACAGCGTGATGGTGGGCCGCGAGGCCTACCAGAATCCCTGGCTGCTGGCGGGGGTCGACGCGGCCCTCTACGGCGAGCCGGGCCCGGCGGCGAGCCGCCACGCGGCGGCCCGCGCCCTGCGCCCCTACATCGCTCGCCGCCTCGAGGAGGGCGCGCGCCTCAACCACCTCACCCGCCACCTGCTGGGCCTCTTCCAGGGCCAGCCGGGTGGGCGCAAGTTCCGCCGCCACCTCTCCGAGAACGCCCACCGCGAGGGAGCGGGCCTGGCGGTGTTCGATGACGCCCTGGGCCTGGTCCCCGAGCGCGAGGCGGCCCCCGCCGCCTGACGCCCGGGCCCCGAAGGCTCAGTAGAGCGGATCGGGGGGCGGCGCGAGGCTGGAGTGGAAATCCTCGATGGCGCTCTCCGCCTCCTCGATGGCATCGAAGCGGGCGATATGGAACAGCGCTTCCCCCTCGTTGGCCAGCGGCAGGCGGCTCATGCCGATCACGATGCCGTCGGCCATGGCGCGCACCTCCCCTTCGGCGTTGCCGAAGGGGTCCGCCACCCGGCCCAGCACATCCCCCTTGGCGACCCGCGCCCCGAGCCGCACCCTGGGGCGCAGGATGCCATCGATGGGCGCCCGCGCCCAGCTGGAACCGTTGGCGACCTCGGCGGCCGGCGGCGCGCGGCGCCGATGTTCGCCGGTCAGCATCCCCAGCCGGCGCATCACCCGCAGCACCCCGCGCACGCCGGGGGTGATCGCCCACTCGTCGAAGCGCAGCGCCTCGCCGGCCTCGTAGGTCAGCACCGGGATACCGCGACTCTGGGCGTAGTGGCGCAGGCTCCCCTCGCGCAGCTCGGCGTTGAGGATCACCGGGGCGCCGAAGGCGTTGGCCATGCGCTCGGTCTCGCTGCCGGCCACCAGCTGGGCGCGGATCTGCGGCAGGTTGGTACGGTGGATCGCACCGGTGTGCAGGTCGATGATATGGGTGGCCTGGTCGACGATCGCCTCGCGGAAGAGCGCCGCCATGCGCCCCCCCAGCGAGCCCGACTCGCTGCCCGGGAAGCAGCGGTTGAGGTCGCGACGGTCGGGCAGATAGCGGCTGTGCTGCACGAAGCCGAAGACGTTGACGATGGGCGCGGCAATCAGGGTGCCACGCAGCCCCTGGAGCTGCTTCGAGCGCAGCAGCCGGCGCACGATCTCCACGCCGTTGATCTCGTCGCCGTGGATGCCGCCGCACACCAGCAGCGTGGGCCCCGCCTGGCGGCCATGCACCACTTCCACGGGGATGGAGAGCGGCGCATGGGTGTAGAGCCGCGCGGCGGGCACCTCGATCTGGGTGCGGCTGCCGGCGGCGACGCGCACGCCGGCGAGGTCGAAGGGGGCACGAGCCATGGGGCGCTCCTTGCGCTTTGGTTTACCGGCTCCTTATACGCCCCGCGAGGCGCCATGACGAGAGGCAACCGGGGCAACGGCATACACTCGTGCATGTAAAAACGGCGAGAATCGAGTAGAATACGATCACCTTTCCCCGCATGAGGCTCGCCCCATGGCCCGACGCACCAAGGCCGAGGCCGCCGCCACCCGCGAGGCCCTGCTCGACGCCGCCGAGGAGGTGTTCCTCGAGAAGGGGGTCGCCCGCACCTCGCTGGAACAGATCGCCCGTCACGCCGGCGTGACCCGCGGCGCCATCTACTGGCACTTCCGCAACAAGGCCGACCTCTTCCAGGCCATGCTCAAGCGGGTGCGCATGCCCTTCCAGGAGCTGGTCGAGGAGATCGGCGATCCGAGCCTCGTCGAACGGCCGCTGGAGGCGATCCGGCTCGCCATCCTGAACGGCTTCGAGCGCCTCGAGCAGCCGCGCTATCGCCGCGTCCACGCCATCCTGATCCACCACTGCGAGGTGTTCGGCGATATCGACCCCCTGGCGATGCAGAACGAGATGGCCGAGGAGGCGTGCGGGGCCCTGGCCGACTACTTCGCCTGCGCCGCCCGGCTGGGTCACTTGCGTCCGGATCTGAGTCCGGAAGTGGCCGCCGAGTTGCTGCAGGCCATGCTGGGCGGTCTCTTCCACGACTGGCTGCGCAACCACGAGCACTATTCGCTTCGTGAGCGTGGCTCCCTGCTGGTCGACACCCAACTGCACCTGATGCGCGCTGCCCAGGGAGCCTGCGGGACGTCACGCTGACCTACCACGCGATCCGGTCCTTGGCGACGACAGGCCAGAACTGACCGGCTCCGGCAAACCGACCCGCCTGCCATGCTGCACTGCAGCGCAGCTCCACTATACTGGAGCAAAGCCGCATGGAGGACACCCCATGGACGACCTGGCCCTTATCAATCTGGGAGAGCTGGAGATCGCGGTGCGAATCTGGCACCCGCGCGCGCCTCGTACCCTGATAGCCTGGCACGGGCTTTCCCGACACGGTGGCGACTTCGCCGTCATGGCACGCCTGCTGGGTCCCGAATGGCGTGTACTGGCACCCGACACGCCGGGGCGCGGCCTTTCCAGCTGGCCCATGTTTCCCGCCTATGACTACCGATACACCTTCTACCAGCGCCTTGCCGTTCAGCTGCTCGACCACTTCGACCTGCCCCGGGTCGCCTGGCTCGGCACCTCCATGGGAGGCTTGCTGGGCATGCTGCTGGCCGCAGACGCCACCCACCGGTCACGTATCGAACGCCTGATCCTCAATGACGTGGGGCCCGAACTGGAGCTCGATGGCCTCATCGAGCTGGGCGGCTACTTCGCCCTGCCGCGCTACTTCAGCCGCTTCAGCGATCTCTGCCGGGAGCTGCGCCAACACCATGCCGAATTCGGCATCCGCGACGAGACCGGCTGGCGTGAACTGGCCCTGGGCAGTGCCCGTCGTCTCCCTGATGGAGGCTGGACCTTTCATTATGATCCACGCATATTCGAGCAGTTCATCCATGACCGGCCTCGCGATACCTGGCAGGACTGGATTGCCCTCGACTGCCCCCTGATGCTGTTGCGCGGCGCCCGCTCCGGACTTCTGACCCAAGCGGTGGTGGACCGTATGGCCCGGGAGCAGCCCGGGTTGCGCACCCTGGAAGTGTCAGGCTGCGGACACGCGCCCATGCTCGATACCCCGGCCCAGGTCGAACCGATCCGGGATTTCCTGGCCGATGCGCCGCGGGCTGGCCTGCGGCAACGGTTGCGCCGCCTGCTGCCCCCCTACCGGTGAACGGCGGTCAACGGGAGGCAGCAGTGCCACCCTGGTCGGTCTTGCCGCTTTGACGCAGGCGCAGCCGGTTCAGGTGCGCCCGTGCCTCGCGAAACTCCTCGGCGCCGACGCTGCGATAGGCCCCCTCCTCGGCCACGAACTTCACCAGCACGCGGTGCTCCCCGACATGGGGCATGCTGCCCAGCTTGCCGTGCAGGCGCACCTCGCAGCCTGGGTCGTCCAGCAGTCGCGCGCGGGCCCAGCCCTCTTCGTCCGGTTCGCCCAGCACCTCGACATGCTCGCCCAGCAGGCAGCGCTGGTGCCCCCTCAGGTGGCGGTGGAACCAGCGCCGCATCGCGCCGCACAGCGCCGCGGCCAGCGGCGAGGCGATGGCGAAGGCCAGCCACAGCACCGCCATGCCCAGCGGCACCCGGAAGAGTCCCAGATCCAACCAGCGCAGGGCCGCGAGCTCCACTGCCAGGGTGATGGCCGCCGCCAGCAGCAACAGCACCGAGAGCGAGAAGGAGGCCGGCACCCCGGCGAAGCCCAGCGCGACCAGGGAGCTCGACAGATAGTCTCCCTTCAGGCTGTCGTGCTCGAAGAGCTCCAGCGGCGCCAGGTGCAGCGCCACCAGCACCCAGTAGAGCAACACCAGTGGCATCAGCACGCTGAACACCACGACGGGAAAGCTCAGGGCGATCTCGATGACGACTTCCATGGCGACCTCCTCGCGGCAATGATTAGCCAACGAATAAACTACTCTCACTTACTATAGCCGATCCACGCGCCTCGTGGCGCCTGCCCCGTGACCGGGATCATGGCGCCTCGCACCGGGCGTGAAGACGACAAGGTGGACCCCTGGAGGCGCCCCTTGTCGCCGGATCGAGCCGACGCTCGACTAGCCCGACTGGACACGGGTCGCCGTGGCCTCCGGCTGCCTGCCCAGCTTGCGCCTCAGCCAGTCGGAGATGCTGGCGATCATGGCGTAGTAGCTGGGGATGAAGAAGCTGCCCAGCACCGCCACCGAGGCCATGCCCAGCGCCACCGTGGTGCCGATATGGTGGCTGCTCACGTCGCTGGCCCCGCTGGCCAGCGCCAGCGGCAGGGTGCCGAAGATGAACGCCAGCGAGGTCATGACGATGGGACGGAAGCGCAGCCGCGCCGCGGTGATGGCGGCCTCGCGGATCGTCTGCCCCTGCTCCTTGCGCTGCAGCTCGGCGAACTCGACGATCAGGATGGCGTTCTTCGCCGCCAGGCCCACCACCACCAGCATGCCGATCTCCACGTAGACACTGGTGTCCAGTCCGCGCATCACGATGCCGCCGATGCCGCCCAGGAAGGCAAAGGGCGTGGCGGTGAGCACCGCCAGGGGCAACGACCAGCTCTCGTACTGGGCGGCGAGGATCAGGAACACCATCAGCAGGCCGAACACGATCGCCAGTGTCGCGGTGCTGCCCATCTGGCTCTCCTGGTAGGCGGTGCCGGTCCAGCCCATGCCCCAGTCGCTGCCCAGGGTCTCCTCGACGATCTCCTCCATGGCGGCGACCGCCTCGCCGGAGCTGTAGCCCGGTGCCGGGCCGCCCTGGAACTGGGCCCCCTGATAGACGCCGAAGCGCGACACCGCCGCCGGCTTGGCCTCGCGCTCCAGGGTCACGAACTCCGAGAGCGGGATGCGCTCGCCGTCGCCGCCGCGCACGTGGACACTAGCGATATCGTCCGGCGTCTTGCGAAACTCGTCCTCGTTCTGCAGGTAGACCTGGAAGTTGCGATTCTGGTAGCTGAAGTAGTTGACGAAGCCGTTGCCGAAGGTGTTGCCCAGGGTAGCGTTGAGGTCCTCCAGCGCCACCCCGTAGCTCAGCGCCTTCTGCTGGTCGATCTCCGCCCGGTAGCCCGGCACGTTGACGTTGAAGGTGGTGAAGACGCGCTGCAGCGCCGGGTGCTCGGCCGCCGCCTCCATCACCTGCGCCGAGGCCTGGAACAGCTCCTCGGAGCTGGCGCCCTCGAAGGACTGCAGGTAGCCGGTGAAGCCGCCGGTGGTGGAGAGCCCCATGATCGGGGGCACGTTGAAGGCCCTGGCCGAGCCGCCGGGGATCTGGGCCCCGAGCTGCATGATCCTGCCCACCAGCTCGTCGGCGGTGAGCTCGCGCTCGTCCCAGGGCTTCATGTTGATGAACATCACGCCGCGTGCGGTGTTCACCGAGCTGGAGAGGATGTCGTAGCCCGCGATGGCGGAGCTGTACTCGACGCCCTCGATCGCCTCGATCTGGTCGCTGAGCTCGGCCATGTAGGCCTCGGTGCGCGCCAGGGAGGCGGAGTCGGGGAGCTGCACGCTGGCCAGCACCACGCCCTGGTCGGTCTCCGGCACCAGGGTCGAGGGGGTGATCTGGTAGAGCCACCAGGAGCCGCCGACCACCAGGCCGGTAAGCAGCAGCGCCAGCCCCCAGAAGCGCACCAGCCCCTTGACCACCCACATGTAACCGGCGGTGATGCCGGCGAAGAGGCTGTCGAAGAGGCGTAGCGGCGTGTTCACCGCGCGCATCAGCCTGGACTCGCCCATCGGCGGCTTGTGCTTGATGAACACCGCCGACAGGGCCGGGGTGAAGGTGAGCGCCATGAGCGCCGAGAAGGCCACCGAGATCGCCACGGTCAGCGCGAACTGCTGATAGATCTGCCCCGTGAAGCCCCCCAGGAAGGCCACCGGCACGAACACCGCGGCCATGATCAGGGAGGTGGCGATGACCGGGCCGCCGACCTCCTTCATGGCGCGGATGGTGGCCTGGGTGACGCTGATCTCCTCGTCCTCGCTGAGCACCCGTTCGACGTTCTCCACCACCAGGATGGCGTCGTCCACCACGATGCCGATGGAGAGCACCAGGGCGAACAGGGTCAGCAAGTTGATGGAGAAGTCGAACATGTAGAAGCCGGCGAAGGTGGCCAGCACCGAGACCGGCACCACCGACATGGCGATCACCGTGAAGCGCCAGTTCTGCAGGAAGATGAACAGGATCACGCCGACGATCAGGAAGGCCTCGATGAACACCTTGGTCACGGTATCCACCGAGGCGTCGATGAACAGGGTGGTGTCGTAGGGCACCACCTGCTCGAGCCCCGGCGGGAAGCGCCCCTCCAGATCGGCCATGGTCTCCTTGACCGCCTCGGCGGTCTCCAGGGCGTTGGCGCCGGGCTGCTGGTTGATGATGATGGGGGTCATCGCCCCGCCGTTGAGCTTGGCGTCGACCCCGTAGAAGGAGGCTCCCAGCTCGATGCGCGCCACGTCCTCCAGGCGCAGCGAGGAGCCGTCCGGGTTGGTGCGCAGGAAGATCTCGCGGAAGTCGTCGACGTCGCTGAGGCGTCCACCGGCGGTGATGGTGTAGGTGAAGGCGCGCGGCTCGCCCTGGGGCGTGCCGGCCAGGGTGCCCGCCGGCACCTCGGTGTTCTGGGCGCGGATCGCCGAGGAGACCTCGGAGGGGGTCAGGTCGTACTGGGCCAGCTTGTCCGGGTCCATCCACACCCGCATGGCGAAGTCGCCCCCCCCCAGCACCTCCGCCTCGCCCACGCCCGGCACCTGGCGCAGCTCGTCGAGGATATTGAGGGTGGCGTAGTTCTGCATGTAGGTCCGGTCGTAGTCACCCTCGGGGGAGGTGAGCGCCACCAGCATCAGGATCGCGCTGGAGCGCAGCTCCACCGTCACGCCCTGGTCCTGCACCGCCTCGGGCAGCTGGGAGAGCGCCCCCTGCACACGGTTGTTGACGTTGATGGTGTTGATGTCGCCTTCGGTGCCGATGTTGAAGGCCACGTCCAGGCTCATCGAGCCGTTGTCGCCGCTGGTCGAGGTCATGTAGAGCATGTCCTCGACGCCGTTGATCGCCTCGGCCAGGGGCGCGGCCACCGTCTGCGCCACCGTCTCGGCGTCGGCCCCCGGGAACTGCGCCTGCACCGACACCGTGGGCGGCACCACGCTGGGATACTGCTCGATGGGCAGCACGCGCAGGCTGGCCACCCCGATCACCGTCAGGATGATCGCCAGCACCGTGGCGAAGATCGGCCGCTTGATGAAGAAGTTGGAGAAACTCATGAGGCGTCGTCCTCGGCGTCCTCGTCGGCACCTTCACCCTCTTCGGCGCCACCGCCGCCGGCCTCGGCCTCGGCCGCCTCCTCCATGGCCTTATCTTCCTGCTGCTGCTCGGCCTGCTCGACCTCCTCGACCAGCGGCTCGGCCTCGCCGTCGAAGGACTGCGGGTCGATGCGCATGCCGGGTTCGATGCCGGCCAGGTCGCCGACCACCACGCGCTCGCCGGGCTCCACGCCGCCGCGCAGGATCTGCCAGGGGCCGGCGACCTCGCCGAGGTCCACCGGGCGGGCGCGGGCCACGTCGTCCTCGTCGAGCACGAACACCTGGGGCCCCATCAGCCCCTGGCCGATGGCGATCTCGGGCACCGCCAGCACCTCATAGCGCTTGAGCCCCTCCAGGCCGACCCGCACGAACTGGCCGGGCAGCACGCGACCCTCCGGGTTGTCGAAGGTGGCGCTGGCCTGCACGGTGCTGGTGGACTCCTCGACCCGCGAGCCGAGGAAGTCCAGGCGACCCTCCAGGCGCTGCCCCTCGGCGCCATCCTGGCCGGGAATGCGCAGCACCGCGCGGATCTCCTCGATGCTGTCGCCATCGTCCAGCTGGCGACGCAGCTCGAAGGCATCGCGCTGGGGCAGCTGGAAGCGCACTTCCAGCGGGTCGAGGGGGGTGATGGTGGCGAGCTCGGTGCCGCTGTCGACCAGGTTGCCCACGTTGACCCGGGAGAGGCCGATCATGCCCGACACCGGCGCGGTGACCTCGGCGTAGTCGAGGTCGACGCGCGCGCTGGCCAGCGCCGCCTCGGCCTGGGCCACGGCGGCCCGTGCCACCCCCAGCTCGGAGCGCGCCTGGTCGACCTGCTGGCGGCTGACCGAGTTCTGGCTCAGCAGGCGCTCGAAGCGGTCGGCGTCGCGCTGGGCGCGCTCCAGCTCGGCACGGGCACTCTCCAGGTCCGCCTCGCGCTGGTTGACCGCCGACTGGTAGACGTCGGGCTCGATGGAGTAGAGGCGCTCGCCCTCCTCGACCATCTGGCCCGGCTCGAAATGACGCTCCTCGAGGGTGCCGGTGACGCGTGCCACCAGGGTGACCTCGTCATCGCTGCGCAGCAGCGATGGGTAGGTCTTGTCCAGCGCGACGTCCTGGCGGTCGAGCTCGACCACCTCGACCGGGTGGGGAGGCCGCTCCTCGCCGTCCTGCTGGCCCTGCCGAGGCGCCTCCTCCTGGCCGCAGGCGGCCAGCAACAGGCCGGCGGCCAGGGCGAGGAGGCCCGCCCGGCCGAGTCGGTATGCAGTCTTCATGTGCGTGGGGTTCCCGTGATGGCGTCAAGGTGCCGTGAATCTTACATTCATTCTTGTATGGATGTAAAACCTGTGGATATGGCCGGCCCCGACCGGGTCGGCCCTGTCTGCCGTGGTTACTGTGGCGGCTGCGGGCGCTCGCCGATGTCCAGCGTCGGGTCGCCCGCCGCGGCCTCGGGCAGCTCGAAGCCGACGCTGTCGCCGTCGAGCCAGCCGTTGACCTCGGCCACCGCCTCCTCGTCCAGGGTGCCGGCCTGCTGGCGCAGGGTCAGCAGGTTGATCACGTAGTCGTAGCGGGCGCTGGCGTGGTCGGCGATGGCGTCGTAGAGGTTCTGCTCGGCGTTGAGCACGTCGACGATATTGCGGGTGCCGACCTCGTAGCCGGCGCGGGTGGCGTCCAGGGCGCTCTGGTTGGAGACGATGGCCTGGGCCCGTGCCTCAACGGTGGAGACGTCGTTGGTCACCCGCGTGTAGCTGGAGCGCACGTTCTGGATGGTGCTGCGACGCTGGTCCTCGAAGTCGTACTGGGAGGACTCCAGCCGGTAGGTGTTCTGACGGATCGAGGCGCTGGTGCGTCCCCCGGAGTAGAGCGGCAGGCTCGCCTCCAGGCCGACCTGGCTGCTCGAGTCATACCCCTCGACACCCTCGGCGTCGTTGTCCGAGTAGTTGTAGCTGGCGAAGGCGTTGAGCCGCGGCAGGCGACCGGCGCGGGCGATCTCCACCGCACTGCGCGAGACCTCGACACCGGCCTGGCTGGCCAGCACCAGCGGGTTGTTCTGCACCGCCATCTCGACCCAGTCGTCGCGCTCCGCCGGGCTGGGCGGCGCGATCTCCATCTCCTCGCCCAGGGCGTCGATGCTGTCGTAGCGCTGGCCGGTGAGCCGCTCCAGGGCCTCGAAGCGCACCTGCAGGTCGCTCTCGGCGGCGATGCGCACCGCGCGGGCCTGGTCGAAGGCCGCCTTGGCCTCCTCCACCTCGGTGACGGCGATCAGCCCCACCTCGAACTGCTCGCGGGCCTGCTCGAGCTGGCGATTGATGGCGCGCTCCTGGGCGCGCCGCGCCTCCAGCACCTCGTGGGCGCGCAGGATCTCGAAGTAGGCGCTGGCCACCTCGATCAGCACGCCCTGCTCGGTGGCGGCCAGGCTGTAGAGCTGCTGGTCGATCTCGCGCTCGCTGCGCTCCACCTCGCGGGCATCGATGGCGCTGAACAGCGCCTGGGTGGCCTGCAGGGTGAGCCCGACGCCGTTGACGTTGTCGTCGCCGGAGAGCTCGCCGGGCTGTCGGGGCGAGGTCTGGCTCTCGTAGGTGCGTGAATGGGTGACGTCGGCCGAGGCATCGACCTGGGGCAGGAAGTCCGCCCGCTCCACGTCGCGTCCCGCCTCGGCGCTGCCGGTCTGGGAACGCGCCGCGGAGAGTTCGGCGTTGTTCTCAAGGGCGTCCCGGGCGATGGTCAGCAGGTCGGCGGCCTGGGCGGCTGGGGCGGCCATGGCGGCGGCCACCAGCAGCGGCAGCAGGGTGCGACGCAGACCGGACGCGCCGGCGGGCCCCGGCTGGCGTGGAAGGCGGGAAGAGGTCATCGGCGGATCCTCGATCGATGGGATGATTTACATACATTTTCGCATGTTCGAGTGCGGCTGCCACCTTATCATCGAGGACGAATATGGCATATCGTGGACTCCTCGGCGCGGAGAAGCAGCATGCACAAGCTTGATTGGATCAGCCTAGACGATCTCGAAGTCGCGGTGCGTATCTGGCACCCCGACGCCCCCCGTACCCTGGTGGCCTGGCACGGCCTGGCCCGCCACGGCGGCGACTTCGCCGCGCTCGCGGCGCGCCTCGGCCCCGGGTGGCGGGTGCTGGCCCCGGATACCCCCGGGCGCGGCCTCTCGTCCTGGTCGCCGCGCCCCGAGCGCGACTACACCTACACCCGCTATGCCGAGGTCGCCGTGGCGCTGCTCGACCGCTTCGCCCTGGCGCGGGTGGCCTGGCTGGGCACCTCCATGGGCGGCCTGCTGGGGCTGCGCCTGGCCGCCGAGCCCGCCACCGCCGCACGCATCGAGCGCCTGGTGCTCAACGACATCGGTCCCGAGCTCGCGCCGGCGGGCCTGGCGGAGTTGGCCGACTACTTCTCCCGCCCCCACGAGTTCGCCAGCTTCCGGGGGCTCGAGGCGGAGCTTCGCCGCCACTACGCGGGCTTCGGCATCGCCGATGACGACGGCTGGCGACGCCTCGCCCTGGAGAGCGCCCGGCGCCTGCCCGACGGGCGCTGGAGCTTCCACTACGACCCGGCCATCACCGCGCAGTTTGCCAACGACACCCCCCGCGACCTGTGGGCCGACTGGCAGGCCCTCACCTGCCCGACGATGGCGATCCGCGGCGCCCGCTCGTCGCTGCTCTCCGCCGAGACACTGGCGCGGATGGGCGAGGCGCGCCCCGACCTGGTGGCCCTGGAGGCCGCCGGCTGCGGCCATGCGCCCTTCCTCGACCGCGACAGCGAGGTCGAGCCGATCCGCCGTTTCCTCGCTCCCGGGGAGGCCTGAGGTGGCATCGCGGCCGGGCGAGCTTATCCTCGAGACGGGGTCGCCGCACCCCCGCGGCGACTGGACCCTCGCCCACCACGCCAGGCTACGCCGGCGCATCGACGAGGCGCACCGGTCGGGGGTGGCTGCCCCCGAGAGCCTGGCCGAGATCGACGCCCTGGATACCGCCGGGGCCGCCCTGCTCGCCGAACTGGTCGGCGCCGAGCGCCTGGCGGAGGTCGACGCCTGGGCGCCCGGGCTTCCCGCCGAGCGGCGCGCCCTGCTGCGGGCGGTGGGCGAGGCGCTCGGGCGCTGCGAGATGCCCGAGAAGCCGCGCCGCTACCCCCTGCGCGGCCCGCTGGCGGATCTCGGCCGCCGCGTGGCGGGCCTCGTCCACCAGCAGAAGCTGCTGCTCGGCTTCATCGGCCAGGTGCTCGCCACCCTGGCCGCCACCGCCTGGCGGCCCCGCCGCTGGCGCCTCACCTCGGTGGTGGCCCAGGTGCACCAGACGGGCCTCAACGCCCTGCCCATCGTCGCCCTGCTCACCTTCCTGGTGGGCGCGGTGGTGGCCTTCCTCGGCGCCACGGTGCTGCGCGACTTCGGTGCCACCCTCTACACGGTGCACCTGGTGGCCTACGCCTTCCTGCGCGAGTTCGGGGTGATCCTGGCCGCCATCCTGCTCGCCGGGCGCACCGCCAGCGCCTTCACCGCCCAGCTCGGCGCCATGAAGGCCAACGAGGAGCTCGACGCCCTGCGCACCCTGGGGCTCGACCCGGTGGAGCTGCTGGTGCTGCCGCGGGTGGTGGCACTCACCGTCAGCCTGCCGATCCTCACCTTCGTTGGCATGCTCAGCGGCATCCTCGGCGGCGCCCTGGTCTGCATGGTGGCGCTCGACATCTCGGCGGCGCAGTTCGTCGCCATCCTCGATCGCGACATCGGGGTGCAGCACTTCCTGGTGGGCATCGTCAAGGCGCCGCTTTTCGCCTTCGTGGTGGCGGTGATCGGCTGCCTGGAGGGCTTCAAGGTCAGCGGCAGCGCCCAGTCGGTGGGCGAGCACACCACCTCGAGCGTGGTGCAGTCGATCTTCATGGTGATCCTGCTCGATGCCGTGGCCGCACTGTTCTGCATGGAGATGGGCTGGTGAAGAAGATGCCGCCACCGCTGATCCGCGTGCGCGACCTGGAGAACCGCTTCGGGCGCCATGTCGTCCACCAGGGGCTGGACCTCGACCTCTACCCGCGGGAGGTCCTCGGCGTGGTGGGCGGTTCGGGCACCGGCAAGTCGGTGCTGCTGCGCAGCATCGTCGGCCTGCTGCGGCCCAGCGGGGGGCGCATCGAGGTGTTCGGCCAGGACCTCACGCGCCTTCCCCCGCGGGAGCGCTCGGGGCTCGAGCAGCGCTTCGGCGTGCTCTTCCAGCGCGGGGCGCTGTTCACCTCGCTGACGCTCGCCGAGAACGTCGCCCTGCCGCTGATCGAGCATGCCGGCCTCTCGCGGCCCGAGGCCGAATCGCTGGCGCGCCTCAAGCTGGCACTGGCGGGACTGCCGGCCCAGGCCGCCACCCAGTACCCTGCCGAGCTCTCGGGCGGCATGGTCAAGCGCGCCGCCCTGGCCCGCGCCCTGGCGCTCGACCCCGAGGTGCTGTTCCTGGACGAGCCAACCGCCGGCCTGGACCCCATCGGCGCCGCCGCCTTCGACCGGCTGCTGCTGACCCTGCGCGACGCCCTCGGCCTGAGCGTCTTCCTGGTCACCCACGACCTGGACACCCTGCATACGGCCTGCGACCGGGTAGCGGTGCTGGCCCGGGGCCGCGTGCTGGTTGCCGGTCGCCTCGAGCGCGTGGCGGCCACCGACGACGCCTGGATCCGCGACTACTTTCACGGCCCCCGGGGCCGCGCGGCCGAAGCCGCCGCTCGCACCGCCAAGGAGAGTTGACCATGGAGCCCCGTGCCCACCATGTGCTGATCGGCCTGTTTACCGTCCTCGCCCTGGGCGGCGCCCTGGTGTTCGCGCTGTGGATGGGCAAGTCGAGCCTCGACCGCCATGACGCCTGGTACGAGGTGGTCTTCGATCGCGCGGTCAGCGGCCTCGCCGAGGGCAACGCCGTGCAGGTCAGCGGCATCGAGGTGGGCAACGTGGCCGAACTGCGCCTCGACCCCGAGGACCCGCGCCGGGTGCGCGCCCTGATCCGCATCGATGCCAGCGTGCCGATCAAGGCCGACACCCGCGCCAGCCTGGCGCTCGCCAATATCACCGGCAGCATGAACATCCAGCTCTCCGGCGGCACCCCGGAGAGCGAACGCCTGGTGGGCAGCCGCGACGACCCACCGCTGATTCGCGCCCGTCCCTCCCGGCTGAGCTCACTGCTCGCCAACAGCGAAGAGTTCTTTACCGAGGTGAGCCACTTGCTGACCAACGCCAACCGCCTGCTCTCCGAGGACAACGTCGCCCAGCTGTCGCGCACCCTGACCAACCTGGAGCGGGCCAGCGCGCGACTCTCCGGCGACGAGCTCGACCTGGCGGGACTCGGCAAGCGACTCGACGCCACCCTGACCCAGGCCGAGGCGACCCTGGCCACCTACGACCGCCTGGGGGTTCGGGCCACGGGCCTGCTCGATGCCGAGGGGCAGCGCACCCTGTCCCGGGCCGAGCGCGCCATGGCCTCCCTGGAGGAGAGCACCAGCCGGCTGGACCGCCTGACCGCCGACCACGAGCCGGATATCGCCAGTGGCCTTCGCGGCGTGGCCGAGCTGGAGCCCGCCATGCGCGAGCTGCACGCCGCCCTGCGTACCCTCAACCGCCTGGTGCGCCGCCTCGAGGAGAACCCCGCCGATGCCCTGCTGGGCCGCGACGAGATCCAGGAGTTCACCCCATGAGCCTGCCCGCCCGCTTTCGCCGCCCGGTGTCTCGACGCGCCATGACCCGACGCCCCGTGCCTGGCCTCGCCAGGGCACTGCCGGCCCTGCTGCTGGCGGCGCTGATCGGGGGCTGCAGCCTGCTGCCCGAGCGCGAAGCGGTGCGTCTCTTCACCCTCCCCGAGCCGGCGATGCAGGCGTCCGGCGAGTCACCCCTCGATCTCACCCTGCGCCTCGACACCCCCAGCGCCGGGGCGCCGCTGGATGGCCGGCGCCTGCTGGTCATGCCCTCGCCCGGGGAGCTCCAGGCCTATGCCGGGGCACGCTGGCGCGACGATGCCCCACGGCTGCTGCGCGACCACCTGATGGTGGCCTTCCGCCACGATGGCCGCCTGGCCGCCGTGGTGGACGACACCAGCCGGGCGCGCAGCGACGCTGCCCTGACAAGCCATCTGGTGGCCTTCCACAGCCGCTACCGCGACGGCGCGCCCGAGGTGGTGCTGCGCCTCGAGGTGCAGCTGCTCGACGAGGACAGCCGCGAGATCCTGGCCAGCCGTCGGCTCGAGGCGGTGGTGACCAGCGAGGGCGAGGACGTCGGCGCCGTGGCCGAAGCCTTCGGCCGCGCCGCCGACCGGCTCGCCGGCGAGCTGGTGGAGTGGACGCTGGCGCGGCTGGCCGACGACGCCTCCTGAGCGATCACGGGTCTCGCCCCTCCCGAGAGTCCCGGGGGTCGAGGATTCCAAGGGCGACCGCGTGCGGCTGACGATGAGCGGCAAGTGCCTGCCCTACAGGGCCTGCTAGGCCTCGAGACGCGCCACCGCCCGCTCGACCGCACCGCGATAGCCGCCGCCGAAGAGCAGCAGGTGGTTGAGCAGCGGGTAGAGCTGGAACAGCGCCTCGCGCCTCGGCCAGTCGGCCGGGGCGCGGCCGTCCCAGTAGGCCTCGAAAAAGGCCTCGCCGGGGGCACCGAACAGCGTCAGCATGGCCAGGTCCACCTCCGGATAGTGGCGATACACCGCCGGGTCGATGATCGCCGGCCCGCGTTCGGTGAACAGCACGTTGCCGGACCAGAGGTCGCCGTGCACCAGGCTGGCCGGGGCGTCCGGCAGCCAGGCCTCGAGCCCCTGGGCGATCGCCTCGATCCTGTCCCGCAGGCGGCCATCCAGCAGTCCCCGGGTCCGGCAGGCCTCGGCCAGCGGCAGCAGGCGCCGCTCGCGCTGGAAGGCGCGGCCGTCGGCCAGGGACGCATTGGGCTGGGGGGTGCGCCCGCAGGCGTTGTCGCGGGGCCAGCCGTGGGCCTCGCCGGTCACCGCATGCAGCCGACGCAGCCCCTCGCCCAGGGCCACCGGGTCGCGACGGCGTGGCGCCGGCTCCAGCGCCTCCATCACCAGCCAGCCGTCGCCCTCGCCCAGCACCTCGGGCACGATCAGCCCGCTGCCCGCCGCCGCCAGGGCACGCAGGCCGTCGGCCTCCCCCGCGAGGCGCCCGGGGGCGTCGCGCTTGATCACCACCTCGCCCCGGTCGGTGGCCAGGCGGTAGACCGCGGCGATATCGCCCCCCGAGAGCGGCGCCGGCGCTCCCCTGGGCGTCAGCCCGGCCGTGGCCAGGCAGGCGTGCAGCGTCGCGTCCATGACTCCTCCGAGGTTATGCAGGAGACATCAGGCTTGCCGGTGACGGCCCTATCGTCAAGGGCGCGCGGCTCGACAAAAAAAGGGTCATCGCATTTCAGCGTGAAATCGCGTTGTAGTAGGCCGGGGCTGACGCCGCGCCCCGGCTATGGCACAAGGAGGCATACGGCAAGCATCACAGGAGAGCGACCATGTACAAGCTGGCCTTCTTCGTCCCGATGGAGGACGCCGAGGCGGTCAAGGAAGCGGTGTTCGCCACCGGCGCCGGGCGCATCGGCGACTACGAGGCATGCTGCTTCCAGACCCCGGGCCGCGGGCAGTTCCGCCCCCTCGAGGGTGCCGACCCGCATATCGGCCGGGTGGGAGATCTCGAACGGGTGGAGGAGCTCAAGGTGGAGCTGGTGTGCGAGGACGCGCTGATCCGCAAGGCGGTGGCGGCGCTGCGCCTCGCCCACCCCTACGAGGAGCCCGCCTTCGACGTCTGGCGGCTGGAGAGCTTCGACTGATGCGGTGGGTCATCCCCCGGACGGGATGAAGGCGTCAGGCCCCGTCATGCCGACCCGAAGTAGCGCTCGCGGTCTTCGGCGGTGATATCGCTGATGTGCAGCGGATACGACCCCGACGCACGGTCGCGGTAGAAGTGGCGCAGGGTGCGCTCGATGGTGGGGAAGGCGAGCGCGTCCCAGGGGATCTCATGCTCCTCGAAGAGCGCCACCTCGAGGCTCTCGGGCCCGGCGTCGAAGCCGCCGTCCAGGTCGGCCAGGAACATCATGTAGACCTGGTTGATGTGCGGCAGGTTGATCAGGGTGTAGAGGCCGTGCACCTTCACCTCGGCGCAGGCCTCCTCGCGGGTCTCCCGGGCGGCCGCCTCGACGGTGGTCTCGGCGTTCTCCATGAAGCCCGCCGGCAGCGTCCAGTAGCCGTGGCGCGGGGGGATGGCCCGGCGACACAGCAACACCCGGCTGCCGCTTACCGGCAGGGTCCCGGCGACGATGCGCGGATTCTGGTAGTGCACGGTACCGCACGCGTCGCACAGGTAGCGGGGGCGGTCGTCCCCCTCGGGGATCGCGAAGCGCACGGTATGGCCGCAGTGACTGCAGAAGTTCATGGGACTCCCTGACTGGCGGGCTTGACGCCGCGGAAGGCCGCCGGGTAGAAGGAAGCAAACCCGACGGACAACCCATGTTAGAGAATCTTCGCGAACGCCTGCAAGCGCACCGCCCCCGCCGCCTGGCGCTGCGCCTGCCCGAGGCGGCGGTGCTGATCCCCATCGTCGACCGCCCCGAGCCGACCCTGCTGTTCACCCGGCGCGCCGGCCACCTCAATACCCACAGCGGCCAGGTCGCCTTTCCCGGCGGCAAGCGCGAGGCGCAGGACGCCGACCTGCTGGCCACCGCCCTGCGCGAATCCCACGAGGAGATCGCTCTGCCGCCCGGGCGGGTGGAGCTCCTGGGGCAGCTCTCCGAGGTCGCCTCGCTGCATGGCCTGTGCGTGACCCCCTGGGTGGGGCTGATCCCGCCGGACCTGCCGCTCACGCCCGACCCCACCGAGCTCGACCTGATCTTCGAGGTGCCGCTGGTGCTCTTCCTGGAGGACCGCCGCCACCACACCGACGTCATCCCGGTGGACGGCCGTCCCTGGTATGTGCCCAACTACCATGTGGAGGGCCAGGTGATCTGGGGCCTCTCGGCGATGATGCTGGTGGAGCTGCTGGCCGAGGGCTTCGGCCGGCCGATCGGCCTGCAATGCGAGCCGCCCGGGCCGCTCTGCTACTTTCCCGACCGCCTGCTGCGCATCCAGCAGCCCGCCACCTCCTGACCCTTTGCGCATGGAGACCGCCACCCTGAACGCCCCCCCTGCCCTCGCCCCCGCGGCCCTGCCCCGGCTGATCGACGCCCTGGTGGAGCAGGGCTGGTACCTCGGCGAGGGCGTCCTCGACGCCGAGCTGTGCCAGGTGCTGCACGCCGAGCTGACGGCCCGCGCCGAGCGCGACGCCCTGGTCGCGGCGGGCATCGGCCGCGGCGAGGAACACACCCTGCGTCGCGACATCCGCGGCGACGCCATCCACTGGCTGGATCGCGAGAGCCAGGCCCAGCGGCGCTACCTGGCCGCCATGGGGGAGCTGCAGCAGGCGCTCAACCGCAGCCTCTTCCTGGGCCTGTTCGAGTACGAGGCGCACTTCGCCCACTACCCGCCCGGCGCCTTCTATCGCCGCCACCTGGACAGCTTCCGCGGGCGCACCAACCGAGTGATCTCCACCGTGGGCTACCTCAACCCCGACTGGCCCGAGGACGGGGGCGGGGAGATGGTGATCTTCGCCGCCGACGACCCCCGGCGGGAGGTGGCGCGAGTGCGCCCCGAGGCCGGCCACTTCGCCTGTTTCCTCTCCGAGACGGTGCCCCACGAGGTGCTGCCCACCCGCCTGCCGCGCGCCAGCATCGCCGGCTGGTTCCGGCGCAACGCCTCGCTGGGCGGCCGGGTGGACCCGGCACGCTGATGGCCGGGGAGGAGAAGGCCGCGCGGCTGGCCGCCCTGGAGGCGCGCTGCGCCGAGCTCGAGGCCGAGCGCGACCACTACCGCTGGCTGGCCGAGAGCAGCACCGACCTGATCTCGCGCCACGCCCGGGATGGTACCTTCCTGTATGCCTCGCGCGCCGCCCGCGACCTGCTCGGCTATGAGCCCGAGGAGCTGATCGGGGTCTGTGCCTACGACCTCTTCCACCCCGCCGACCTGGCCGATCTGCTCAACAAGTCGCCACGGGTCTACTACCACGACGGTTTCTACCAGCAGACCTATCGCTTCCGCGCCCGGGACGGCCGCTACGTCTGGTTCGAGACCACCAGCCGCACCCGCCGCGACCCGCAAAGCGGCGAGCTGATCGACATCCTCTGCGTCTCCCGCGACGTCGGCCGGCGCATCCGCGCCGAGGCCAACCGCGAGCGGCTGGCGCGGGTGGTGGAGTCCACCACCGACCCCGTGCTGTTCATGGACGCCGAGGAGCGGCTCTTCTATGTCAACGAGGCCGCCCGACGCCTGCTGCGCCCCCCGCACGAGGGGGCCAGGCTGCATCTCGCCGACGCCTACACCGAGGCCTCGCTTGCCGAGCTGCGCGATATCGTGCTGCCTGCGGTGACCCGCTACGGCTCGTGGAGCGGCGAGCTTGCGATGCGCGGCCCCGAGGGGCCGGTGCCGGTGCTCAGCGTGGTGATGGCGCACTCCGGCCCCGGCGCCGAGCCCGGCCATCTGTCGCTGCTCAACCGCGACATCCGCCTGCGCAAGGCGGCCGAGGACCAGGCGCGACGGCACCAGGCGCAGATCGCCCACGCCAACCGGCTGGCCACTACCGGCGAGCTTGCCTCCAACATCGCCCACGAGCTCAACCAGCCGCTGGGCGCCATCGCCAACTACGCCAGCGGCGCCCTGCTCAAGCTCGAGGCCGACCCGAGCCAGCCTGCCGCGGCGCTGCGCCTGCCGCTGGAGCGCATCCGCGAGCAGGTGGCGCGCCTCGCCGAGCGGCTGCGCCATATCCGCACCTTCGTGCGCAAGGGACAGGTCCGCCCCCGTCCGCTGGCCCTCGCCGAGGTGGTCGATGCCGCCTGCCGGCTCTGCGAGTGGCAGTACCGGCAGGCCCGGGTCGAACTCGAGACGGCGCTCGACGAGCCGCTGCCGCGGGTGATCGCCGACCCGGTGGCGCTGGAGCAGGTGGTGGTCAACCTGCTGCTCAACGCCCTGGAGGCGAGCCGCGAGCGCCCCGGCGCCGACCGGGTCACCCTGGCGGCGCGACGCAGCGGGCGCCGCGAGGTGACGCTGACGGTGAGCGACCGGGGCCCCGGGGTGCCGGCCGAGCAGGCCGAGCGGATCTTCACCCCCTTCCACTCGAGCCGCCCCGAGGGTCTCGGCATGGGGCTCGCCATCAGCCGGTCGCTGATGGAGGCCATGGGCGGCGCCCTGCGCCTGCAGCCGGCCGACGGTTCCGGGGGCGCCACCCTTGCCGCTACACTGCTGGCCGAGCCCCCTTCCGCCGAGCCCGTGACACGCCGATGACCGAGACGCCCTCTCCCTGTATCGCCATCGTCGACGACGACGACGCCCTGCGCGAGTCGCTCGCCTGGCTGCTGGAGTCGGTAGGCATCGAGAGCCGCGCCTTCGCCGACGGCGAGGCCTTCCTCGCCGCCGCCCCGGA
Organism: Halomonas sp.; assembly: GCA_046540755.1. GTDB lineage: Bacteria > Pseudomonadota > Gammaproteobacteria > Pseudomonadales > Halomonadaceae > Halomonas. The sequence goes on along the minus strand of JBKHEO010000008.1, from coordinate 28,104 downwards.
GGACTTCGACTGCGTACTGCTCGACGTGCGCATGCCCGGCCTTTCGGGGCTGCAGGTGCAGCAGCGCCTGGGCGAGCGCGAGCATGCCCCGCCGGTGATCTTCATGACCGGCCACGGCGACGTGCCCATGGCCGTCGCCGCCCTCAAGGCGGGGGCCCGCGACTTCATCGAGAAGCCCTTCAACCACCAGCAGCTGATCGACACCGTGCAGCAGGCGCTGCTGGCCCACCAGCAGGCCCAGCAGGAACAGGAAAGACTGGCAGGCCTGCGCCGGCGCTACGCGGCGCTGCGCCCCAAGGAGCAGGAGATCCTGGTGCACGTCGCCGAGGGATTGACCAGCCGCGAGGTCGCCGACCGCCTCGGCATCCGCCCCAAGACGGTGGAGATCTACCGGCTGCGCGCCATGAAGGCGCTGGGAGCGGCCAACCTGGCCGAGCTGGTGCGGCTCTGCGTGGCGCTGGGGCTGGTGCCTGCCCTGCCCGAGGGACCGCCGCGGCACGCCTGACGCGCCCCGCTCACCGAGATAATGGAGACGGCATGACAGACGGCGCCCGGTGGCGGCGCCCCAGCGGGACACCTCAGGGCTTGGCCATCAGGTCCGCTCGCCAGCCCCGCCGGTAGCTCACGCCCTGCAGCGCGGCCAGTACCGCCTCGTAGAGCGCCGGCAGCCACAACAGCCCCGAGGCAAACAGGAAGAACAGCGCGAAGAGCCCCCGGAACAGGATCGACAGCAACGCCACCAGGCGGTTGTGCAGCGGCGCCAGGGCGGCCGGCGGTAGAGCAGCCCCATCGCCAGCATGGCCAGGCCGGTGTAGCGGGGCCAGGTCAGGGGGGCCGCCAGGTCGGCGCGGATCAGCGCCAGGAAGCTCTCGGGCCACCACCACAGCCACACGCACAGCAGCACGTTGAGGGCGATGCCGGCCAGCATCACCCGCCGAAAGGTTCGGAAGCTGTCCTGTGAGGTCTGCTTATCGGTACTCCCTGGCCAGAGGCGCCCGAGGTACGGTCGCCCGCGTCACCGTCGACGCGCACGAAGCGGCGGTGGCCTCGCTTCAGCAGCATCCTGCCGCCCTACCTGAACCAAAAACGATGGAGGAGGATCAAGCACTCCCAGAAGCTTTATTCCCTCCTATCCTTACAGCTCCAGAATCAGATTTCGGCCACCGAGGAGAAAGACCCAAACAACCACCGTGGCCCAATGAATCAATACAGGCACCCATATGGACTTCGAGACCACGTAACCATAGCTGCATGTGATGCCGAGTAATGCGACAACCACCAAGAAAGCTGGATCCAGGAAAATCGGCATGGCCGAACGATTGAACGTGACCGCATTGAGGGGGTGCCACAGGACAAAAAGCAACGTGCTCCCGGCCATAGCCTTCACGACCTGCCATCGACCCCGCTCGATGGTTTCTCTCGGGATAAGCAGACCCCGAAAGACTACCTCTTCGAGAAGCGACGGAAAGAGGAGCAGTGTGAAAGGCAAAACAAGCACCCATTCCGACGAAATGAGCTCAAGGCGAAACAACCCCGAACAGAAGCCAATTGCCAACGAAGCCGTCGCGTAAAACGGCACTGGCGCCCACGCCAAGAGCGGTGCTCGAAACGGAGACCTCCGAAAGCTTTCCACCAAGTTTTTCTGCAGATACGCTTTCATCATCACCGGACTTAACGAGTAAGCCGGCTGGCGTAAACCATGGAAACCACCCGGCGCACCAACACTTGAGCCCACAACCCAATCTGATCAACGACAATCAAAATCTATAACCTAACTCAATCATGTGAAAATCCGCCCCGGTCGTGTCAGATCCATTAACACCGGCATCGGAATAGTGAAGAAACCGATAGCCTATTCCCAGGCTTTTATACAACGGAACACCGACGCCCAAGGTGAGGGCAAACTGGAAAGGCCCGCCATAGTCCTGAGTCCCAAAGCGATGCCTGTCGAACAGTGCGCCACCTGCTCCCAAATCCAGCGTGAACCGCCCGTCTTCACTCCCCAGGGTCAATTCGGGGATGAGAGAAACCACGAGGGCACTTCTTCCCGCTCCCCGCAAGATGCCGGCACTCCCCATCAAGCGCGTCCCCATGCCCCAGCCTGAAGTGGAGTAGCTCTTCCAGGGTAACCCGACATTCGCCGACACGTCGTATTCCTCAAAATCCTCCGGCGCCTCTTCTCCAAGCAGGGTCTTCTCCGATAGGCGCGCGCGCATGCTGAGGCTCTGCAACCTCAGGTCTTCAGAGTAGCTCGGCGAGGGAGCGAGAAGGAAAAAAATGCCGATCAGCAAGAGCCCGGCCGTCATGCAGTGGCGAGGAAAACCGATTGCTGGCAGCATATCTCCTCCTAAAGAAAGGCATTGTTATTCCAGCCATGCCCATGTCCACTTTACCCTTGCGTAACCGGTAGCCTTGGACCACCAGTTTGCCGAGCCCTATTTTTCCACCCAGCCTAACAATCCTCATTCGGCCAAAAACGAATCTTCGTCACATCCTTATGGCAACGCCGGCGGCGGCCAGCGCCGAGACGCTGCTCGAGCCGCTGTCACTATCGTTCAGCCCCGCGACTCGTTGAGCCGGAAGACGTTGTCGGCCTGGGAGCGGTGCACGCAGATGTCCACCAGCAGGGTGCGATGGGGCTGGAAGAATTCCGCCAGTTGGGCGTCGTCCAGGCGGAGGTCGTCGATGTCCTCGTCGGCCAGGGTGCGGAAGCCCACCGGCGTATGGCGCGCGTCTTGCTCGTCCTCCTCGAGCATGGGCTCGGCGGTGATCGACATGCCCAGCTGGGTGCCGGCGCGGGCAACGGCGTCGCACAGCCGGGCGGTATCGATATACAGGCTGCGCAGCGAGGCATCCGCCCGATAGTTGTGCACCTTGCGGATCGCCTCCTCATGGATGGCACGGGCCAGGCCACCGCCGTCGCGGCGGTCATCGCGGGAGTCATAGAACTCGATCAGGTAGTCCTCGACGGGCACGTCGAACTGATCGCGCACCCGCACCACGGTGTTCTGGAACCCGGGCTTGCCGCGGCGCTCCCCGGGCCCTCGGGTCAGCCGCCGATTCTCTGCCTCGCACTCGTCACAGAAATCGATGAACCCAGCGTCTTCAACGGTCAGGGCCCTCTCGATCAAGGTCAGCGTGTCCCGCTGGGCACGGCTCAGCCGACTCTCGGCGGCATCGAGCTTGATCGCCGAGTGATCGATACCATCCAGGATCCGGAAGGCGCAGCGTCCACTGGATGGCCGGTAGTCCCACATCTCCGGCACGGTGACCCGGCCCTCCCCCCTTGCCTCCTCGCGGAAGGCGATGCGCACCCGGGCGCAGTTGAGGTTGGCGGTGGAGAGCCGCACGGTGCCGTCGCCCCCCTCCTCGTTGGCCACCGCCCGGATGCCGCCATATCCGGTGGAGTGGACGATGACGTCCACGCTGGCCGGCTCGCGCGGCAGGTCGTGCCGGGTCCAGGCGCGATCGAGGGCGGCCTGGAGGTCATCGAAGCGAAGGCAATCATCTTTGGACAGGTAATCCCCGATAGCGATCCGCTGAATGCGCTCGGGCCCTAAGCGCTTGCGCAGGTGCCCCACCAGTCTCTCGAAGGAGCGGCCTTCGTCGTTCCAGCCATGCAGCATTACCAAGGGACGATCGCTCATGAGATGGCCTCCCGCTGGTTGTTCTCCCCCGCACGAGAGGTGGACATACCGCCACCCGCGCCCCGAACCTCGCCTCAATACAAGATAGCCGCATATTGGCACTCGGGCCGCCCTGAGCCGAGACCGGGGCAAAACCGGGCAGGAGATCTCCAGCCTGGCGCTGGTGGGTGTCGAGCAGGGGCGGAGGGATGCCGCGACGGCATCACTTTACTCGCCTGCGCCCCTCGCGCTCAGGCCTCCTCGAGCTCCAGCGCCTCGAGGAAGCGCTCGGGCCTGCTCTCGTCGCTCTCTGCTTCCGCGTCCCGGGCCGAGCCTTCCAGGGCCTCGTAGAGGTTCTCGGGACCGCGCTCCTTTTCCTCCTCCTGGGACGCCGGCTCCAGCGCGACCACCTGGCCGTTGGGCGACTCCAGCAGGTCGCGCAGCTGCTCGTAGTCGAAGTCGATACCCGCCTCGTTGGCCTGGTTCACGCGATCCAGCGTCTCCACCAGCGCCATCATGCCGTGCTCCTGCTCCTCGAGCGGCTCGAACACCTGCACCAGCGGTCGCTCGTCCTGCCGGCCCACCTTGATCGGCTGGTCGATGATGTTGACTCGGGTGCCCTCCGGGACGCGCTCGAATACCGACTCGATATCCTCGGGGAACATCCGGATGCAGCCGCGGCTGGCGCGCATGCCGATGCCATCGGGCCGGTTGGTGCCATGGATCAGGTAGCCGGGGATGTCGAGCAGGATGGCGTGCTCGCCCAGCGGGTTGTCGGGCCCCGGCGGGACCACCTCCGGGGGCTCCTCGCCGGCCTCCTCGGCCTCCTCGCGCATGGATTCCGGCGGGTACCAGGCCGGGTCCTTAAGCTTCATGGTGGTCTCGGTCTCGCCCAGCGGTGTGTCGTAGCCCTCGCGACCGATGCCGATGGGGTAGGTCTCGACCCGCCGCGGCTCGTCCTCCTCCACCTCCGGATAGTAGTAGAGGCGCAGCTCGGCGATGTTGATCACGATGCCCTCCTGCTCCGCCTCCGGGAGGATGAAACGGGCCGGGATCTCCACCTCGGTGCCCTCGCCGGGCACCCAGATGCTGACCTCCGGGTTGGCCCGCACGATCTCCTCGTAGCCCAGGTTGTGCTCCCGGGCGATGTCGACCAGGGTCTGCTCCTCGTCCTCCACCGTCACCGAGTAGCTTTCGCCGACCACATTGCCCTCCTCGGGCAGCTCGTAGTGGCCGCGGGGCGGCGCGTCGTCCTCATCTTGCTCATCGGCCAGGGCCACCGGCGGCAGCAGAAGCAGGGCGGCAAGTACCCCGACACGGGCGGCGCAAGATGGCCATGGGCGGCGGCGGTGGGAAGCAGGGTACATCGTCTCTCCTGTGATCAGACTGCCGGGGGCTAACGCATGTGACAACGTCGGCCCAGTGTACCTGCTCGACGCCAGGGCGTGGACAACTGCTCCGCGGCCCCGATACGGCTTGACCCTTGGGTCACCCCCAGGTTGTAGACTTGTCAGGCAAGCCTGACACCCTCCCCGATTCGGGGGAGTCGTTCTGCCATCGGCAAGAGTAAGGAGAAGGGGCATGATCAAGCACAAGCGGATGATCGCCATCGCATTGGCCGCGGGCCTTGGCATCGGTGCCAGCGGGGCGGCCTTGGGCCAGGGGGGCATGGGACCTGGCATGATGGGCGGCAGTCAACAGGGCATGGGGCCCGGCATGATGGGCAGCGGCCACCACGGCATGGGCCCCGGAATGATGATGGGCGGCGGCATGGATGGCATGATGCCTTGCCCGATGATGGCCGAGGGCATGGGCATGATGTCGATGCTCGACGACGAGCAGCGCGGCGAGATGCGTGAGCTGATGCAGGAGCACCGCCCGGCCCAGTTCGAGCGCATGGGCGAGATGATGGACCTGCGCATGGAGTTGATGGGCGTCATGCACGCCGACAGCCCCGACCCCGAGGAGGTCCAGGCCCTGCATGCCCGGATGGGCGAGCTGCGCGGCGAGATGATGGCCGAGATGGTGCGCATGCGCGGCAACATGCTCGACCTGCTCACCGACGATCAGCGCGAGCAGCTGAAGCAGGGGGCCGCGACTCCTCGGTAAGCCACGGGGACACCCGGTGCCCGCCGTGCGGCGGGCGCCACGCGGCCCCCTTCCCTTGCCCTGGATCATGTCAGTAGAGCTTCCGATCGAGCACAATGACCCGAGGATGAGGAGGAGCTCAGACATGACCGGCATCGCCAGCCACCCGCCGCACACCCAAGCCGCGCGCCTGATGGCGCTGCTACTCGCGGTGCTGTTGCTGGTCGCCAGCCTGCCCGGCCATGCGACGATGGAGAACTGCGCCATCGACTGCAGTGCGCCCCAGGTCGAGACGCTCGATCATGCCGGCAGCGACTGCGGTGCCTGCGCGGCGCTGACCGCGTCTCCCATCGTCCCCCGCGTCCCACCGGACGCCCTCGCCGACCTCCCCGATCCGGCCGTGGTCGAGTTCATCGCCCCGCCGCCCCACGAGCCTCCCAGAGCCTGACGATGCCCGATTCCCCGGTAACGATGCGGTTGCCCGTTACCGGCTTCCCTACCCTTTCGTCAGGAGTCATGCCATGTACGCCAACGAATGCTTCGCCCTGATGGGCGCGATGGGCCCGATGGGGTGGCTGATGCCGCTCGCCGGCCTGCTTCTGCTGGGACTGGGCATCGCTGCCCTGGTCAAGTACCTTTTCACTGCTCGCCACTCCAAGGAGGATCGCTCATGAACCGCCTCACCCCGACCCTGGTCGTCTCCGCCGCCCTGCTGTTCGGTGCCGGCACTGCCCACGCCGCCCTGCCCGACGAGGCGACCCTCTACAAGAACCCCCAGTGCGGCTGCTGCGACGAGTACGCCCGCCACCTCGAGGAGGAGGGCGTCGAGGTCACCATGGTCGACGACGTCGAGCTGGGCAAGGTCAAGGAGCGCGCCGGCCTGCCCCATGGCCTGGGCTCTTGCCATACCATCGAGATGGGCGAGTACGTGATCGAGGGGCACGTGCCCATGGAGGCGCTGGAGCGGCTCTTCGAGGAGCGCCCGGACACCGACGGCATCGGCCTGGCCGGCATGCCCATCGGCACCCCCGGGATGCCCGGGCCCAAGCAGGAGGAGTGGGAGGTCTACCAGTTCCGCGACGGCGAGGCCCAGCCGTTCATGAACTTCTGAGGCGGGAGCCGGCCGGGGAAGCCCATGCGTGGCCTTCCCCGGCAGGCCGGACCGCGCCAGTTGGTCGAGGAGGCGCTCGGCGAAGTCCGGCTCCTCCAGGTTGGCCGCCGAGCCTGACCGCATCGACCACCTCGGTGAACAGCGCGACCCGGGCACCGCCAGGCTCGTCACGCTCGAGATCCAGCAGGTCGTCATCGAACTGGGTGCGATTGGGCAGCCCGGTGACCGGGTCGACCCGGCCCAGGGCATGCTGCAGTTAGATCTGGGCCATCACCATGGCGGCCAGGTCGCTCAGCATCGCCCGCTCCTGTTCGGTCACCTCGCGGGGCATGTCGCCCAGCACGCACATCGCCCCCAGGGTGTGGCCCTCGCGAGTCACCAGCGGGGCCCCGGCATAGAAACGGATGCCGCTATTGGGCAGGTGGCTGTCACGATAGCAGGCAGAGGCGAGCATATCGGGGATCACCAGGACCCCACCCGTCTCGGAGACCTCGGCACAGGGCGCCGTGTCGCGGGGAATCTCCCAATGGTCGACCCCGACCCGCGACTTGAACCATTGGCGGTTGGCGTCGGTGAGGGAGACGGCGGCGATGGGCAGGCCGAACAGCTGGCTGGCCATGCGGGTGATGCGATCGAAACTTTCGCTGGGCGGGGTATCGAGCAGGTCGAGCTGGTGAAGGGCGAACAGACGAGCCTGTTCCAGGGAATTCATCGAGGGTCATCCGCCTCCGGAGAGGGAATGGCGCGGAAACCAGCAGCAGCTCACTCAACGACCCAATGAAAGAAAGCTATCGCCATGGGAGGGTATTGCCTACACCGGCGACGGCACTCGGGGATAGGCCCGCCTTACTCCCTGAGGATGGTCATGCGCCAGATCTCGTCCTCGGGGAAGACGCGGCCGCCCTCCAGGGGGGCGAAGTCGGTGTCGGAGCTGACGAGTTCGAGGTGCGCCTCCCCTTGAAGTCAGCCGCTGTCGACGCTCAGGCCAGGCACGAGCATGGCCAGGTACTGGGCCAGCACCACGGCGTTGTTGTGGTGCGGGTCCTTCGCGGCGAACACCAGGGTCACGCGCTCCCGGGCGGCGCGCTGGGCCAGCGGACGCAGGGTCTCGCGGTGGGCCTTGAGCTCGGCCAGGTAGCGGCGACGGAACTCGCCCCAGCCGAGCTCGCCGGCGTGGAAGGCCTTGCGCAGGGGGTCGCTGGGGGCGACCTCCTTCGGCCAGGCGTCGATGCGGGCGTCGGCCTTGGCCACGCCGCGCGGCCACAGCCGATCGACCAGCACACGGTGGCCATCCTCGGGCGTGGGCGCCTCGAAGGCGCGCTTGAGGGCCAGGCTCACGGGCGTGCTCCTGCCATGGGTGACGCCCCCAGTCTAGCCGACCCGTCTCAGGCCTTGAGCACGTAGCGCAGGATCTCCACCACCTGGTCGGTGGTGGTGCACCAGGCCTGGGCCTCGGCGTCGACCTCCTTGAGCGGGTGGACGATCTCCTCGCCGTGCAGGGTCACGTAGGGCTTGCCCAGGGCCGCGCAGTAGCCGGCATCGAAGGCGGCGTTCCACTGCTTGTACTTGTCGCCGAAGCGCACCACCACGAGATCGCTCTGCTCGATCAGGGTGCGGGTGCGGATGGCGTTGACCTTGGCCGACTGGTGGTCGCGCCAGAACGGGCTGGGGGTCTCGCCGAGGTGGTCGCCGGCCGCGTCGCTGGCGTCGTGGTCGGTCACCGGGGCAGTGAACACAGCGTCGAGGCCTGCCGCCTCGGCGCCGCGCCGGATCTCGTCGCGCCAGTCGGTGTGGATCTCGCCGGAGAGATAGACGTGAAAGCTCATGCGGGGGCTCCTGGGTATCGAGGCTGGAGGCGCCATGATAACGCGGCGGGAAGTTGCTGGAAATCCTTTCCAAATATACTGGGAGCAGAGTCGATGCCTAGCTGCGCCCCTTGGCCATCACCTCATCGCCCACCGCCAGGCGAGCCCCCTCACCCGACAGGACGATGGCGTTCTGGCCGAAGTAGCCGCCCGGCGCGGCGCGGGGGTTCATCTCCACCAGGGTGCGCAGCGGCTCGCCGGGCACGACGATTTTGCCGCTGTGTTGGTCCACGGTGGTGATCTTGCAGCGCTGGCAGGGCTTGCGCAGGCCGAGGCGCCAGGCGCCGTCGGCCGCGGCCAGGGTGTCCCACCCATCCTCGGCGAAGGGGGTGGCCCCATCGACCACCAGGCTCGGCCGGAAGCGGCTCATGGGCACCGGGTCGAGCCCCTTGGCGGCCAGGTGCCGGTTCACCTCGGCAAGCGAGCCCTCGCTGACCACCAGCAGCGGGTAGCCGTCGGCGAAGCCGGTATGGGCCCGCTCGCCGGGTGCGAGGTAGTGGGGCTCGACGGCGCGGCGATGCTCCGGGGCGAAGCGCACCAGACGCAGGCCGCTGCCGCGCCAATCGCCCAGCACCGCCCCCAGCCAGTCGCGCGCCTCGGCCCCCTCGTCCAGGGCCTCGCAGCAATCCTCCCACACATACACCAGCAGGCGGGGAAGCGACCCCGCCGAAAGCGGTATATGCAGCGGCGCCGCCTCGGGGTGGGTAAGCACCAGGGCATCGGCCTCAAGGCTCACGCGGATGCCCGCCATGCCCGGCAGTTGACGCTGGGTGACGAAGCGCCCCACGTCATCCACCACCATCCAGCGGCGATCCCAGGCGAGGCCCTCGACGGTCAGCTCGGCCTCGCCCAGGGCGATGCCGCCCAGCGACTTGACCGGGTAGATGTTGAGCTGGGTAATCTTCACGGCGGGCTCCTGGCAGGGGAATGACCCGAGACTATCCCAGCCGCGGGAGGATTACAGCCGGGTGGTCTCGATCACGTAGCCGATGATGGGGTAGCCGGCCTTGCGGGCGGCCTTCTCGGCTTCCAGTCGGGCCTCGAGCTTGGAGATGCTGGTCGAGCGATGCTCGAAGACGGTATCCACGTCGAGCTGACGCTTGCGAACCGCCAGCTTGACCCGGTGGCCGGTTTTCATCCTATCGGCGGACTCCACCGGCTCGGCGTCGCTCTTGGCAGGGCGTTTAGGGGCGGCACCACCACGGCCCAACTGACGCGGTTGACGCTTGTCGGGCTTGAGAAACGCCTCGATCTCGCGCTGCATGTTCTCCTCGAATTCGCTCAATTCCGATGCCATCTCCACTCCAATGATTGCTATTAACGGGGATGAGTGTACCAGACCCCAAGGCACCCACCGTGAATGGCCTTTCTGCCACGGTATCGGCAACGGTCTGGCAAGCGCCGTCGGACAGCCTACCGTCATGGCGAACCGGGGAAAACGGCGACGACCCGCATTGAGATTGCCGCCCAACGTCGCCATCTGGTAAGCGGAGGGCAAGACAGCGTCACCTGAGCGACAGTATCGCAAGCGAATGTCACGGGGGCATTGCACATGGAATTCAAGGACTACTACGACATCCTGGGGGTCGACGAGGACGCCGACCAAGCCGCTATCAAGCGTGCCTACCGCAAGCTGGCACGCCAGTACCACCCGGACGTCAGTACGGCCCCGGATGCCGAACAGCGCTTCAAGGAGGTCAGCGAGGCCTATGAGGTGCTCAAGGATTCCGAAAAGCGCGCCGAATACGACCAGCTCCGTCGCTACGGGGCGCAGTCGGCGGATGGCGGTTTCCAACCCCCGCCCGACTGGGAGGCCGCCGGGGGCTTCGAACATGCCTTCAGCGGCGCGGATGCCCGCGAGTTCAGCGACTTCTTCGAGGCCATTTTCGGGCGAGGCAGGACCGGGCAGCACCGCTCCGCTGGCGGAGGAAGGTCGGGCGGGTTCGGCCTGCGCGGCGAGGATCTGCATCACCGGCTGGCCATCTTCCTCGAGGAGGCCTATTCGGGTGTCGAAAAGTCGATCAGCTTAGGCGTTCCCGAAGTCGATGAGCGCGGGCGTGTCGTGCATCGAGAGCGCACGCTCAACGTCAAGATCCCGCCCGGGGTCGCCCCGGGGCAGAAGATTCGTCTGCGTGGACAGGGTGGACCGGGCGTCGGCGGTGGCGAGCCGGGCGACCTCTATCTCGAGATTGCCATCGCGCCCCACCCCCGCTACAAGGTGGAAGGAAAAGACGTCTACAGCGAGCTGCCCATTGCCCCCTGGGAAGCCGCCTTGGGTACCACGATCCCCGTGCAGACGCTGGGTGGCTCGGTCAACCTCAAGATCCCCGAGGGGGCTCAGGCCGGACAGAAGCTGCGCCTGAAGGGCCGCGGCCTGCCCGGCAAGCCGGCGGGCGACCACTATGTGGTTCTGCGCGTGGTGATGCCCAGGAAGCTGTCGCCGCGCGCCCGGGAGCTCTTCGCCGAACTGGCGGAGGAAGCCGCTTTCGATCCACGCAGAGAGCAGGAGTCGTGAACCATGAGCCGCAGATTCCCCGTCACTCACCTCGCAACGGAACTGATCGAGACCCGGCATACCGTGTCCCTGCACGAACTCTGCGTGCGCAGCCACACCGACGTCGGTTTCGTCGAGGAGATGATCAGCTACGGCGTCATCGAACCGCACGGTACGGCGCAGCAGGAGTGGCGCTTCTCCGTCGACGACCTGCTGCGCCTGCAGCGTGCCCGGCGGCTGCAGCGTGACCTCGACCTCAACGCCCCCGGGCTGGCACTGGCGCTCGACCTGCTCGAAGAGGTCAACGACCTGCGCCGCGAAATCGCCGCACTCGAGGCGACCCACCCGCTTCGCCGCGCCCGCGAACGGCGCTGAACCGTGCGGCCCGCGGGCCGCACGGCTTCAGGTCGCGTCTCACGACACCTCGAGGGCGACCTTGAGCACGCCGTCGCGCTGGTGGGAGAAGAGGTCGTAGGCGTCGACGATCTTCTCCAGCGGGTAGCGGTGGGTGACCATGGGGCCGAGATCGATGCGGCCGCTGTCGATGACCTGCATCAGCCTGCGCATGCGCTCCTTGCCGCCGGGGCAGAGCGAGGTGACGATGCGATGATCGCCCAGGCCGGCGCAGAAGGCGTCCAGCGGGATGGAGAGGTTCTCGGAGTAAACGCCGAGGCTCGACAGGGTGCCACCGGGCTTGATCACCCGCAGGGCATTCTCGAAGGTCTGCTGCAGCCCCAGCGCCTCGATGGAGGCGTCCACCCCGCGCCCGCCGGTGAGCTTGCGAATCTCGTCCACCACGTCCACCTGGCGGAAGTTGAGGGTGACGTCGGCGCCCATCTTCTTCGCCATCGCCAGTCGCTCGTCCACGCCGTCCACGGCGATGATCAGCCCGGCGCCGCGAAGCCTCGCGCCGGCGGTGGCGCACAGCCCGATGGGTCCCTGGGCGAAGATCGCCACGCTGTCGCCGATCTTGATGTTGGCGGACTCCGCCCCGGCGAAACCGGTGGACATGATATCCGGGCACATCAGCACCTGGTCGTCGGTGAGGCCGTCGGGCACCGGCGAGAGGTTGGCCTGGGCATCCGGCACCCGCAGGTACTCGGCCTGGGCACCGTCGATGGTGTTGCCGAAGCGCCAGCCGCCCATGGGCTTGTAGCCGTGGGCGTGGTGGCCGCCATCCTGGGCGCTGCACCCATCCTGGCAGGCATAGGAGGTGAAGCTGGGGCAGATCGCCCCGGCGATCACCCGCTGGCCCTCGCGGTAGCCCTGCACGTTGGCGCCGAGCTTCTCGATCACCCCCACCGGCTCGTGGCCCACGACCAGGCCCTTCTCCACCGGGTATTCGCCCTTGAGGATATGCACGTCGGTACCGCAGATGGTGGTGGTGGTGACCCGGATCAGGGCGTCGTTGGGGCCGATGTCGGGGATCGGGCGGTCGTCGATCTCGATGCGACCGGGCTCGACGAAGACGGCGGCTTTCATCATGGCGGGCATGGGGCTCTCCTGGGGGTGGCGGGGGAAGGTGACTCCTTAAGTTATATCAGCCATGTATGATTTCACCATGACAGGCATCAAGGAAGGTGGCACCTTGCCATGAAGGGCCGACACTTCGACACACCATCGCGGCCGCCCGACCCAGCCTGAACGGGCGCTTGGCGTTATCCGCATCGCCGAGTCAGACTGTCGAGGCCTGGGTTCCCACCCTTTCACCACAAAGAAGGACGCACCCCATGACGATTCGCACCGGCGACCGGTTCCCCGACGTCACCATCAAGACCAACGGCCCCGATGGTCCCGAGGATCTCAACACCGGCGACTTCCTCGCCGGCAGGAAGGTGGCGCTGTTCGCGGTGCCCGGCGCCTTCACCCCCGGCTGCTCCAACACCCACATGCCGGGCTTCGTGGTCAACGCCGACAAGATCCTCGCCAAGGGAATCGACGCCATCGCCTGCCTGTCGGTCAACGACGCCTTCGTGATGGACGCCTGGCAACGCGACCAGAACGCCAAGGCCTTCACCATGCTGGCCGACGGCAGCGCCGAGCTGACCCGCGCCCTGGGCATGGAGATCGACCGTCATGCTGCCGGCATGGGCACTCGCTGCAAGCGCTTCGCCGCCATCGTCGACGACGGCGTGGTGACCTTCCTCGGCGTCGACGAGAAGGGCGTCGAGAACAGCAGCGCCGAGACCCTGCTGGCCCAGCTGTAGGCCTGACCCTGCCCCCAGCCCTTTCCACGCAAGAGGAGACTGCCATGAGCCTTTCCCCCTTCCACCTGGCAATTCCCGTCCACGACCTGCCCGCCGCCCGCGCCTTCTACGGCGAGGTGTTCGGCCTCGCCGAGGGGCGTTCCAGCGACCACTGGGTCGACTTCGACTTCTTCGGCCACCAGCTGGTGATCCACGAGCACCCCAAGATGCCCTACCAGGACCAGGCCCACACCAATGCGGTGGACGGCCACGACGTGCCGGTGCCCCACTTCGGCGTGGTGCTCGGCTGGGACGAGTGGGAGGCGCTGGCCGAGCGGCTACGCGAGCGCGGCACCGAGTTCGTGATTGAACCCTATGTGCGTTTCCAGGGTCAGGTGGGCGAGCAGGCCACCATGTTCCTGCTCGACCCCTGCGGCAACGCCCTGGAGTTCAAGGCGTTCAAGGACATGGGTCAGCTGTTCGCCAAGTGATGCCGCGCCGCTTTGCGCCAGGCGTCACCGAATCCGACGACCCGAGGAGACCCCCCGACATGAGCCAGACACGCGCCTATGCGGCCTTCGCCGACGACCAGCCCCTGGCCCCCTTCTCCTTCGAGCGCCGCCAGCCCCGCCCGGACGATGTCGCCATCGAGATCCTCTACTGCGGGGTCTGCCACAGCGACCTGCACTTCGCCCGCAACGACTGGGGCATGACCCGCTACCCCATCGTGCCCGGCCACGAGATCGTCGGCCGCGTCACCGCCGTGGGCGACGCGGTGAGCCGCTTCAAGGTGGGCGACCTGGTGGGGGTCGGCTGCATGGTCGACTCCTGCCGCGACTGCCAGCCCTGCCGCGACGGCGTCGAGCAGTACTGCGAGAACGGCTTCACCATGACCTACGGCAGCGACGACCGCCACGACGGCAGCCTCACCCAGGGCGGCTACTCGGATCGCATCGTGGTCAGCGAGCAGTTCGTGCTGCGCATGCCGGAGGGCATCGACCTGCCCTCCGCCGCCCCCATCCTGTGCGCCGGCATCACCACCTACTCGCCGCTCAAGCACTACGGCGTGAAGGCCGGCCACAAGGTCGGGGTGATCGGCATGGGCGGCCTCGGCCACATGGGGGTCAAGCTGGCCCGCGCCCTGGGTGCCGAGGTCACGGTGTTCACCCGCACCGAGGCCAAGGTCGAGGAGGCCCGTCGCCACGGCGCCGACCATGTGGTCGTCTCCAGTGACGAGGCGCAGATGGAGGCCGTGGCCGAGACCTTCGACTTCCTGCTCGACACCGTGCCGGTGCAGCACGACCTCAACCCCTACCTGGCCACGCTGCGCTACGACGGCACCCACATCCTGGTGGGCCTGATGGACCCCATCGAGCCGCCGGTGGCGGGCTTCAACCTGATCTTCAAGCGCCGCGTGCTGGCCGGCTCGCTGATCGGCGGCATCCCCGAGACCCAGGAGCTGCTCGACCTGTGCGCCGAGCAGGGCATCACCTGCGACGTGGAGATGATCGACATCCAGGAGATCAACACCGCCTTCGAGCGCATGCAGAAGGGCGACGTGCGCTACCGCTTCGTCATCGACATGACTTCGCTCGAGGACGGCCAAGCCTGAAGACCGAGGGCGGCCGTGTGCCGCCCTTTGCTTCTCGCTGGTCGACCTGCAGTTGAATGCACCACAGGACACCCCCCTTCTTCCAAGATGGACCTGGGCAACCCGGTGTTCGCCCAGCGCCACGACGACGGCGAGCTGGGCGGGGTCTCCGTGACGCTGGCGGCGACGAGGCAGCCGTCCCCCCGTTGAAATCTCGACGATCGTCCCGAAGTAACCTGGAAGGACGGCCATCGCCCGGAACGCCGCGAGGCAAGACGGCGGGCCCGAGCGGGCCGTTGCATCGACGATAGCGGGATCGAGCCGCCATGCGGTTCGATCCCTCACCCCAGCTAATGGGGGCGCCTGGCAGAGGCCCCCAAGGAGATGACTCACATGGTCGATCATCTGGACCCCTACCCCACTCGACTCAAGGAGTATCGCCAACCCTTTACCCGGCTGGATCCGGTGGTGCACGCACGTAATCAGCACCGCTGGGAAGGGCCGCTGGATGAAGTAGCGCTCTCGCGTTACGAACGCGATGGCTTCCTGTGGTTCGAGGGCTTCTTCTCCAAGGAGCGCATCGAGCCCTTCTTCGATGAACTCCGACAGATGGCCGATGACGAGACGTTGATGCGCTCCGAGCAGGTCATCAAGGACCCCAACAGCGGCGCCCTGCGCTCCGTGTTCGGCATGCATGAGCTCTCGCCGCTCTTCGATCGGCTGACCCGGGATCCGCGCATACTGGGCATGGTCCGTCAGCTGCTGGGCAGCGAGGTCTACATTCACCAGTCCCGCATCAACGACAAGTTCGGCTTCCAGGGCAGCGGCTTCGACTGGCATTCGGACTTCGAGACCTGGCACGCCGAGGACGGCATGCCCCGCATGCGGGCGGTGAGCGCCTCGCTGATGTTGACCGACAACAACGAGTTCAATGGCCCGCTGATGCTGATCCCCGGCTCGCACCGGCAGTTCGTTCCCTGCATGGGCGAGACCCCGGAGATGAACTGGCAGGAATCCCTCAAGGCACAGAAGATCGGGGTGCCGGACCAGGGCGCCCTGGCCAGGCTGGCCGAGAGGGGCGGGATCCAGGCCCCCAAGGGGCCGGCCGGGTCGCTGCTGCTGTTCGAGTGCAACACCCTGCATGCCTCGAACGAGAACATGTCGCCCTGGCCGCGCTCCAACCTCTTCTTCGTCTACAACAGCGTGGACAACGCCCTGCAAGAGCCCTTCGCGGCCCCGTCCCGGCGGCCGGAGTTCCTCGCCACGCGCGGTCGCATCGAGCCGCTGACGATGCATGACGACTTCCCGGAACTCTCCGGCCAGGGTGTCAGTCCGCTGCGTTGACCCCATCCATCGATGAACGCCCCCGCGACCGTGGGAGAGCCGAGGGTCGGGCGGGGGCCGACCCGGAACCGGCGAACTCGAAGGACCTTCCCCTTCATGGCTAACACCGAGTTTCGCTTCCATGGCGACTTGAACGACTTCCTGCCAGCCACGCGACGCGGCCGGGTCTTCGCGCATGACCTCGAGCGGCGCGCCGCGATCAAGGACGTGATCGAGTCGCTGGGGGTGCCGCATACCGAGGTGGACGTCATCCTCGTCGACGGCGTCTCCCGGGGCTTCGATTACCGCCTCGTCGACGGTGATCGTGTCGAGGTCTATCCCTGGTCGATGGCGGCGCCGGTGACGGCCCCCCGGCACCTGCGCCCCCATCCCCCCTCGCCGCCCCGCTTCGTGCTGGACGTCCACCTGGGCAGGCTGGCGCGCTATCTGCGCCTGCTCGGCTTCGATAGTCACTACCGCAATGACCTTGCCGATGAGGCCCTGGCCGCCTGCGCCGATCGGGAACAACGGGTCCTGCTGACCCGCGACCGGCAGTTGCTCAAGCGCAAACGCATCGCCCTGGCCCACTTCGTGCGTGCCGACGATCCCTGGCAACAACTGGAGGAGGTCTGCGACGTCTTCCGGCTCACGCCCGCCTTCGTTCCCTTCACTCGCTGCACGCGCTGCAACGGGCGGCTGGCAAGGGTCGAGAAGGCGGCGGTGGCCCACCGGCTGGAGCCGCTGACGAGGCGCTACATGGCGACGTTCCTCGAGTGCGAGGCGTGCGGCCAGCTGTTCTGGCACGGCAGCCATGTCTCGCGGATGGAGGCGATGGTGGAACGCCTGAAGAGGCGGGGCAGCGTCGGGTCAGAGAGCCCCCGCAGCCCTGACGGGCCGCAGGGGGTCGTGTGAAGGGCTCAGAAGGCCGGCTTGCGCTTCTCGACGAAGGCGCTCATGCCCTCGGTCTGCTCGTCGCCGGCGAAGCAGAAGGCGAACAGGGCGTTCTCCAGCGCCAGGGCGCTGTCGAGGTCCTGGTCCATGCCGTCGTGGATCGCCTGCTTGGCGGCGCGCACCGACTGCGGGCCATTGCCCCCCAGCTGCTGGCTGAGCTCCTCCACGTAGCCCTCGAGCTCGGCCTGGGGCATCACGCGGTTGACCAGGCCGATGCGCAGCGCCTCGGCGGCGTCGATCTTGCGCCCGGTGGTGCAAAGGTCCAGGGCCATGGCCGGCCCCACGCGGCGCGGCAGGCGCTGGGTGCCGCCGAAGCCGGGGATCACGCCCAGCAGCACCTCGGGCTGGCCGAAGAGGGCGTTGTCGCTGGCCACCGCCCAGTCGCAGGCCAGCGCCAGCTCGCAGCCACCGCCCAGGCAGAAGCCGTTGACCAGCGCCACGGTGGGCACCGGCAGGGTCTCCAGACGCTTGAAGGTATCCAGCGCCTGGCGCGCGAAGTCGCGGGCCTCCTCGGGGGTCTTCTCGCGCATCTCGGCGATATCGGCGCCGGCCACGAAGGACTTCTCCCCGGCGCCGGTGATCACCACCGCGCGCAGGTCGCCTCGGCCCTCGAGCCCGGCCAGCACGCGCTCCAGCTCCGCCAGCACGGCCGTGTTCAGGGCGTTCAGGGCCTTGGGACGGTTGATGGTCAGGCGCACGATGCCGGCGTTGTCGACCACCTCGATCAGGGACTCGCTCATAGGGGCACTCCTCGGGTTGTTCTTGAGACACTGTTGAAACGATACCGCCCAACCCTAGCGAACGCTTGGTTGGGCGGCAATCCCCTCTTTTGTCGGGGCCGGCTCAGTCGTAGCTATGGAAGCCACGGCCGCTCTTGCGGCCCAGGTAGCCGGCGTCGACCATGCGCTTGAGCAACGGGCAGGGGCGGTACTTGGGATCGCCGAAGCCCTCCTGCAGCACCTCCATGATGGAGAGGCAGACGTCCAGGCCGATCAGGTCGGCGAGCGCCAGCGGGCCCAGCGGATGGGCGGCGCCCAGCTTCATGGCGGCATCGATGTCCCCGGCACTGGCCACGCCCTCCTGGAGCAGGAAGGCCGCCTCGTTGATCATCGGCACCAGCAGGCGGTTGACCGCGAACCCCGGGGAGTCGCCGATGGCCACGGCGGTCTTGCCCAGCGCCTCGGTAAGGGCCTCGATGCGCGCCACGGTGGCGTCACTGGTCTGCTCGGCGCGGATCACCTCGACCAGCTTGAGCACCGGCACCGGGTTGAAGAAGTGCATGCCCACCACCCGCTCGGGACGTTCGCACACCGCGGCGAGCCGGGTCAGCGACAGCGAGGAGGTGTTGGAGGCCAGGATGGCGTCGTGGGTCAGGCGGCTCAGGTCGCGGAAGAGCTTCTCCTTGAGCGCCGGCTGCTCCGGGGCGGCCTCGATGATCACCTCGCAGTCGCGCAGGGCGTCGAGGTCGGTGGTGGTGTCCAGCCGCGCCATGGCGGCCTGCCGGTCGTCCTCGGCGAGCTTCTCCTTGGCCACCAGCTTGCCCAGGCCCTTGTCGATGGCGCCGCTGGCCTTCTTCAGCTGCTCGTCGGCGACGTCGTAGAGCTTGACGGCGAAGCCGCCCTGGACCAGCACCTGGGCGATGCCCTGCCCCATGGTGCCGGCGCCCACCACGCCGATCGGTTGCTCACTCATTGCACTCTCCTTGGTAACGAAAGACTCACTGCTTGCGCGCTTCGTCACGCAGCACGAACTTCTGGATCTTGCCGGTGGAGGTCTTGGGCAGCTCGGTGAAGATCACCGTCTTCGGCGCCTTGAAGTGCGCCAGGCGCGAGCGGCAGTGGTCGATGATCTCCTGCTCGGAGACCTCCCCGTAGCCCAGCTTCAGCTTGACGAAGGCGCAGGGGGTCTCGCCCCACTTCTCGTCGGGCTTGGCCACCACCGCGGCCTCCTCCACCGCCGGGTGCGTGTAGATGGCGTCCTCCACCTCGATGGTGGAGATGTTCTCCCCGCCGGAGATGATGATGTCCTTGGAGCGGTCCTTGATCTCGATGTAGCCGTCCGGGTGCCACACGGCGAGGTCGCCGGTATGGTACCAGCCGCCCTCCAGGGCCTGCTCGGTGGCCGCCGCGTTCTTGAGGTAGCCCTTCATCACGTTGTTGCCGCGCATCAGGATCTCGCCGATGGTCTCGCCGTCCTTGGGCACCGGCTCCAGGGTGTTGGGGTCCGCCACGCAGAGCGCCTCGAGCATGTGATAGCGCACCCCCTGGCGGGACTTGAGCCTCGCGCGCTCCTCCATGGGCAGTTCGTCCCAGGCGGCGCGCCAGGCGCAGGAGGTCACCGGGCCATAGACCTCGGTGAGGCCGTAGACGTGGGTCACGTCGATGCCGAGGCGCTCGACGCCGGCGATCACCGCGGCGGGCGGCGCAGCACCCGCGGTGGTGACCTTCACCGGGTGGTCGAAGTCGCGCTTGTCGGCGTCCGGCAGGTTGACCAGGCCGTTGAGCACGATGGGGGCACCGCTGAAGTGCGTCACCTCCTCGTCGGCGATCAGGTCCATCACCCGCTTGGGCTCCACCTTGCGCAGGCAGACGTTGGTGCCGGCGGCGGCGGCGATGGTCCAGGGGAAGCACCAGCCGTTGCAGTGGAACATCGGCAGGGTCCAGAGGTAGACCGGATGCTGCGGCATCGCCCACACCAGGATGTTGCTCACGGCGTTCAGGTAGGCACCGCGATGGTGGTAGACCACCCCCTTGGGCTTGCCGGTGGTGCCGGAGGTGTAGTTGAGCGAGATCGCCTGCCACTCGTCCTCGGGCAACCGGTAGGGATGGGCCGGGTCGCCCTCGGCGAGCAGCGCCTCGTACTCCAGCTCGCCGATGGCGCGCCCCTCCGGCAGGAACTCGGGGTCCGCCACGTCGATGATCAGGGGTTTCTCCTCGAGCTTGGCCACCGCCGCCTCGATGACGTCGGCGAACTCCGGGTCGACCAGTATCGCTTTCGCCTCGCCGTGTTCGAGCATGTAGGCGATCGCCTCGGCATCCAGGCGGATGTTCAGGGTGTTGAGCACGCAGCCGGCCAGCGGCACGCCGAAGTGGGCCTCGAACATCGCCGGCACGTTGGGCAGCATCGCCGCCACCGTCTCGCCGGGCCGGATGCCGCGCCGCACCAGCGCCGAGGCGAGCCGCCGGCAGCGCTCCCAGGTGGTGCCCCAGTCGCGGCGGGTGGCACCGTGGATCACCGCCGGGTAGTCCGGGTAGACCGAGGCGCTGCGCTCGATAAAGGTCAGCGGCGAGAGCGCCACGAAGTTGGCGGGGGTCCTGGGCAGGCCCTGCTCGAAGATGCTCTGGCTCATGGAAAGGCTCCGTGGATGGTCCGGAAAGCGTGCCGCCGGCGGGAGGCCGGCGGCGGGTCGATCACTGGGCGGCGGCGTCGAAGGCGGAGAGGCTCGCCATGCCCGCCTCGATCACCGCGCGCTGGGCGCGGCCCTGGGGCAGCCACTGGCGAAGGGCCCAGTCGGCGGCCTGGCGCTTGGCAGTATAGAAGGGGTCGTCGCTGCCGGCCGCCTGGGCGGCGCCGGCGGCCAGCGCCGACCGTCCCATCTGCCAGGCGCACAGCACATGGCCGGCCAGGCTCAGGAAGGGGGTGGCGTAGGCCTGGACGGCGTCGGAGCCGCGCTGGGGGTCGGCGCCCGCCTCGAGCAGCCGGGCCATGGCGGCGCGCAAGTCGGCGGCCCCGCCGGCCAGGCTCTCGCCCAGCGGGACAAGCTCGGGGTTGGCGGCCAGGGCGGCGGCGGTCGCCTCCACCTGGTCGAGCAGCCCGCTCAGGGCGGCGCCGCCGTCGCGCTGCAACTTGCGACCGGCGAGGTCCAGGGCCTGGATGCCGTTGGTGCCCTCGTAGATGGGGGCGATGCGGGCGTCGCGCAGCAGCTGGGCGGCACCGGTCTCCTCGATGTAGCCCATGCCGCCGTGGACCTGGATGCCCAGGGAGGCGATCTCCACCGCCTGGTCGGTGGAGAAGGCCTTGACCACCGGGATCAGCACGTCGACCCGCGCCTGGGCGGCGGCGCGCTCGGCGTCGTCCGCCGCGTGGCGGGCCAGGTCGAGCTGGGCGGCGCAGTGGAGGGCCAGCGCCCGCAGGGCGTCGGTGCGCGCGCGCATGGAGAGCAGCATGCGACGCACGTCGAGATGGTCGGCGATGGCGCAGTCGTCGCGCCCGGAGCGCGGGCTGCGCCCCTGGGTCCGGTCGAGGGCGTAGGCGAAGGCGTGCTGGCAGGCGCGCTCGGCCACGCCGATGCCCTGCACGCCGACCTTGTGGCGCGCCTCGTTCATCATGGTGAACATGTGGTTGAGGCCGCGCCCCTCCTCGCCCACCCGATAGCCGATGGCGCCGTCGTTGTCGCCGAAGCTCAGGGTGCAGGTAGGCGAGCCGTGGATGCCGAGCTTGTGCTCGAGGGAGGCGCACACCACATCATTGCGCTCGCCCAGCGAGCCATCCTCGTTGACCAGGAACTTGGGCACCAGGAACAGCGAGATGCCGCGGTTGCCCTCGGGGGCGTCGGGCTTGCGCGCCAGCACCAGGTGGAGGATGTTCTCGGCGGCGTCGTGCTCGCCCCAGGTGATGTAGATCTTCTGGCCGAAGAGCCGGTAGCTGCCGTCCTCCTGGGGCACGGCGCGGGTGCGCACCCTGGAGAGGTCCGAGCCGGCCTGGGGCTCGGTGAGGTTCATGGTGCCGGTCCAGGTGCCCTCGACCAGCTTCGGCAGGTAGGTGGCCTTCTGCGTGTCGCTGCCGTGGTGGGCCAGCGCCTCGATGGCGCCGGCGGTGAGCATGGGACAGAGCCCCAGCGCCATGTTGGCGCCGTGGAGCATCTCCTGCACGGCGCTGGCCACCACCTCGGGGAGCCCCTGGCCGCCCAGCGCCTCGGCGACGCCGATGCCGTTCCAGCCGCCCTCGGCGTAGGCCCGGTAGGCGTCGGCGAAGCCCTCGGGGACGCTCACGCCGCCGTCTTCGCGGCGGGTGCAGCCCTGGCGGTCGCCGCTGGCATTGAGGGGCGCCCACACCTCGCCGGCGAGCCTGGCCGCCTCCTCCAGCACGGCCTCCACCAGATCGGGACTGGTCTCCTCGAAGGCGGGCAGCGAGAGCGAGCCGTACTCGAGCAGCTCCTCCAGCACGAAGCGGAGGTCACGGACGGGGGCGGCGAAGGGAGTCATCGAAACACCTCAGGGAAAATGATAACGGCGATAGTAGATTCACTACTTTTCGCCGGCCATTAGCCCTAGGTCGTAGGCTGCCTCAGCGCCCCTCGCCGGGCTCCAGCGCCAACTCCGCCTGGCCCGGCGCCTCGCCGGACTCGGTCTCGTCGAAGTAGGCGACATGGGATTCGTCGGGCGGCGGCGGGCCCACCAGCGGCTCGGCCACCTCCACCTCGGGCACTGCGGCGGAAAGATCCTCCATATGCTCGTGCTCGATGGCGCCCTGCACCAGCTCCTCGGTGATCACCAGCTCGGCCCCCGCGGCGGACATCGGCGTGGTGGCATGGAAGGGCGCCACCGGCACCGGCGCCGGGCGCACGCTGCGCCGCCAGCCGAAGAAGGCCACCAGGAAGAGTCCCAGCACGCCAAAGCTCCAGAACAGGCCGGCGTCCCCCAGCACGGCCATCACCGGCGAAACCAACGGTGGGCTCACCGCCGAACCGATAGCGTTGATCAGCAGCAGGCCCTGGCTCATGCGCACCAGGGCGCCGGCGGGGGCGCGGTCGGCGGCGTGGCCCACCGCCACCGGATAGAGCGAGAAGACCCCGCCGCCGAGCAGGAACAGCAGCCCCGCCAGCAGCCAGGGCGACATCGGCAGCCACAGGATCGCCGCGGAGATCAGCGTGCAGAAGACGCCGATGCCGATCAGCACCATCTGACGGTCGTGGCGGTCGGACCAGCGCCCCACCGGGTACTGCAGCAGCAGCGCCCCCAGCACCACGATGGCCATCATCTGGCCGACCCGCTCCACCGCGAAGCCGTTGCGCTGCAGGTAGAGGGGCAGCAGGGCGTAGACCGCCGCCACGGCCAGGCCCGAGCCGAAGCTGCCCATCACCCCGGTGGGGGTCAGGGTGATCAGGCGCAGCGGCGGCAGCGGCTCGGCCTTGTCGATCAGCGGCGAGACGCGCGGGATCATCGCCATGGGCAGCACCGAGAGCGACGCCAGCAGGCCGATCACCATGAACGACGACGGCCCGCCCATCGCCTCGGTGACCCCCAGCAGCAGCTGGCCGAGCACCCCGGCGGCGTAGAGCGAGATCATGTAGAGTGCCAGCAGCCGGCCGCGCACCCTGGCATCACCGGCGGTGAGCAGCCAGCTCTCGATCACCAGGTAGACCCCCACCGTGGCCCAGCCGCCGATCAGGCGCAGGACGAACCAGGCCCAGGGGTGCTCGAAGAGCCCCTGCAGCAGCACGGTGACCGCCACCAGGGAGGCGAAACTGCCGTAGGCGCGGATATGGCCGATACGCAGCAGCAGGCGGTCGTTGAGCATGGCGCCCAGCGCCAGGCCGATGAAGTAGGCCGAGGAGACCCAGCCGATCACCAACGCCGACTCGCCGGCGGCGTCCAGGCGCAGGGTGATCACGGTGGAGAGAAAACCGTTGCCGATGCCGAGGATGAAGAGCCCCAGCAGGGGGGCCAGGGCCATGGCCAGCAGTTGCCGCGACATGAAGGGCCTCACAGCAGCAGGTTAAAGGGAGAAGCGTGGCAGAGAGTGCCGTAAAGCGCCTGCTCTCGGCATGGGGTGCGACGCTCGCGGCATCGTGAGCGCGCGAATCATACTCCCGGCCGGCGGCGAGTCAATCGATTTGTTGCCCCCGGCCCCGCCTGCCGGGGTATCCTCCATCGGCCCATGGATGGTGGCCGATATTGCTGAACATGCCCTCTCAGCGCTTCTGCAGCAGCGCCACGTCGGCCGCGGGAAACTCGACCTGCATGTCCAGGTGCCCGGCCAGCCATTCGAAGCTCGCCTCGCTGAAGAAGGCCACGTGGGTGGGGTCGAGGATATAGTGCCAGCGGGCGAAGGCCTCGCGGTCCCCGGCGCGCTTGGTCATCAGCCCCAGCCAGCCGCCGGGGCGCAGCATGGCGGCCAGGCGGGCGAGCTCCTCGCCGGGCGCGAAGAGGTGCTCGACCACTTCGCTGGCGGTGATAAAGTCGTACTCGGCCGCCAGCACGCCTTCATCCGGCGCATAGAAGGGGTCGTAGATCGCCATGGGATGCCCCGCCTCCTCGAACATCACCGAGAGGGTCGGTCCCGGGCCGGCGCCGAAGTCGAGCCCGCGGGCCCCGGGGGCAAGGCGCTCGCGCAGCGGGTTGAGGAGGCGCGACAGGAAACGCCGGTAGCCCGGGTCGTCCGGCGAGTTCTCGTGCCGGTCGTAGACCGCGCGCTCCTCGGCCGGGGTGAGCCGGAAGGCGTGGGGCACGAACACCAGGTCGCAGCGCCGGCAGCGGTGGTAGTCGCGCCGGGCATCGCGATGGAAGTGCGGCGCATCCTCGGCTGCGCATAGCGGGCAGGTCGGCATCATCGTATCCTCTGTGGCAGAGCCCTTATTCGCCAGAATCATCCTCCAAGGAGAGACGAATGCTGTCAGGTCTGGACCATCTGGTCATCACCGTGACCGACATTTCCCGTGCGGTCGACTTCTACTCCCGGGTGCTGGGGCTGGAGGTGCGCTATCGCGACCGCGAGCGCGTCGACCTGATCCTGGGCGACCTGGCCCTGCGCCTGCACTGGACCGCCACCGACATCGAGCCCCGCGCCGCCACCCCCACCCCCGGCAGCCTGGACCTCTGCCTGCGCAGCCTGCTGCCCCTCGAGGAGGTCGCCCGCCACCTGGCGGCGCTGGAGGTGGAGATCGAGCTCGGCCCGGTGGAGCGCCAGGGGGCCAACGGGCTCCTCGAGTCGCTCTACCTGCGCGACCCGGACGGCAACCTGCTGGAGATCAGCCGGCCGCTGCGTCCCGCGGCCCCCGACGCCGCCCCCGCCTGACGCGGCGGTGGCAATGCCGCCCATGCCGGGTATCATGGGCGGCCAAGTTTCCACCCGACCCAGGACGCCGGCCCCCGCCATGAGCGACAACCTGCAGAACGACCACGTGATCACCGAGTCCCCCGAGCCCGTCGACACCACCATCCCCATGGTCATCTACGCCCTCTACCTGGCGAGCATCGTCACCGGCGGGCTCACCGCCCTGGTCGGCGTGGTGATCGCCTACGTCTACCAGGGCAAGGGGCCGGCGTGGATCGACCGCCACTACCGCTACCAGATCCGCACCTTCTGGATCGGCCTGCTCTACTTCTGCGTCGCCGGCATCCTGACCCTGGTGCTGATCGGCTTCGTGCTGTGGCTGGTGGCCGTGGTGTGGCTGGTGATCCGCTGCGTGAAGGGCTTCAGGGGGCTGCAGGAGAAGCGCTCCCCCGACAACCTCGAGACCTGGCTGGTATAGCGGAATGGGCAAGCCGGGTTCCCGCTCGAGCGCCCTCCAGGCCCGCGCCATCGCCACCCTGTGGCGGGCGCTGGCCGGGCGCCGGCTCGCCACCCTGTGGCGCCTCGCGCGCCTCATCGGGCCGCTGGTGCACCGCTTCAGCCGGCGCGAACGGGAGGTCACCGAGGTCAACCTGGGCGAGGTCTACCCCGAGCGCAGCTCGGCCGAACGCCGCCGCCTGGCCCGGGAGAGCCTGAGCCACTCCGCCGCCACCATGCTGGAGATCGGCTTCGCCTGGCAGGGCGCGCCCGAGCGGGTCGAGGCCTCGATACTCGCCGTGCACGGCCGCGAGCTGCTCGACGAGGCCCGGGCCGAGGGGCGCGGGGTGATCGTGCTGGCCCCCCACTTCGGCAACTGGGAGGTGCTCAACTTCTGGCTCTCCAGCCACTTCCCCTTCACCGCCATGTACGAGCCGCCCAAGATCGCCGAGCTCGACGCCGTGACCCGCGCCGGGCGCGAGCGCATGGGGGCGCGCCTGGTGCCCACCAACCCCCGCGGCGTGGCAGCCCTGCTCAAGGCGCTGAAGCGCGGCGAGGCGATCGGCATCCTCCCCGACCAGGAGCCCGGCTGGGGCAGCGGCGTCTTCGCCCCCTTCTTCGGCCGGCTCGCCTACACTGCCACCCTGCTCCCCAAGCTGGTCGCCCGCACCGAGGCGCGGGTGGTCACCGGGGTCGCCCGGCGCCTGCCGGGCCGCGGCTTCGAGCTCCACTTCCTGCCCGCCGACGCACGGGTCTACGACGCCGACGAGGCCGAGTCCGCGTCCGGGGTCAACGCCTGCGTGGAGGCCGCCATCGCCCTGGACCCGGCCCAGTACCAGTGGGAGTACAAGCGCTACCGCAAGGTGATCGAGGAGCAGGAGGGCCACCCGGAACATCGCCGCTTCCGGCTCTACTGACGGGGCATTCCCAGGCGCTATGCGCCGTCGCGCTTCCGCCCGTAGCGGTCGTCCAGTCGCACGATATCGTCCTCGCCCAGGTAGCTGCCGGACTGCACCTCGATCAGCTCCAGGGGGATCAGACCCGGGTTCTCCAGGCAGTGCACCCGCCCCACGGGGATGAAGGTCGACTCGTTCTCCCCTACCAGGAAGGTCTCCTCTTCCAGGGTCACCCGGGCAGTACCGCTGACGACGATCCAGTGCTCGGCGCGATGGTGATGGAGCTGGCGCGACAGCCGGGCGCCGGGCTTCACCGTGAGGTGCTTGACCCGGTGTCGCTCGCCGCTGTCCACCGTGGCGTAGTGGCCCCAGGGGCGGAAGGCCGTGGTGGCCTCCCGGGCCTCCGGGCGGCCGCGGGCCTCGAGGCGTTCGACCAGCCCGCGAAGGGCCTGGCTACTGCCGCGGTCGGCCACCAGCACCGCGTCGTCGGTCTCCACGATCACCAGGTCGGCCACGCCCAGGGTCGCCACCAGCCGCGACTCGGCATGCACCAGCAGGCTTCGGCTCGCCTCGCAGAGGACGTCGCCACGCAGGGCGTTGTCATCAGCGTCGCGAGGCAGCGCCTCCCATAGCGCCTGCCAGGAGCCGATATCGCTCCAGCCGGCGGCCAGCGGCACCATGGCCGCCCGCTCGGTGCGCTCCATCACCGCCACGTCGAAGGCCTCCGCCGGGCAGGCCAGGAAGGCCTCCCGGTCCGGGCGCAGGAAGTCCAAGTCGGGGACGGCGCCCGCCAGGGCCTCGCGGCCGGCGGCGAGGATCGCCGGGGCGTGGCGGGCCAGCTCCGCCAGGGCGTCCGCCGGTCGCAGCACGAAGATCCCGCTGTTCCAGTAGTGGTCGCCGCCGGCCAGGAAGGCCGCGGCGCGCGCGGCGTCGGGCTTCTCCACGAAGCGCGCCACCGCGAAGCCCGCCTCGTCCAGGGCCTCGCCGGCCTTGAGGTAGCCGTAGCCGATCTCGGCGCGGGTCGGCGCCACGCCGAAGGTCACCAGGTGCCCGCGGTCGGCGAGGCGAGCGGCGGCGGCCACCGCATCGCGGAAGGCGGCCTCGTCGCCCAGGTGGTGGTCCGAGGGCAGCACCAGCAGCGGGCCCTGGCGCTCCTCGAGCTCGGCCAGCAGGGCCGCCAGGGCGATGGCCGGGGCCGTGCCACGTCCCTCGGGCTCCAGCAGCAGGGTCGCCGCCTCCACACCGGCCTGGCGAAGCTGCTCCGCCGCCAGGAAGCGGTGCGCCTCGTGGCAGAGGACGATGGGCGGGGCGAGTTCGAGCCCCTCCAGGCGGGCCAGGGTCTGGCCCAGCAGGCTGCGCTCGCCCGCCAGGGAGAGGAACTGCTTGGGACGCGCCCGGCGCGACAGCGGCCAGAGCCGCACGCCGTTACCGCCGGCCAGGATCACGGGTGTCATCATTCGCCAAAGTCCTCGTGCAGCCAGCC
>JBKHEO010000007.1:0-57981 GCA_046540755.1 Halomonas sp. | reverse complement strand
TGGTGCCGTTGGACTCGGTGGGTTGGGGGCTTGTTCTAGGCGGCAGCCTTGTCCCCCTTCTGGTCGGACAGACCGTGCTGAGCCTGCGCTGGGCGCCAGGCATGGCGCACCACTAGACGAAGCGCCCCGCAAGGGGGCTTGTTTATACAGGGCCTGTACGAATCGATTCGAGCGGGTAGGATAGGAGTCTCGCCCTCAACCGCCACCAGGAGCCCCCATGGACCAGGACACCTTCCAGCACAGCATCCGCAAGCTGCTCAAGAATGTCGGCGTGACCACCCAGCAGGAGATCGAGAAGGCCGTGACCGAGGGGCTCGAGGCGGGCCAGCTGAAAGGCGACGAGCGCCTGCCGGCGCGGGTCACCGTGGAGGTGGACGGCCTCAGCCTGGCGTTGACCTTCGACGGGGAGATCACCCTTGAGTGAGGCGGTGATCCGCGTCGAGGGGCTTTTCAAGACATTCGCCGGCGGCTTCGAGGCGCTGCGCGACATCGACCTGGAGATCCGCCGCGGCGAGATCTTCGCCCTGCTCGGCCCCAACGGCGCCGGCAAGACCACCCTGATCAGCGCCATCTGCGGGCTGGTCAACCCCAGTCGCGGGCGGGTGCTGGTGGACGGCCACGACAACGTGCGCGAGTTCCGTGAGGCCCGCGCCCGCATCGGCCTGGTACCCCAGGAGCTGACCAACGACGCCTTCATCCGGGTCTGGGACTCGGTGAGCTTCAGCCGCGGGCTCTTCGGCAAGCCCAAAGACCCGACCCACATCGAGAAGGTGCTGCGTTCGCTGTCGCTGTGGGAGAAGCGCCACAACCGCATGATCACCCTCTCCGGCGGCATGAAGCGCCGTGTGCTGATCGCCAAGGCGCTGGCCCACGAGCCGGAGATCCTCTTCCTCGACGAGCCCACCGCCGGGGTCGACGTGGCCCTGCGACGGGACATGTGGGAGGTGGTGCGCCAGCTGCGCGACGCCGGGGTGACCATCATCCTCACCACCCACTACATCGAGGAGGCGGAGGAGATGGCCGACCGCATCGGGGTGATCCGCGCGGGCGAGCTGGTGCTGGTGGAGGAGAAGCAGGCGCTGATGCAGCAGTTGGGCCGCAAGGAGCTCACCCTACACCTGCGCGAGCCGCTGGAAGGCGTGCCCTACCGCCTGGCGCGTCACGACCTGGCGCTCGCCGAGGAGGGCCACGCCCTGGTCTACACCTACGACGCCGAGTCGGACGAGGAGGACGGTACCGGCATCGCCGAGCTGCTCGCCGACCTGGAGGCCGCGGGCATCGCGGTCAAGGACCTGCACACCCGCCAGAGCTCCCTGGAGGAGATCTTCGTCAGCCTGGTCAAGGAGAGCGCGTGAACCTGGAATCCGTGAAGACGCTCTACCGCGCCGAGATGGCGCGCAGCCTGCGCACCGTGCTGCAGAGCATCGTCTCGCCGGTGCTCTCCACCTCGCTCTACTTCGTGGTGTTCGGCGCCGCCATCGGCACCCGCATCAGCGAGGTGGACGGGGTCAGCTACGGGGCCTTCATCGTGCCCGGGCTGATCATGCTGATGCTGCTGACCCAGAGCGTCTCCAACGCCTCCTTCGGCATCTTCTTCCCGCGCTTCTCCGGCACCATCTACGAGGTGCTCTCGGCCCCCATCTCCTACTGGGAGATCGTGATCGGCTACGTGGGGGCGGCGGCCACCAAGTCGCTGATACTGGGCATCATCGTGCTGATCACCGCACGGCTCTTCGTGCCCTACGCCATCGAGCATCCGCTGATGATGGCGCTCTTCCTGGTGCTCACGGCGGTGACCTTCAGCCTGCTGGGCTTCATCATCGGCATCTGGGCCGACGGCTTCGAGAAGCTGCAGCTGGTGCCGCTGCTGGTGATCACCCCGCTCACCTTCCTGGGCGGCACCTTCTACTCCATCGACATGCTGCCACCCTTCTGGCAGGCGGTGACCCTGGCTAACCCGGTGGTCTACCTGGTGAGCGGCTTCCGCTGGAGCTTCTATGGCATCAGCGACGTCAGCCCGCTGGTCAGCCTGGTCATGATCCTGCTGTTCCTGACAGCGGCGCTGACCGTGGTGGCCTGGATCTTCCGCACCGGCTACCGGCTGAAGCCATAACCCATATGGCTAGGGGCAGTCTTGACGGGTCCAACCCGCATGGGAATCACGGCGACAGCGCTGCTGGCGGCCCACCCATCGTAATCGCCAAAGGCTATGGTCTGCCGGTTCGAAGTCCAGGCGATAGCGAAGGGTCTCGACGGCATCGTCCATCAGCCCAGAAAGCGTGAGGGTGATGTGCACGGCGCCGGAGGCCTGCCCTGCCTGGCTGAGCGTCTCACGCGTTACCGGATGCGGCGCGGCAAGTCCATAGAGGTCACGCGTGAGCGCCAGAGGATCCGATGTCTCGACACGATCCGGCAGGGGCAAGGCGCGATACGCCTCTCGGCTGTGGTCCGACCGCGTCTCGCCACCCTCTGGGGCTTGCCAGATCCGGACAAGGGGGCTGGGATGTGTCGGAGGTTGTCCCGACCAGGCCAGGCGACGCGTCGCTTCGTGCCGAGCCAGCGCATCTGCAGGCCCCTGTTGCGGCATCGGCAGGCCCTCGGCCGGTAGCGTCGACGGGGCATCATCGGTCAAGCTCGCGGGCATGGCCTCGCGCCGGGTCAGGATCTCGCCATCGGTGAGCGCATAACGCTGGGCGTCGGGCCCACAGGCCGCCCAGAGGCTGTCTCCGTCAGGCATGAATGCCACCTCATGGCAACCTTGTCCCCCTGCCAGGCGCTGCACCGCATCGCCAGTGGAGAGGTCCCAGAGGATAAGCGATGCCTCGGCAATCAAACCCGGGTTCCAACTGGTGGTGGCCAGGAAGCGTTCCCTGGGATCGAAAGCCAGGTCGGTCACCGGCAATGCAGCATCCAGGTCCTGCGCCGCATGCCCTTCAAGAGAATGTATCGGCTCACCCGTGGTCAGATTCCACACCCGCAGCCAACTTCCGTCGCGCCCGGCGCCAGCCAGCAGATTGCCCGTCATCGAGAACCTCAGGTGTTCGGTCCGAGGCCCTTCGAGATGCCATTCGTGAAGCACCTCGGCCGAATGCCATGCCCCCAGGGCGTCCGCCTCGACCCGAACCGACGCGACCATCAGCGGCATCAGCAGCCAATACCAGGCCATGGAGTGCCACCTGAGCCACAACACGGCGCGCCGATGCCGACCTTCCCGCGAGCAGATCATGACCCTCAACGCGCCTGCAGCCCGAGACCGAATACCCGCGATACCTGGAGTCTCTGCTCCTCCACCTCGGGGAAGCGGAACGCCAAGTTCACGGCATCGGTCTCCCCGGCTACCACGAGATTCGCCTCAGGGTGATCGGCCTCGGGTGTGTCTTCCTGGCCGATGACCTCAACCCCGAGCAAGGCAACATCCCGCGAGAAGCAGAAGAGTTCGAGTGGCGCATCCTCGGGGATGGTGCGCCGCTCGTCACGACAGGTCACCGTCACATCCTCGACCTCCAGATCCAGGCCCCATCCCGGAATCTCACTCAGGTCGACGTCCGCCACTTGAACCTCGCGCTCGCCGTCGGTCGCCAGCATCAGATTGAGATCCGCCTCCAGGCGAATCTCGCTGGCCTCGCGATCGGGCGTACGGGGGGCGAAAACCGGGAAGCGTAACCAGCCTTCTTCCAGGTCCCCCTCGACCTGATGGTCGAGAATGTAGCCGACCTCTTCGGGCACGAACCCGAAGGCCTCCTGAGGATCACCTGTCGAGGAGAGAAGATCGGTGCCCTGGTCGTCTTCCAATCGGCTCACCCGTGAGCCTTCACCGAGATCCGCCACCTGCGGCGCCCACACGAGAACCTCGATCATGGTGTGGGCGGCGTGGTCGTCCTGAGGTGTCGCCGGTCGCATAATGGTCAACGATTCGATCTCGACCTCGGGCGTTGCCTCCTGAGCCAGCACCGGCATCGACATCAGGCAGAGGCATATGATGGCAACGGGCTTGCAGATAGAAAGGGGCATGATGACCTCCAGCGGCTTGCGTGAGAGGAACGCCTCAACGCGCTGTCTGCGCGCGAACGGCGTCGAGATCCCAGGCTTCCATGAGGGCGAGTGCAGCGTCCTCGGACTCGAGGTTTTCCCCTTGCACTTGAAGCAGGATTCGCCCATCCAGCAGCAAGGAGAGCTCGGCCTGTCCGCGGTCGGGTTCCCACTCGAGGATGCCTCGCTCACTGCCGATTCGCACCCTGTCCATGTTGGGTTGGGCACTGATCATGGCGGGGTTGTTGAACATCGCGCTCATCGCCTGAACCATGGGATTGTCGACCATCATGGAGGCTTCGAGGCGGCCATCACCCGCATCCTCGGAATAGCGGCGTGTCAGGGCGGTCCCTCCAGCGCCGCCGAACATCGCTGCGGCTGCGCCGCTTCCGCCACCTTGCACCTCCTCGGCGCTCCAGCCGGCCGGCGGTTCGGGGAAGGTCTCGGCGATTCGCGACGCCACAAGTTCGCGAATGTCCTCGATGGCAAACTGCAACTCGGTGATGGCACCGCCGTAATCCTCTTGCTGATAAAGATCGAGGCCCGCCTCGATCTGCTCGACGACCCCGTCCTGGCCGTGCGAGGCTACCGGCAGCAACAGCAGCATCGCCAGGGCGATACCACCCCAACGCCGACATGCGATGTTTTCCATCGTCTCTCTCCTGTGACGTGACTGCGTCTTGGTTAAGACTCGATATCGAGATTGTCGAGATGTCGCGAGAGGCTCACTTCATCCTGTCCGCTGGCTTCGAACACCAGCTCGGCGAGATAGAGCTGGCCCGTGACCTCCCGAGCGAATATCCAATCCATGCCGGTGTCCTGCACCTGCGACTGCACCTGGTCATCCTCGGCATCGCGGAAGGCGGCGATCTGGTAGGTGCTACCGGCCTCGGCCCCGGCTGGCAGCACCAGCGAGACGCGGGCCCGCGTCGTGGTATCGGGGCCATCCTCATGGATGGCCTCGGTGGCGGCGCTGTCGTGCGGGTTCTCGCCTTCGGAGGTCACCGTGCCACTCAGCGTAAGCGTCGACTGCCCCGCCTCCAGTTCCTCCACCCAGGCCAATAGCTCGCCGTCGCCATCGGAACTGCCTGCCTCGCTGGCGCCATCGGCACTACCCGGGTCGTCGCCACAGCCGGTCAGGAGTCCCATCCCCAGCAGCACGACCGATACCCAGTGGCGACGTCGCTTATCACCGATCATCGGCATATGACACCTCTCCGATTTACTTGCCCGACTGGCTCGCGACGGGCGAACCGCTGACCTCGGGCGACTCCCCGGCCTGACTCTTGAGCTTGCGGAACTTGGCGGACAGCCCATCCAGCTTGGCCTCCCATTGCGGGTCGGGAGTCTGGCCCTGGATGGACGTGAAGTAGGCCTGCATCATGCAGGTGATGGCGAAGGGCTCGAGTACTGCCACCTTCACGCTCCAGGCGAACAGCAGCGCCACCAGAACCCCGGTAGCGGACCAGCCACCGGGGATCAGGTAGGCGACCAGGGCCGCCGGGGCCAGCATCACCAGGAAGATGACGAAGGAGAGCCCGTAGACGATGAGCGCCAGCCAGGCAGCGTTCTTGGCCATGGGTTTGAGGTTCTGGCCATAGAGCACCAGGGCGTCCCGGGACGCCGCCCAAGGGTTGTCGGCCTTGATACGCAGGTTGTAGGCCAGGATCACCTCGTCGACGAAGCCCACGGCGATGCGCAGGAACAGCTCCAGAAGGCGCAGGAACTGCCTCGCTCCGGGGATAGGCAACAGGCCGAAGACACCTCTCGCCACTCCGGTCAGGGCCCGCAGCACCCCCTTGATCAACTGATCCACGCCGAAGAGCACGCTGGCCTGACCGAAGCACTCCTTGACCGTCTCGCCGGCATGCTGCAACTGACCCCGCCCCCCGGGGAGGGTCCCGCCGTCGAGCAGTTCCACCAGCACGGCGATATGGCCCGCCTTGACCATGTAGAGCAGGTACTCGCGCAGGACGTACATCACCGCCCCGACGATGCCCAGGCCGGCGAGGCCACCCCAGAACGTGCTCGCGGCGCGAAAGCCTTCATCACCAAGGCCTCCGATACCCCAGCCGATCCCGGCGCCGACTCCTGTCATCAACACATAGGCGAGTGCCACCCCGAAGTAAACCGCCAGCCGAAAGAGTATGAAGGGCAGAGTCTTGACCATCAGGCCCAGCGCCCGTCCGACCTGAAAGTCCCACATCGCGTTCTCTCCATGTTGCGTCAACCTTTGGATCACAAGCCTAGTCGGGTTGCCAACTGCGGGCCCCGTTCATTCGGACAGGGCCTCATCGAGCGTCACGCGCTCGCCGGTCGACACCCCGGAACTGCCCCGCTCTAGCGCCTCGGCAGGGCCTCGAGTCGATAGGGCAGGGTGAAGTCACTGCGGTACTCCACCCCAGACCGACACCGGTTTCATCGTATGCCGGGAGAGCCGACATGCCCCAGAATTGAGCAACGGTCGATTTCATCATCGGGGTCGACACTCACAAGCAGTCCCCTACCGCGCCCATCGTCGCTCGCAATGGCGCCGAACGTCACACCGTCGCCCTGGCCACCGATGCATTTGGCGCCAAGCGCTTGCCCCGGTTCGTCCACCAGCATGCGCCAGGCGCGCCTAAGGGCCATCGAAGGCTCGGGCAGCTTTGGCAGGGGGCTAACAACCTTCCTGCTGGAGAACGCCGAAAGCGTGGCCGAGATCGACCGTCCAGCGCGACCTGCACGCCGCAACGGTGCCTAGAGCGATGAACTCGATGCCACGCGAGCGGCCCGCGTGAAGCGCTCAGCCGCCCCTATCTGGCCCAGCCACAGGGTCGGGGGATACGAGAGCATCGTGACACGGTCATGGCCATGCGGGCCACGACACGGCGAATCCTGGCTCTGGAGGCCGAGGCCAATGACCTGGAGGCCCAGGTCGAGTATGGGTCAGAGAGATGACCCCCTTTAAACGCAGGGGGATCATCACCGACAACTTCGATAGGAATGAGTCAGGGAGTATCGACTATGGTGAATGTATCAAGTGTCGACATCCTAATGGCCTCAGGAGCAAGACCCATGCCGACTCGCCATTGGAGCTGGATCCCAATCCTGCTGATCCCATCCAAAGTGCTCCTTGCCGAACCACTGCCGGAACCCGACAAGCGGCCCCTGCTGAGGGTCACCGGTGAGATCACCCATACCAACCAGGGGGAAGAAGCCCATCTCGACCGAGCGTTGCTCGACACGCTGCCGCGTCATGAATTGGAAACTTCCACAGTGGTCACCGATGGGGTGAATCGCTTCGAGGGCTTCCTGATGCGTGACCTGATGAATCTGCTAGGTGCCGAGGGCGAGACGGTGGTGGCCTCGGCGCTCAACGACTATGTCGTCGACATCCCCATGGACGACTTCTACGACTATGAGGTGCTGGCCGCCGACACCATGAACGGCGATACCCTGACACCGAGCGACAAGGGGCCTCTGTGGATCGTCTATCCGCGTGACGACCATGCTGAGTTGCAAGACATCCGCTTCGACTACCGCTGGGTCTGGCAGCTCAATCATCTTGAGATCCGCTAATGACGTGGAGTTCCCGATGGACCGCCCATGCGGTGCCTACCCTCGCCATCCTGGCCTTTGCAGCTTTCCTGACCTTCTCGCTGGTGAATCTCCATCAAGTAGAGCAGGACATGCGCAACACCGTCAGCGAGAACATGCTTTGGGTCGTCACTCAAGCCCAGGTGGCGAGTCACCGCCTGGACGAAGCAGTACACCGCCTGGCGCTGGGTGACGAAGACGTCGACCCCGAGCTGCGCTATGACGTCCTGAGCAGCCGTTTGGTGCTGATGAACGAGGGGCCCCAACGGCGCTACCTGGCGGAACTGGGCTTCGACGAAGACCTCAATCGCGCCCTAAGGCGCCAGGAGGCCATCGCGGCTCGGCTTGAGGATCTGCAACCTGGGGCTGAGGAGATCGCCCATGGCATCCACGACGAACTCAAGCCGATGATGCTGCAGCTCAACCGGATGGCCAATACCGTGATGGTCGAGGAGTGGGAGGCGACCGGTGCTCGTCTAGACCGGCACCGCGACAGCCTGGTCCAGGTGATCGCCTCGGTGCTGGGTATCATGCTCAGTGGACTGCTGCTGGCCACCCTGCTGTTGCTTGCTTTGCATCGACAGTTGGCGGCCCGACACCTCGAGCAAAGGTTGGCCCAGGAGCGCCGTGTCAGCGACTTCTATCGCAACTTCGCCGCCATGGTATCTCACCAGTTCCGCACCCCTTTGGCGGTGATCGACTCCGGCCTGCAACGGCTGATGCGGCGCGACGATCGATTGACCGGCGAGGAGCGTCAACGACGTTACCGGCGTCTGCGCTCTGCCGCCGGTCAGATGACCCGGTTGGTCGAGAGCTCCCTCGCCACTGCCAAGCTAGACGGAGGTCAGGTGGGAGTCGACGAAAAACTTTGTGACCTGGTTCCCCTAGTGGAGCACGCCTGTCGCCTCCAGGAGGAAGCCAGCGACCAGCGTCGCATTTACCTCACTAACAAGGCACGAAAGCCGCTGAGGGTGCGATGCGACCACTGCCTGGTGGAGCAGATCCTCGCCAACTTGCTATCCAATGCCCTCAAATATTCCCCAACCGGAAGCCCGGTAGAGGTCACGCTGGAAACCACCGGTGGGCGGGTGTTGTGTCATGTCCAGGACCACGGCATCGGCATTGCAGAGGAGGAGCAATCCCGCCTGTTCGAGCGCTTCTTCCGCGCGCCTAACGCCGCCGACACCCCAGGCATCGGCCTTGGACTGAACATCGCTCGCCAGCTGGCCCACATACAGCAAGGCGAGGTCAGCGTCACCTCGCGTCCCGGCGAAGGCACTACCTTTACCTTCAGCCTGCCCCACGCGGAGAGGAGACACAGCGATGGAAGCACCTGAGGCCCGCCCCCTGATCCTGTGTGCCGAGGACCAGGACGACTTGCGAACCGATATCTGCGAGGAGCTTCAAGAAGCCGGCTACGCGATCATCGAAGCTGCGGATGGCAAGGACACGCTCCAGCAGTTGCAGGCGATGAGCCCCGACCTCATCCTTTGTGATATCAATATGCCCGGGGAAAACGGTTATGAGATCCTCCAGACGTTTCGCCGTTGCCGCCCCGACCTTGCCGATACCCCTTTCATCTTCCTGACGGCCCTGTCGAACCCCGAAGAGGTCGTGGATGGCAAGCGCGCGGGCGCCGACGACTATCTGATCAAACCCATCGATTTCGACCTGTTGCTGGCTACGATCGATGCTCGGTTGCGACAGGTGAAGAGGATGCGAGAGAAGGCTAATCGTGAGATCCACGACCTGCGCCAGGCGATGGTGACACTCAATCGAGAAGCCTCGTCTCGCGCCTTCGCCAGCGCTACCCGAGCACTAGACCTGGTTGCCCCCGGCATGGTGTTGCTAGACCGTGACAGCCGGGTGCTGTTCGCGAACCGGGCGGCCCGCCAGTTAGCCGACGATGAGAACGGTCTGCACTTCGACGAGAAACTGCTCACGCGCCACACCAGGCAGGCCAGGGCACTTCGTGATACGGTGCAAGCCGTGATCTCAGCCAGCCAAGAGACTCGCGAAGAGATCCGCTGCCTGCGTCTCAACCGACGAGGCGAGCATCGCGACCTCTTGGTGATGGCATGCTCCCTGGGGGAGCAGGAACCCGCCGCCGTTCTTCTGCTATCCGACCCGGAGAAACGTGCCCGAGTGCCTCGACAGGTCTTGGCCAGCCTGTTCGGCCTGACCCCGACCGAGGCGCATATCGCCCTACTCCTAGCCGACGGACACCGCACCGATGAAATCGCCGACCTGATGAATATCTCGCCGACAACCGTTGCCTTCCACCTTCGCAACCTCTTCCAGAAGACCGACACGCACCGCCAAGCCGACCTTATCGCGCTGATCCTGGCCGGCTCCATGACGGTCGCCCTGGAGGCTACCTCCCCCTCGGACACCTCCGTTCGCTGACGGAGTCGGCATCGCGGCAGCCACGTGACCAAGCCATCTCTACCACCGACGGAACCATGCAGGTATCATCCCGGGCCCTCGTCCACTGTGCGCGGGAGGCCCCATGCCCATCCTCAACGCCATCGTTCATCGCCTGGAGAAGGCCGGCGATGCCCGAATCCGCCTGCTGCCGGCAAGCGCCACCCTGCCCGCCTCGGACACCCTGGAGGCGATGCTGGAGGGCCTGAACCGGGCCTACCACGCCAAGAGCAAGGCGTGGGGCCACTTCGCCGATGCCGGGGAGGGAGAGAATCGCGAGAGCGCCTCACCGCTGGCCGCGGAGATCACGGAGTACCTCGAGGAGCGGCGCGACTTCGTCGCCCTGACCCGCGGCATCGCCGAGCGGCTCGCCACGCTGCTGGACGATCACCTCTCCGCCTCCGGCGACCTGCTGGTACTGGATACCCGCTTCGGCGATGCGCGCTTCCTGACCCTGGCCCTGCTGCACCATCGCGAGGGGTTCGCCATCGACGACGGCCTGCGCCCGGTGCCGGCGCGCCAGCTCAACCTGACCCAGATGAGCCTGGCCGCCCGGCTGGATATCGCCCAGTGGCAGGCCGGCGATTCCCGCCAGTACCTCTCCTGGACCCGCGAGCGCGGCGGGAAGGCGTTGGCCGAGGGCTTCGCCGCCCTGCTCGGGGCGGTGGAGGGGGTCGATGCCCCGGGCGAAACCCGCACCCTGCTCAAGGCCTTCAGCGATTACGTGGAGAAGGCGGACTTGGCGGAGGAAGCCAGCCGCGAGAAGACCGAGACGCTGGTCGACTACGCCAGCGAGCAGGCCAGCCGGGGCGAGCCCATCACCCTGGAGGCGCTATCGGAGGTGCTCGACGAGCAGCAGCCCAGGGCCTTCTACGACCATATCCGCCACGCCGACTACGGCCTCTCCCCGGAGATCCCGCCTGACCGCAAGACCCTCAACCAGTTCAGGCGCTTCACCGGCCGCGCCGGCGGGGTCTCGATCAGCTTCGACTCCCACCTGCTGGGCTCCAGCGTGGAGTACGACGAGCAGGGTGACCGGCTGATCATCAAGCAGGTGCCCAGGCAGCTGAAGGAGCAGCTTCGGCGTCAGGGGTAATGGCTCCTCTCCACAGGACTCACACCAGGTGCGGCTGCAGCCACTGCCTCAGCTGCGACCCCTGCAGGACGCCGGCCTGGCGTGCCACCTCGCGCCCGCCCTTGAAGACGACCAGGCTGGGAATGCTGCGGATGCCGAAGCGCCCGGCCAGGGCCTCCTCCGCCTCGGTATCCAGCTTGGCGAAGCGCATGAGCGGCTCCAGCTCGCGGGCCGCCTCGGCGAAGATCGGCGCCATCATCTTGCAGGGACCGCACCAGCCGGCCCAGAAGTCCACGACCACCGGCAGTTCGCTGCGCTCCACCAGGGCGCGGAAGTTGGCCGCGGTCAGCGCCACCGGCTCGCCGGTGAAGAGCGGACGCTTGCACTTGCCGCAGGTGGGACCGTCGTTCAGGCGGGACCGGGCAACGCGGTTGACGGCATGGCAGTGGGGACACCCCAGGGTCAGGGCCTCGGACATCTCGCGCTCCTCGCATAAGGGATCTCGAAGAGACTATGGGCCCGCCTCGAGCCGGCCTCAAGTGACGCCTTGCCGCAGCCGCTCTGGCTCGCGCCGGCTTGCCGGGCATCGCTTCGGACCGCATGATGAAGGCCGCCTCAGGGCGGCCTTCCGTTTGCCAAGGAGAGTGATATGCCCCACCCCACGCTCGGTTTCATCGGCCTCGGCCTGATGGGCGACCCCATGACCCGCCGCCTGCTCGACGCCGGCTTCGAGGTGACTGTCTGGAACCGCACCGTTGCCAAGGCGGAGACGCTGGTCGACGCCGGTGCCAGGGTGGCGGGCTCCCTCGGCGAACTGGTGCGGCACGTGGACGTGGTCATGCTCTGCCTGGCCAATACCGAGGCGGTGGAGGCGGTGGTATTCGGCGAGGGCGGCGTGGCCCAGCACGGCCGACACGGCCAGACCCTGATCGACTTCTCCAGCAGCGACCCGGAGGCGACCCGTGACTTCGCCGCACGCCTCGAGGCGCAGTGCGGCATGGCCTGGGTCGACTG
This sequence comes from Halomonas sp., assembly GCA_046540755.1. Classification (GTDB taxonomy): domain Bacteria; phylum Pseudomonadota; class Gammaproteobacteria; order Pseudomonadales; family Halomonadaceae; genus Halomonas. The sequence goes on along the minus strand of JBKHEO010000007.1, from coordinate 45,860 downwards.
CCCGGTCTCCGGTGGCGTGGCCGGCGCCGAGGCGGGCAGCCTGGTAATGATGGCGGGCGGCGAGGCGGCCCGGATCGACGCCCTGCGCCCCCTGCTCGCCCCCCTGGCTGCCCGGGTCACCCATATGGGGCCGGTGGGCGCCGGCCAGGTCACCAAGGTGTGCAACCAGATGGTGGTGGGCTGCCAGGCCGCGGTGCTCGCCGAGATGGTGGCCCTGGCCGAGGCCAGCGGCGTGGAGGCCGGTCGCCTGACCGAGGCGCTGGCCGGCGGCTTCGCGGATTCCACGCCCTTCCGGCTCCTGACCCCGCGCATGGCGGCGAGCGACTTCACCGACCCGCCCTGGCACCTGCGCACCCTGCTCAAGGACCTGGACATGGCGGTGGCCCAGAGCCGTCGCAGCGCCAGCGCCACCCCCATGAGCGGCCTCGCCGCCCAGCTGCTGCGCGCCCATGCCGCCCGCGGCCATGCCGAGCACGACCCGGCGACCCTGGTGGAGGCCTACCGCCCCGTCCGCGAGGAGCGCAACGCATGAACGAATCCGGCGTGATCTACCTGACCGGCGGCGCCCAGGGCATCGGGCTGGGCATCGCCGAGCACCTGCTGGGCCGCGGTTACCGCGTGGCCCTGACCGATATCGACGCCGAGGCACTGGCCGAGTGCCGCGAGCGGCTCGCTCACCCGGAGCGGCTACTGGCCATGGTCTCGGACGTGCGCGACGAGCGCCAGGTGGCCGAGAGCCTCGACAGGACGCTGGCACTTTTCGGTCGTCTCGACGGCGTGATCCACAACGCCGGCCTGGCCGACCCCTTCCAGGGCCCGGTGGAGACGCTGTCTCTCGACACCTGGCAGGCCTACCTCGATACCAACCTGACCGGGGCGATGCTCTGCGCCAAGCATGCCGCGCCCCACCTGCGCGTAAGCCGCGGCGCCATGGTGCTGATGGCCTCCACCCGGGCACTGCAGTCGGAACCCGACACCGAGGCCTATGCCGCCAGCAAGGGCGGCGTGGTGGCTCTCACCCACGCCCTGGCGGTCAGCCTGGGCCCCGAGATCCGCGTCAACGCCATCAGCCCGGGGTGGATCGAGGTCGGCGATCGGCAGAAGACCGCGAATCGCGTGGCCGTCGAGCATCGTGACATCGACCGCGACCAGCATCCGGTCGGGCGCGTGGGTCGCCCCGAGGATATCGCCGCCATGGCGGCTTTCCTGCTCTCCGACGAGGCGGGCTTCGTTACCGGCCAGAACCTGGTGGTGGACGGCGGCATGACACGCAAGATGATCTACGCCGAGTGAAACCTCGGCAGGATTTGTCGCCTCTTGCCCCCTTCCGTACACTCGTTCGATTCCTCTGACCCGCTGACGACACGCCGAGGCACGACCCCATGGCTTTCGACTCCACCTCCACCTACGTGGCCACCGAGGCCCTCAAGCAGGCGGTAAACGCCGCCGTGACCCTGGAGCGCCCGCTGCTGATCAAGGGCGAGCCGGGCACCGGCAAGACCCTGCTCGCCGAGGAGCTGGCGGCCTCGCTGGGCACCGAGCTGCACACCTGGCATATCAAGTCCTCCACCAAGGCCGCCCAGGGGCTCTACGAGTACGATGCGGTGAGCCGCCTGCGCGACTCCCAGCTGGGGGTCGAGGGCGTGGAGGATGTCGCCAACTACATCAAGCCCGGCAAGCTGTGGGAGGCCTTCACCGCCGACCAGCGGGTGGTGCTGCTGATCGACGAGATCGACAAGGCGGACATCGAATTCCCCAACGACCTGCTCCAGGAGCTGGATCGCATGGAGTTCCATGTCTACGAGACCGGCGAGACCATCCGCGCGAAGCACCGCCCGATCATCGTCATCACCTCCAACAACGAGAAGGAGCTGCCCGACGCCTTCCTGCGCCGCTGCTTCTTCCACTACATCGAGTTCCCCGACCGCGAGACCCTGCAGGCCATCGTCGACGTGCACTTCCCCGAGATCGCGCCCAGGCTGGTCGGCGAGGCCCTGGAGGTGTTCTTCGCGTTGCGCGAGGCCCCGGGCCTCAAGAAGAAGCCCTCCACCTCGGAGCTGGTGGACTGGCTGAAGCTGCTGATGGCCGACGACCTGGCCCGGGAGGCGCTCTACCAGCGCGACCCGGCCAAGGCGATCCCGCCGCTGGCCGGGGCGCTGGTCAAGAACGAGCAGGATACCCAGCTGCTGGAGCGGCTGGCCTTCATGATGCGCAGGACGAGCCGCTAGGCCATGTTCATCGGCCTGTTCGAGACCCTCAAGCGCGCCGGGGTGCCGGTGTCGCTGCGCGAGCTGCTCGACCTCCATGCGGTGGTGGAGCGCGGCGTGGTGTTCGCCGACATGGAGGCCTTCTACCGCATCGCCCGCACCGTGCTGGTCAAGGATGAACGTCACTTCGACCGTTTCGATCGCGCCTTCGCCGCCTGGTTCGAGGGGCTCGAGAACCTCGATGCCGCCATCGAGGCGCTGATCCCGGACGACTGGCTGCGTCGGGAGTTCGAGAAGCAGCTCTCCGAGGAGGAGAAGGCCCGGATCGAGTCCCTGGGCGGCCTCGAGGCGCTGATCGAGACCTTCAAGCAGCGCCTAGAGGAGCAGAAGGAGCGCCATGCCGGCGGCAACAAGTGGATCGGCACCGGCGGCACCAGCCCCTTCGGCGCCTACGGCTACCACCCCGAGGGGATCCGCATCGGCCAGGAGGGCTCGCGCCATCGCCGCGCCGCGAAGGTGTGGGACGAGCGGCGCTTCCGCGACTACGACGACTCCCTGGAGCTGGGCACCCGCAACATCAAGATGGCGCTGCGCAGGCTCAGGAAGTTCGCCCGCCAGGGGGCGGCGGAGGAGTTCGACGTCGACGCCACCATCCGCGAGACGGCAAGGGACGCCGGCCTGCTCAACGTGCAGATGCGCCCCGAGCGCCACAACGCGGTCAAGGTGCTGCTGCTGCTCGACGTGGGCGGCTCCATGGACGACCACATCCGCACCTGCGAGGAGCTCTTCTCGGCAGCGCGCTCGGAGTTCAAGCACCTGGAGGCCTACTACTTCCACAACTGCCTCTACGAGGGGCTGTGGCGCGACAATTCCCGTCGCCGGCATGAGCGCATCCCGACGATGGACGTGCTGCATACCTACGGCGACGACTACCAGGTGGTGATCGTCGGCGACGCCGCCATGTCGCCCTACGAGATCACCCATCCCGGCGGCAGCGTGGAGCACTTCAACGACGAGGCCGGCGCGGTGTGGCTCCGGCGCCTGGCGGAGAAGTTCCCCCGCCTGGCCTGGCTCAACCCCATGCCGCGGCGCGCCTGGGCGTTCACCTCCTCTACCCGGCTGATCCGCGAGCTGATCGATGACCGCATGTACCCCATGACCCTGGAGGGGCTGGAGAGCGCCATGCGCGAGCTGGCCCGGTAGCGACCAATAGCCCTGGAGGGCAAATTTTTATAAAAATAGCCCTACAGGGCTATCAGGTTGCCATATAGCCCCGGAGGGCTATACTCGTATCGGATACCGAAGACGGGAGAGGTGCCATGCCAGGAGGTGCCATGCCAGGACGCATCGCCGTGCTCACCGGCGACGTGATCGACTCGCGCCGGATCGAGGATCGGCCGCGCCTCTACCGCCTGCTGGATGACTGCCTGGCCGAGCTCGCCACTCGCTACGAGGGCCGCGGCGAACGCTACCGGGGCGATGGCTTCCAGCTCGCCCTGCCGCAGGCCGCGACGGCCATGGAGGCGGCGGTGGCCCTGCGCGCGGCGCTGGTCGAGCACTCCGAGCCCGAGCGGCGCTGGGATGCCCGGATCGCGGTGGCGGTGGGGCCGTCCGAGCCGGGGGACGCGGCGGCCGACGGTGCCACCTTCGTCGCCTCGGGCCGCGCCCTGGATGCCCTGGCCGAGAGCGCCGCCCATCTCTCCCTGACCCGGCTCGCGGCCGACGAGGATCCCGGGCTCGATCTGCTGGTACGCTACATCGACGACCTGATCGACGGCTGGTCGCCCTACTCCGCCGAGGTGGTCGGCCTGAGCCTTCGCCATGACGCCTCCCAGCAGGCCCTGGCCGAGCGGCTCGGCATCCGCCAGCCCAGCGTGCACAAGCGCCTGCGCGCCGCCCGCTGGGCCCTGCTCTCCGACACCCTCGACTACCTGCGAGGGCGACTCGGGGCCGAGGCGGCATCGTCATGAGCGCCGATGGCCTCTCGCTGCTCATGGCCCTGCTCCTCGCCCACCTGGTGGGCGACTTCCTGCTGCAACCCTCGTCCTGGGTCGAGGAGCGCTACCGACGGCGCCACCGCTCGAGGCGCCTGCTGCTGCATGCGGGCCTGCACGGCCTGCTGGCCGGGGGCGTGCTGGTGGCGGCGAACGTGGCCATGCCCCGGGGCACGGCCGCCGTGGTGCTCGGCGCCCTGGCGGTGGCCGCGAGCCACTGGCTGATCGACCTGGCCAAGGCCCAGCTGCCGGCCGGCGAACTGCGCTGGTTCCTGCTCGACCAGGCCGCCCACCTGCTGGTGCTGCTGGGCGTCTGGCTGGCCTGGCTCGGCAGCCTGGCCCCGCTGGGGGCCTTTGCCGCCTGGCTCGCCTCGCCGGCGGTACTGGGGATCACGGCCGCCTACCTGCTGGTGACGCGGCCGCTGTCGGTCGCCATCGCCCTGGTCATGCGGCGCTGGAGCGAGCAGCTCGAGGAGACCGGCACCCTGGCCCGCGCCGGGGCGCGCATCGGGGTGATGGAGCGGCTGCTGGTGCTGACCCTGGTGCTGCTCGACCAGCTCACCGCGGTCGGCTTCCTGCTCGCCGCCAAGTCGGTGCTGCGCTTCGGCGACCTGCGCGACTCGCCCGACCGCAAGCTCACCGAGTACGTGCTGCTGGGCACCCTGCTCAGCGTCTCCTCCACCCTGGTGCTGGGCGTGCTGGTGCGCCTGCTGCTGGGGGCCTGACCCGGCAGGGGCGGCTCCGCCGACGCACAAGCTTTTGCCGCCCCGCACGGCGGGCCGTACAATGCTCGGTCACTGCCGCCGCCCCGGCGGCCCCGCTTCCGTCACTCGCCCGAACCCGCTCGAGGAACCACCGGACCCATGCGCGCCACCCAGATGCTGATCGCCACCCTCAAGGAAACCCCCGCCGACGCGGAAGTCATCAGCCACCAGTTGATGCTGCGCGCGGGGATGATCCGCCGTCTCACCTCCGGCCTCTACACCTGGCTGCCGCTGGGGCTGAAGACCCTGCGCAAGGTGGAGCGCATCGTGCGCGAGGAGATGGACCGCGCCGGCGCCCAGGAGGTGCTGATGCCGGCGGTGCAGCCCGCCGAACTGTGGCAGGAGTCCGGCCGCTGGGAGCAGTACGGCCCCGAGCTGCTGCGCCTCAAGGATCGCCACGATCGCGACTACTGCGTCGGCCCCACCCACGAGGAGGTGATCACCGACCTGGTGCGCAAGGAGATCGCCAGCTACAAGCAGCTGCCGGCCAACTTCTATCAGATCCAGACCAAGTTCCGCGACGAGATCCGTCCGCGCTTCGGGGTGATGCGCTCTCGCGAGTTCATCATGAAGGACGCCTACTCCTTCCATGTCGACGAGGCCTCCCTCGAGGAGACCTACCAGGCGATGTACGACGCCTACACGCGGATCTTCACCCGCCTGGGGCTCGACTTCCGCCCGGTGATCGCCGACAACGGCGCCATCGGCGGCACCGGCTCCCACGAGTTCCACGTGCTGGCCGAGTCCGGCGAGGACGACATCGTCTTCTCCACCGAGTCCGACTACGCCGCCAACATGGAGAAGGCCGAGGCATTGCCCCCCCGGGGCGAGCGTGCCGCCCCTGCCGAAGAGCTGCGCCTGGTGGACACCCCCGATGCCCGCACCATCGCCGCCCTGGTGGAGCAGCACGGCCTGCCCATCGAGAAGACCCTCAAGACCCTGATGGTCCACGCCACCGAGGGCGGCCTGATCGCCCTGCTGGTGCGCGGCGACCACGAGCTCAACGAGGTGAAGGCCGAGAACCTGCCCGAGGTGGCCGCCCCGCTGACCATGGCCAGCGAGGAGGAGATCCGCGCCGCGGTGGGCGCGGGCCCCGGCTCCCTGGGCCCGGTGGGCCTGGAGATGCCGATCATCATCGACCGCTCGGTGGCGCTGATGAGCGACTTCGGGGCCGGCGCCAATGTCGACGGCAAGCACTACTTCGGCATCAACTGGGAGCGCGACGTGGCGCTGCCGAAGGTGGCCGACCTGCGCAACGTGGTGGAGGGCGACCCCTCCCCGGACGGCCGCGGCACCCTGTCCATCAAGCGCGGCATCGAGGTGGGCCACGTCTTCCAGCTGGGCACCAAGTACAGCGAGGCGATGAACGCCACCGTACTGGGCGACGAAGGTCGCGCCCTGCACCCCTGGATGGGCTGCTATGGTATCGGGGTGACCCGCGTGGTGGCCGCCGCCATCGAGCAGAACCACGACGCCGCCGGCATCATCTGGCCCGACCCCATCGCGCCCTTCCAGGTCGCGCTGGTGCCGATGAACGCCCACAAGTCGCAGCGCGTGCGCGAGGAGTCGGAGACGCTCTACGCCGCGCTCACCGAGGCCGGCTTCGAGGTGCTGCTGGACGACCGCGACCTGCGCCCCGGCGTCAAGTTCGCCGACCACGAGCTGATGGGCCTGCCCCACCGCCTGGTGGTCGGCGACCGCGGGCTGGACAAGGGGGAACTGGAGTACAAGGGACGCCGTGACAAAGACGCCACCATGGTACCGGCAGGCGAGATCCTCGACTTCCTGCGCCGCACGATCCGGCTGGGCTGAACGCCCTCGCCGAGCCTGTCGTCGTCTCGCCGCCGCGCTGGCGGCGGGCACCCTGCTGAGCCCCTTGCCGGGGGTAGCGCAGGATTTCGTCGCCGCACTGGAGGCGGATCGCTTGCCGCGGCTGGTGCAGCCGTTGCCCGACCGGTCACCCGGCCTGCGCAACACCCTGGACGAGGCCCTCGCCCTGCCCCGGGATCCCGTCGCGATCTGGGCCGCCCGCCAGTGGTTCAACGCCATGGAGCCCACCCTGGCGCGCTACGTGAAGGATCCCGCGAGGCGCCAGGAACTGCTGCGCCGGGTCTACCACGAGGCCACCCTGGCCGACCTCTCCCCCGAACTGGTGCTGGCGCTGATCCAGGTGGAGAGCGCCTTCCGCGCCGAGGCCGTCTCCTCGGCCGGGGCGGTGGGGCTGATGCAGATCATGCCGTTCTGGATCCGCGAGCTGGGCCTGCCCGCCGACGACCTCAAGGACCCGTGGCGCAACCTGCGCTATGGCTGCACCATCCTGGCTCATTACCTGGCGGTGGAGCGCGGCGACCTCACCCGCGCCCTGGCGCGCTACAACGGCAGCCTGGGCAAGACCTGGTACCCGGAGCGGGTGATGCGCGCCTGGCAGAATCACTGGCGACCCGCCAAGGCCCGCCTGACGGTCCGGCGCTGAGCCCGTCGCCGTGCGACTCGGCGGCGGGCACCCTGCCGGCTGGCGCCGGTAGGCGCCTCGTTGACGCCGCCTGTTCTGGAAGCGTTATCGCGGGGGTCCTCCGGCCTCCCGTCGCGATGCACAGCATCCCTCCTACCGGCGGGTTTCACGCCCGTCTGCGATGATCCAAAAAAAAGGCCGACCCGTGAAGGTCGGCCCACTGGGGGGAGTGACTCCCCCCTCCCCTGACGACTGGTGGAACGGCTGGCTCAGTGCTTCTTCTTGTGGTCCCGCACGATGAAGGCGATCCAGCCGCCCATGAAAGCGACCATCATCGCGACGGTGACCAGACCAAAGATTACGGCGTCGTCCAGATACATGGTGAAGTTCTCCCGTCTCGATGTGTTGAGGACACTCTAGACCGGGAGAGCGAGGCAAAACCTGACCTGCATCAAGTATCGACGGTCGCGTCACCAGGAGCAGGCCAGGAATTGATGCAGGTCAGGTTTCAGTGGAGCTTCTTGTCCTCCACCTCGGCGGGATCGGTGTCCGCAGGCAGCGGATGCCCCTTGGCGAGCTCCGCGCGGGTGGCATCGCGCACCGCGAGCACCTCGAGGGCATAGCGCAGCGTGCGCCCGGCCAGGGGGTGGTTGGTATCGATCAGCACGCTGTCGTCGCCCACCTCGACCACGGTGACGATCTCGGGGCCGTCGTCTCCGGGGGTCTGGAAGCGCATCCCCGGGGCGAGGTCCGGCACCGGGAAGGCGTCGCGCCCCACCTCGCGTACCAGCGCCTCGTTGCGCAGGCCGTAGGCGTCGGCGGGCATCAGGGTCACCGACAGCTCGGCGCCCTCGGCCTGGCCCTCCAGGGCGCGCTCCAGGCCGGCGACGATGTTGTGGTGGCCGTGCAGGTACTCGAGGGGCTGCTGGCGGGCACGAGAGTCATCGAGCACCTGGCCGTCGGCGTCGCTCAGGACCTCCTTCAGGACATAGTGCAGGGTGACGACACGCTGGGGGGCGATGGTCATGGGAGCCTCCTGGGATGGACAAGGGATCGGCGGCCTGCGAATCAGCCGCGGCGCAGGTGCGAGACGGGCATTTCCAGGCGCTGCTGGCGATGCAGCAGGTTGAGCAGCACGATGGCGCGCTCCTCGCCCTTGTGGCCCTCGAACACCGCCTGGAGCTCCTTGAAGGGTCCCTCGGTGATCTGCACCGTCTCGCCGGCGCGGAAGTAGAGGTTGGCGTCCTGGTCGCGCTCGCTGCCGTGCTCGCGCAGGGTGGCGATCAGCCGGTCGTCCACGGCGATGGGCATCTCGCCGAAGGTGACCAGCCTGAGCACCCCGCGGGTGGAGCGGATGGGGCGCCAGTTGCTCACCAGCCGATCGAGGCGGATGAACAGGTAGTAGGGAAACAGCGGCTCGGTCACCCAGGCCAGCTTGCCGCGGCGCTTCTTCTGCACCTCGAGCACCGGGTGGAACACCTCGAAGCCCTGGTTGACCAGGTTCTCGTTGGCACGGAAGGATTCACCGCCCTTGCACTGGATGGCATACCAGCGCGGGACGGCCACGTCGCCCGATTCGGGCGTCTGGGACGTCTGGCTCTCGTTCATGGCTCACCTGTGAGGCTGGACGCTGGTATCACCGCCGGGGCTCTGCAACAATCGTGACCTCCCGCGGGGCAGGCCCCCGGGGGGCGCCCGGCGTTTCGAGGCGAGGATTCTATCATCGTTGCAAGGAGAGCCCCATGCCGACGCCTACCGTGCAGAGGAGCTGGCGCGACGCCCTGGCGATCTACCTGCGTGCGCCCGTCGTCACCATGCTGTTCCTGGGCTTCTCGGCCGGCCTGCCCTTCCTGCTGGTGTTCTCCACCCTCTCGGCGTGGCTGCGCGGCAGCGGGGTCGAGGTCGCGGCCATCGGCTTCTTCGCCTGGATCGGCATGCTCTACTCGATCAAGTTCTTCTGGGCCCCGGTGGTGGATCGCCTGGCGCTGCCGCTGCTGACCCGCACCCTGGGCCAGCGGCGCGGCTGGATACTGGCGGCCCAGGCGATGATCGTCGCCGGCCTGGTGGGCCTGGCCGGCGTCGACCCCGTCGGCCACCTGCCGCTGGTGGCCACCTTCGCCCTGTTGGTGGCTTTCGGCAGCGCCACCCAGGACATCGCCATCGACGCCTTCCGCATCGAGTCGGCGCCGGACGACGTCCAGGCGGCCATGGCCTCCACCTATATCATCGGCTATCGAGGCGGGCTGCTGGCCGCCGGCGCCGGCGCCCTCTACCTCGCCTCCTGGCTCTCCTGGGAGGCCGCCTACCTGACCATGGCGGCCCTGGTCGGGGTCGGCGTGGTCACCGTGCTGCTGCGGCCCGAGCCGGCGCGCCTCTCGCTCAACACCCAGCTGCTCCACGAGCCGCGGGTGCGCAGCTTCCTGCGCGCCAGCCGTGGCCGTGCGAAGGCGTGGCGGCGCCTGGGCGCCTGGGGGATCGGCGCCATCGTCTGCCCCTTCACCGACTTCTTCACCCGCCACCGCCGCAAGGCGCTGTGGCTGCTGATCTTCGTGGCGGTGTTCCGCATCAGCGACCTGGCCATGGCCTCCATGGCCAACCCCCTCTATATCGACCTGGGATTCTCCCTGGCCACCATCGCCAACGTCACCAACGTCTTCGGCATCGCCATGAGCATCGCCGGCGGCATCCTTGGGGGACTGCTGGTGGCCCGCTACGGCATCGGCCCCATCCTGGTGCTGGGCGCCACGGCGGTGGCGCTGACCAACCTGCTGTTCACCCTCCTGGCGCTGGTCGGCCAGAGCCTGCCGCTGCTGGTGATGACCATCGTCGGCGACAACCTCGCCAACGGCCTGGCCAGCGCCGTGTTCATCGCCTTCCTCTCGAGCCTCACCTCGCGCGCCTACACGGCGACCCAGTACGCGCTCTTCTCGTCGCTGATGACCCTGCCAGGCAAGTTCATCAGCGGCTTCGGGGGGCTGGTGGTGGAGGCCGACGGCTACGCCACCTTCTTCCTGCTCGCCAGCGCCCTGGGCATTCCTGCGGTGCTGCTGGCGCTGTGGGTCAACCGCGACCGGGAACTGGTCCCCGCACCGGTGGCGGCGGCGGAAGCGGAAAGCGGCCAGTCATGATGACGCCTTAGCCGTTGGAGCCTGACCCCGCTGCTGCATATCACGACAACGCTCTGATATGACTGAGCCATCAACAGCCTGGGAGTCAGACCCCAAGCACGGCTCGGGCGGCCTCGGACGCTGGAAGCCAGCCCCCGTGGGAGCCCGATTTATCGGCGATGCGCCTCGCCATCCAGCCACGCCTGCAACCAGGCGAGCGCCCCCGGGGTCGTCCGCCACTGGTCGCGCATCAGGGTGCGGTACTGCCAGGCCTCGGCGCGACTGCCGGGCTCGGCGGCACCGGTGTCGCCGCCCGGCACGGGGCGAGGGCGCTCCGTGCAGAGCAGGGCCAGGGCATGGGGATTGTGCGCCTGGACCTCGCCCAGGGCCGCCTCGGCCTCGGCCGGCCGGTCAAGCCGATAGAGCGCCAGCGCCCGCCCCATCAGCACGCCCAGCGCCGGCCCCTCGGCCTCCGCCTCGGGGGGCTGCTCGCTGACCGCCAGGGCCTCGGCATCGCGGCCGTCGCGCAGCAGCTGGTCGAGCACCAGCTCGCGCAGGCCCAGGCTGTCGTGGTCGTCCACCGCGAGCAGGCTCTCGGCGAGCCGCCGGGAGCGCTGCCGCGCGCCGCGCTCCATGCCCACCACCAGCGCCAGGCCGGTGCGTAGCAGCAGGGCGTTGTCGGCCTCCTCCCAGGCCAGGGTGCCGGGCCCTTCGGCGGCGACCTGGTCGAGCCAGCGCTCCAGGCGATCCGCCAGGGGCACGAAGAGGCTCGGCGCCATCCACGGCAGGCTGCCGAAGCGGGTGGTCAGCGCCAGCGCCAGCTCCTGCACCACCGCCGGGGCGTCGAGCCACTCGGGATGGCTGCAGAGATCGGGCAGCCACTCCCCCGCCGCGGGCCAGGGGTCATCCTCCAGGCCCAGCGGGGAATCGGAGACCGCCGCCACCGGGAAGACCCGGCGCCAGGCGGCATGCAGGGTATCCTCGCGGGCGGTGGTGCGGTACTCGAGCCGCCCCGCTTCGGTGCGCGAGACGTCGAGTCGCGGCGCGGTGGGCAGCTCGGCGAGCAACGCCTGGAGCGCGGCCAGGGGGCCGGCGAGGTCCTCCTCGGCGCTGAGCAGCTGCTCGGCCAGGGTGGCCCCGGGGTTCTCGGCCAGGTCGGCAAGGAACTGCAGCTGGTCGGGCTCGAGGTCGCCCTGGCGCGCCAGGCGCCGGAACCAGAAGCGCGCCCGCTCGGCGGCTTCCTCCTCGTGTCCCTCGTGGAGCAGCAGCATGGCCTCGATATAGGCCAGGGTGGGCGAGTCGGGCAGCGCCTGCTGGGCGCGCACGAAGGCGGCCCGGGCGCTGTCCAGGTCGTCGTTGTCCAGGTGCATCAGGCACAGCCGCTCCAGGGCCACGCCACGCAGGAACAGCGGGCCGTGCTCGAGCACGGCGTCGAGCAGCCTCTCCCGCTTGCGGGTGAAGCCGCGCTCCTGGTAGAGGTCGAGGAGGATCTCGAAGGCGGGCTCGGCCTGCTCCGGCAGCCGCGCCCAGTCGCCGCGCTCGAAGAGCGACTCGAGGATCTGCTGGGCGCGGCCGCGCTGGCCGGTCTCGGCGGCGATCAGCCCCGCCTCGAGCAGCGCCTGGGCCGGCGCCCGCCCGCTGGCCAGCGCCGCCTTGAGGGTCTCGCCCTTCCAGTCGCGCAGCGAGAGCATCCACATCATGTGCCCGGGCACCGAACCGGGCAGGCTGACGGCCCCGCAGCAGTGCTTGGTCTTGCGCCCGGAGTCGCACCAGCAGGGCTCGTTGCGGCCGGGCCTGGCGAGGGGCTCGCAGCGGAAGTCGAGGCGCTCAAGCGGCGTCTGGGACCACAGCTCCGGCGCCAGCGCCTGGGCCAGCGCCGTGTTGCCGCCGAGCAGCGCCGGGCCCTCCTCCCGGGCCCAGGCCATCAAGGTCGGATAGCGCTCGTCCTGGCGGATCGCCTTGAGCGCCCCCGAGGCGAATCCCAGCAGCTGTTCCACCCATACCGCCAGCATCGTGACCTCCACCGTCCGGAAAACGGCACAGTCTAGCAGCCGGCAAGGGACCTTGGCAGCCGCTTAGCGCCTTGCCCAGGCCAGCAGCGGGGCGGTGCGCGAGCGCATGTCGAGCCGGGCGCCGAGGCGCACCAGGTTCCAGTAGTGGCCATTGAGGGTGCGCGACAGCAGCAGGGTATCGGCGGGAGGCTGCAGGCGGTCCATGGCGGCCCAGACACGGGGCGAGAGCTCGCGCAGGCGGCGGTGGACCCGCACGTCGCCGAAGTCCTGCTCGCCGGGGGCGAAGAGCGCCGAGACCGCCTCGGCGGCGTCGCGGTAGAGCGCCAGCGGCGCCCCCTGACCCTGGCGACCTCCGAGCGAGAGCAGCGCCTCGTCCATGGCCATGGGGTCGCCGTCGAGCGTCGCCTCCAGCAGGCGCATCATCGCCGCCAGGCGCGCCTCGGGCACCGGGATCACCGCGCCCAGGTCGTAGATCACCAGCCGTCCCTGGTCGTCGGCGGCGAAGTTGCCGGCGTGGGGGTCGGCGTGCAGCTCGCCATGGGTGAAGAGCTCCTCGGTGAGCCAGTCGGCCAGCGTGCGCGCGATGCCCTGGCGAGTGGCATCGTCGGTGCCCTCCAGCTCGCGCAGGGGCGTACCCGGCACGTAGCGCATGGCCAGCACCCGCTCGCCGGAAAGCGCCGGCAGCGGCTCGGGGATCTCCAACCCCGACCAGTCGGCGTAGCGCTCGCGGTAGCGCGCCAGCGCCCGGGCCTCGGCGTGGTAGTCGAGCTCGCCGCGCAGGCTCGCCGCCAGCTCCTCGAAGAGCGCCTCGAGGCGGGCCTGGGGGACCTTGAACCAGCGCCCCAGCCGCATCAGGCGCCGCACCTGGGCGAGGTCGTCCTCCAGCACCTCGGCAAGCCCGGGGTACTGCACCTTGAGCACCAGGGACTCGCCGTACCGGGTCACCGCACGGTGGACCTGGCCCATGGAGGCGCTGGCGAAGGGGCGCGTCTCGACCTCGCGGAATACCGCCTCGAGGTCGCCGTAATGGTCGTCCAGGGTGCGGCGTATCGACTCCCAGGGCATCGGCTCCGCCTGGCGCTGCAGGCGGGCCAGCTCCTCGGCGAGATCGGGCGGCAGCAGGTCATCCCACTGGGACATGATCTGGGCGAGCTTCATCGCCGGCCCCTTGAGCTCGGAGAGCCCCTCGAAGAGCGCCTCGCCCAGGGCGCGCCAGTCCGCCTGGCCGCCCATCCGGGTGCGCAGCAGCGCCCCGCCGGTGCGCGCCCCCAGCCCCAGCAGCCGTCTCGTCCTGCCTCGCTCGCGCATGGTCATCCCCCGCCGCGTTAAGTGATACAAGGATTGTACACCATTCGAGGTGGGTGACACTGGCCAATCGCCACGAACACTGGAAGAATGTCCAGAGACCGCCCGACGAGCCCGCCATGCGCCTGATCATCGCCGAGAAACCCAGCCTGGCCCGCGCCATCGCCGACGCCCTGCCCGGGGCCCCCCGCCAGCAGGAGGGGGCGATCGCGGCGGGCGACACCACCGTGACCTGGTGCCTGGGCCACCTGCTGGAGCAGGCCCCGCCCGATGCCTACGACCCGGCCCTGAGGCAGTGGCGCCTGGACGCCCTGCCGATCCTGCCCGAACGCTGGAAGCTCACGCCGCGCCCCAAGGCGCGCGGCCAGCTGGCGGTGATCCGCCGGCTGCTCAAGCAGGCCGGCGAGGTGGTCCACGCCGGCGACCCGGACCGCGAGGGACAGCTGCTGGTGCAGGAGGTGATCGAGCACCTGGGATGGCGGGGCCGGGTCTCGCGGCTGCTGGTCAGCGACCTCAACCGCCCGGCGGTGCAGCGGGCGCTCTCGCGCCTGGAGGACAACGCCCGCTACCAGCCGCTCTACCGCGCCGCCCAGTCCCGCGCCCGGGCCGACTGGCTCTACGGCATCAACCTGACCCGCGCCTGGACCCTCACCGGCCGCCAGGCGGGCCACGACGGGGTGCTCTCGGTGGGGCGGGTGCAGACCCCGGTGCTGGGCCTGGTGGTGCGCCGCGACAACGAAATCCGCGACTTCGTGCCCCGACCCTTCTTCGTGCTGTGGGCCGACCTGGCGGTGTCGCGCGGCGCGCTGCGCGCCTGGTGGGTGCCCGGCGAGGACCACCCCCTCGACGACCAGGGCCGCCTGCTGGCCCGGGCGCCGGCGGCGGCCCTGGCCGAGCGCCTGCCCGGTGCCGAGGGGCACCTTGCCGAGCTGCACACCCAGGAGAAGCGCCAGGCCGCCCCCCTGCCCTACTCCCTGTCGGCGTTGCAGGTGGACGCCGCCCGGCGCTACGGGCTCTCCGCCAAGGCGGTGCTGGACACCTGCCAGGCCCTCTACGAGCGTCACCGGCTGATCACCTATCCCCGCTCCGACTGCCGCTACCTGCCCGAGGAGCACCTGGCCGGCGCCCGGGCCACCCTGGAAGGCGCCTGCGGCGGCGACGAGACCCTGCGCGGCTGGCTCGCCGGGGCCGACTTCTCGCGCCGTTCCCGGGCCTGGAACGACGGGAAGGTGGGTGCCCACCACGCCCTGGCACCCACCGGGCGCCCCATGGACCCGGCGCGCCTCTCGGCCACCGAGGCCCGGGTCTTCCGGCTGGTCGCCCGCAACGTGCTGGCCCAGTTCTACCCGGCGCTTGCCACCCGGGAGGTGAAGGCGGCTTTCACGATCCTGGACGAGACCTTCCGCGCCCGGGGCCAGGAGATTCTCGATCCCGGCTGGAAGCCGCTCTTCACCACCCGGGAGGAGGCGCCGCCGCTGCCGCCCCTCACCGAGGGCGAAGGCTGTCGCGTCCGGGAGGCCGGCGTGGAGGATCGCGAGACCCGCCCGCCGGAACCCTTCACCGACGCCAGTTTGATCAAGGCGATGATGAACATCGCCCGCTACGTCGAGGACCCCGAGGTCAGGCGTACCCTGCGCGAGCACGATGGCCTGGGCACCGAGGCGACCCGCGCCGGCATCATCGAGACCCTGGTGGAGCGCGGCTACCTGGTGCGTCGCGCCAAGGCGCTGCGCGCCACGCGCCTGGGCAGCGCCCTGATCGCCTCCCTGCCGGAGGCGGTGGGGCGCCCCGAGCGCACCGCCCTGTGGGAGCAGCGCCTCGCCGCCATCGCCGAGCAGGAGGCCGAGCCGGCCCCCTTCCTGGAGGCGCTGGTGGCGGACCTGCGCACCCTGCTGGGCAGCGCCGATGCCCGGCGGCTGCGCGAGGCCCTGGCCGGCGCCCGGGGCGAGGAGGCCCCCGTTTCCCCTGGCCGACGCCAGCGAACCGGCACCCGTCGCGGCACCGGCAAGCGCGCCTCGCCGCGGCGTCGCAAGGCCTCGTCGTGATGGCGCCGCGCCTCCACTGGATCGTCGGTCCCGGCGCCATCGGCCGGCTGCTGGCCCTGCGCCTGGCCCGGGCCGGGCAGCCGGTCATCCTGATCGGCCGACGCCCCCTCCCCGAACGCCAGACGCTGATCACCCCCGAGGGCGACGCCCTGCAGCTGACGCTGCCCACCCGGGTCGGCCCGCCCCCGGATGCCCCGGACGTGGTGCACCTGACCACCAAGGCCTACGCCGCCGAGGCGGCCTGGGCGGGCCTGGCCGGGCGGCTGGAGGCGGCCACCCCGCTGGTGCTGTGGCAGAACGGCTTCACCGCCCAGCCCCGCCTCGACGAGCGCCACCCCGGCCCGGTGCTGTGCGCCACCACCACCGAGGGGGCCTATGTGGAGGACGACCGGCGGGTCATCCACGCCGGCCACGGCGAGACGGCCCTCGGCACCCTCGACGGGCGCCACGCGCAGCTCGCCACCGCGCTTGCCACCGCCCTCGGCGGTGCCGGCCTGCCGGCCGTCGCGGTGCCGGACATCCGTCGCCGGCTGTGGCAGAAGCTTGCGGTCAACGCCGCCATCAACCCGCTGGTGGCACGCCACCGCATCCGCAACGGCGAACTGCGCGACCCCCGCTACCGGGACGGGGTGGAGGACGTGATCGCCGAGGTGGCGGCGGTGATGCACGCCGAGGGGATCGCTCCGCCGGAGGGGGCGGGCCTGGCGGGCTGGCGGGCACTGGTCTGGAAGGTGGTGGCGGCCACCGCCGGCAACCGCGCTTCCATGCTGCAGGACGTGCTGGCCGGGCGCGCCACCGAGCACGAGGCCATCCTCGGCCCGCTGCTGGACGCCGCCGCCCGACACGGCCTGACCACGCCGACCCTGGCGGAACTCTCGCGACGCCTGGCGCAACCTTGAGGGTGTTGCTAGCCTAGAATGATCTC
Source organism: Halomonas sp. (assembly GCA_046540755.1). Taxonomy (GTDB): domain Bacteria; phylum Pseudomonadota; class Gammaproteobacteria; order Pseudomonadales; family Halomonadaceae; genus Halomonas. The sequence continues at coordinate 29,049 of JBKHEO010000007.1, read as the reverse complement.
ATCGCTACTCGCACTGGGGCTTGTTCCCCCCTCTCCACCCCGTGGGGAGCTCAGGAGCAGGCCATAGCGCAAGGACAGGGAACCATGAAACCCGCTCATACCATCGCGACGCTGCTGGCCTGCCTTGCCCTGACGACGCCGTTCTCGGCCATCGCCGACGGCAACCAGCCGCGTGACACCTCCCCCGCCTATGCCGGCCAGGTCGAGGATCTGACGCACCTCGACAACGGCGTGGTCATCGACGGTCGCGACGTGGAGACCCTCGACGGCTATACCTCCGGCTTCCGGCTGATCGCCGGCTACACGCCCCTGCGGCTGCCCCGGCTCGACCTGGGCGCCGAGTTCAGCTACTTCGAGAGTGACGAGGTGCCGACCCGCCTCGGCGACCAGCAACTGCTGGTGGATACCGTCAGCCTCGGCGGCAGCCTGGTGGCGGGCCTGCGCCTGGGCCGCCTGGGGCTCTTCGCCAAGTCCGGCCTGATGGGCTGGGAGGGCGAAGCCGTGGTGCCCCGGGGCGACTTCGACGAGGCCGGCACCACCCGGGTGACGGGCTTCGGCGCCCGCCTCGCCTTCCCCGGCTTCACCAGCCGCCTGGAGCTCGAGGAGTACGACGCCCCCGACATGGCGCACCTCAACCTGCTCACCGCCTCGGTGCATATTCCCTTCTGAAGCCGTAAGCCGTAAGCCAGCTTATGACCACCAGGCCTGTCAGCAAGGGGGTTTCTTACAGCGTAAAGCTCATGGCTTACAGCTCCCGGCGAAGCCGGGTTACCCCGTATTGCGCAGCCCCGCGGCGATGCCCGCCATGGTCACCATCAGCGCCCGGGAGAGGTCGGTGCTGATCGCCCCGTCCGCGTCGCGGTTGCGCTGCAGCAGCTCTGCCTGCAGGCCGTGGAGCGGGTCGATGTAGGGGTTGCGTACGGCGATGGCCTGGTAGATCAGCGGCGTCTTCTCCAGCAACTCCTCCTGCTCCAGGATCTCCAGCAGTGCCTCATTCAGACGGGCGAAGCGTTCGCGCAGCCGCTGGCCCAGCGCCTTGAGGGTCGGCTCGTCCACCAGGCGGTGCTCGTAGTAGGCGGCGATGCCTACGTCGGCCTTGGCCAGCAGCATCTCCAGCATGTCGAGGTAGGTGCCGAAGAAGGGCCAGCGATCGCGCATCTCCTGGAGGACCTCGCGGCCCCCCTCCTCCTCCAGGCGCCTGGCGAAGGCCTCGCCGCTGCCCAGCCACGCCGGCAGCATCAGCCGGATCTGGGTCCAGGCGAAGATCCAGGGGATCGCCCTCAGGGTCTCCACCCCGCCGTCCTGACGCCGCTTGGTGGGCCGCGAGCCCAGCGGCAGGCGGCCCAGCGAGCCCTCCGGCGTCACCGCCCGGAAGTAGGGGACGAAGTCGGGATCCTCGCGCACCACGCCGACGTAGGCGCGATGGGCGATCTCGGCCAGGCGATCCATCTCCTCGCGCCAGTGGGGCTCCGGTGCCGGGGGCGGTAGCAGGGTCGCCTCGAGCACCGCGCAGGCATAGATCTCCATGGAGCGCAGGGCGATCTCGGGCTGACCGAACTTGAAGCGGATCATCTCCCCCTGCTCGGTCACCCGCAGGCTGCCATCCACCGACCCCGGCGGCTGAGAGAGGATGGCGGCATGAGCCGGGCCGCCGCCGCGCCCCACGGTGCCGCCGCGGCCGTGGAACAGCGTCAGGTCGACGCCGTGACGGTCGCACACCGCCACCAGGGCCTCCTGGGCACGATACTGGGCCCAGGCGGCGGCCAGCTGGCCGGCGTCCTTGGCGGAGTCCGAGTAGCCGATCATCACCTCCTGGCGCTCGCCGCAGAGGCGACGATAGCCCGGCAGGGAGAGCAGCCGGTCAATGGCATCGCCGGCGTGGTTGAGGTCGTCCAGGGTCTCGAACAGCGGCGCGATAGGGAGCTTCACCTCGCCGCCCACCTCCTTCATCAGCAGCGCCACGGCCAGCACGTCGGAGGGCTGGCCGGCCATGGAGATGACATAGGTGCCCAGGGCCTCGGCCTGCTCGGTGGCGATGACCCGGAAGGTGTCGATCACCTCCCGGGACTCGGGCGAGCACTCCCAGCGGCGCGGGATCAGCGGCCGGCGCGAGGCCAGCTCCTCGAGCAGGAAGGCCTGGCGCTGCTCCTCGCTCCAGTCGCGGTAGTGGCCGAGCCCCAGGCCGTCGGTGAGCTCCTCCATCACCTGGGCGTGGCGCCCCGCCTCCTGGCGGATATCGAGCTTGGTCAGGGTGACGCCGAACACCGCCACCCGACGCAGGGTGTCGAGCAGCGCGCCGTTGGCGATGGTGTCGAGGCCGACATCGCACAGCGAGCGGTAGCAGGCGAGCAGCGGAGAATAGAGCTGGTCGCGGCTCTCGATGATGGGCCCGCCGTCGTAGGCGCGGCCGTCGAGGCACGCCTTGGCCCAGTCGCGGGTCGCCTCGACCCGCGCCAGCAGCCGGCGCAGCAGCTCGCGGTAGGGCTCGGCGACCTCCCCCACCTCGGCCCGGAGCGCGCTGTTGGCCTTCCACATGGAGAGCTCGGCCTTGAGCTGCTCCAGGTCGCGCAGGTAGAGGTCGGCGGCCATCCAGCGCCCCAGCAGCAGCACCTCCCGGGTGACCCGCGAGGTGACATTGGGGTTGCCGTCGCGGTCTCCGCCCATCCAGGAGGCGAAGCGGATCGGCGCGGCATCCAGCGGCAGGCGCTCACCGGCGGCGTCGAGCAGCAGGTTGTCCAGGTCGCGGTGGAAGTCCGGCACCGCCTGCCACAGCGAGTTCTCGATCACCGCGAAGCCCCACTTGGCCTCGTCCACCGGCGAGGGGCGCTCGTGGCGGATCTCGTCGGTGTGCCAGGCCTGGCTGATCAGCTCCTCGAGGCGCCCCTTGGCGCGGGTGCCACGCTCGGGGTAGTCCGCCGACGACTCGATGGCCGTCAGGCAGTCGTCGATGGCGTCGTACTTCTGGATCAGGGTGCGGCGGATGACCTCGGTGGGGTGGGCGGTGAGCACCAGCTCGACGCGCATCCCCGAGAGGCTCTCGACCAGCTTGCGCGGCGAGTGGCCCGCCTCCCGGGCGCGCTCCAGCAGCTCCGAGAGCACCGGCTGGGTACCGGGACGGTAGTCCTCCACGCGGCGGAAGCGCGCCCGGTAGTGCTGCTCGGCGATGTTGGCCAGGTTGAGGAACTGGTTGAAGGCGCGGGTCACCGGCAGCAGGTCGCGGTCGGGCAGCCGGCGCAGGTAGTCGATCAGCTCGCGCTGGGCCGCCTCGTCCCCCTGGCGCCCGCGCTTGGCGAAGCCGCGGATCGCCTCGATCTTGTCGACGAAGCCGCTGCCCAGGTCATCGGCGATGGTGCGCCCCAGGCCGTCGCCCAGGATGCGGACGTTGTCGCGCAGGGATTCGTGCAGATCGTGGCTCATGGCCGTGACTCTCCGGATATGGCGTTGTCGTCGGGTTGCTGATGGCGGGCTTCCGTCCGCTTGGCGGCCTGCCAGTGGCGCTCCATGGCGTCGAGGCCGGCCTCGGCCGGGCGGCGTCCCTCGGCCGCCAGGGCCGCCTCCACGTGGCGGAAGCGGCGCTCGAACTTGGCGTTGGTGGCGCGCAGGCGCTGCTCGGGGTCGGCCTTGAGGGTGCGCGCCAGGTTGGCCACCGCGAACAGCAGGTCGCCCACCTCCTCGGCGGCGTGCTCGCGGTCCTGTGCCGCCAGGGCCTCCTCCACCTCGTCGAGCTCCTCGCGGATCTTGGCGATCACCCCGCGGGCGTCGGGCCAGTCGAAGCCCACCCGGGCGGCACGCTTCGAGAGCTTGGCGGCGCGGGTCAGGGCCGGCAGGGTACGCGGCACGTCGTCCAGCACCGACGCCGCCTCGGGGCCCTTCTCCCCGGCCCGCGCGGCGCGCTCTTCGGCCTTGAGGGCCTCCCAGCGGGAGTGGACCTGGCGGCGCTCGATCTCCTCGGCCGAGACGCCCGGCGGGCGTCGCGAGTCCAGGGTACCCGCGGGGAAGACATGGGGGTGGCGGCGCAGCATCTTGGCGGTGAGGACGTCGACCACGTCATGGAAGTCGAAGCGCCCCTCCTCCTCGCCGAAGCGGGCGTAGTAGACCACCTGGAAGAGCAGGTCGCCGAGCTCGCCGGGCAGCTCCTCCCAGGCGCGACGCTCGATGGCGTCGGCCACCTCGTAGGCCTCCTCCAGGGTGTGCGGCACGATGGAGTCCCACCCCTGGGCGAGGTCCCAGGGGCAGCCCTGGTCCGGGTCGCGCAGCACCGCCATCAGGGTCAGCAGCTCATCCAGGCCATGGCGACCACTCATGCCTTCCTCTCCTTGCCCTTGGGTCCGCCCGGCTTGCCGCCGCCGCGCAGCCGGCGCACCTCGATGACGTTGGGCAGCTGCTGGATCCGCGAGAAGAGCCGGCCCAGGGTCTCCAGGCCGTCCACCTCCAGGGTGATGGTCAGCCGGGCGATGCCGTCGTCGCTGTCGGTGAGGGTGTTGACCGCCAGGACGTTGACCTTCTCGTTGCCGAGCACGCCGGTGACGTCGCGCAGCAGGCCGGAGCGGTCCCAGGCCTCGACCTCGATGTTGACGGGGTACTGGGTGCGGGCCCGCTCACCCCACTCCACCTCGATGATACGCTGGGGCTCGTCGAGGCGCAGCTGGAGGATATTGGGGCAGTCCTGGCGATGCACCGTGACCCCGCGCCCCTGGGTGATAAAGCCGACGATGGGCTCGCCGGGCACCGGATGGCAGCAGTTGGCCATGCTGGTCTTGAGGTTGCCGACGCCTAGCACGGTGATATCGCTCTGGCTGCCCCCCTTTCCCGAGGCGCGGCGAGGCTTGGCCAGCAGGCGACCGAGCTGTTCCTGGTCGTCGCTCTCGCCGAACAGCTGCTGGGCCTGGTGCAGCACCTGGCCGATGCGCAGGTCGCCGGCGCCCAGCGCCGCGTACATGTCCTCGGGGGTGACGTAGTTGACCTTGCGGGCCAGGGTGTCGAGGTCCATGTCCTCGAGGTCGAGGCGCTTCATCTCGCGCTCGAAGAGCGCACGCCCCTCCTCGATGTTCTGGTCCCGGGCCTGGTGCTTGAACCAGGCCTGGATCTTGGCCCGGGCCCGGGAGGTGCGCACATAGCCGAGGCTGGGGTTGAGCCAGTCGCGGCTCGGGCCGCCCTTGCTGGCGGTGAGGATCTCCACCTGCTGGCCGGTCTTGAGCTTGTAGGTGAGCGGCACGATACGCCCGTTGACCTTGGCGCCCCGGCAGCGGTGCCCCACCTCGGTGTGCACCCGGTAGGCGAAGTCGATGGGCGTGGCGATCCGCGGCAGGTCGATGACGTGGCCATCGGGGGTGAAGACGTAGATGCGGTCCGGCGCCACGTCGCTGTTGAGACCCTCGCGCAGGTCGCCGAAGTCGCCGACCTCCTCCTGCCACTCCAGCACCTGGCGTAGCCAGGCGATCTTCTCCTCGTAGCTGGTGCTCTTGGCCTTGGTGTCGTGGCCCTTGTAGCGCCAGTGGGCGCAGACCCCGAGCTCCGCCTCCTCGTGCATGGCGAAGGTGCGGATCTGGATCTCCAGCACCTTGTTCTCGGGGCCGATCACCGCGGTGTGCAGCGACTGGTAGCCGTTCTTCTTGGGGTTGGCGATATAGTCGTCGAACTCGTGGGGCACATGGTGCCAGCGCGAGTGCACCAGCCCCAGCGCCGTGTAGCAGTCGGCCACTTCGGGCACCAGGATGCGCACGGCGCGGATGTCGTGGACCTGGGAGAAGTCGATGCGCTTGCGCTTCATCTTCCGCCAGATCGAGTAGATATGCTTGGCGCGGCCGTCGACGTCGTAGCGGGCGATGCCCTGGGCCTCGAGCAGCCCCTTGAGGGTATCGACCACCTCGGCGATGTAGCGGTCGCGGTCGACGCGCTTCTCGGCGAGCTGCCTGGCAATCGCCTTGTACTCATCCTCATGGAGATAGCGGAAGGAGAGGTCCTCCAGCTCCCACTTGAGGTGGCCGATGCCCAGGCGGTGGGCCAGGGGGGCATAGATGTCGAACACCTCCCGGGCCACGCGCAGCTGCTTCTCGCGGGGAGCGTCCCTGACCTGGCGCAGGGCGCAGGTGCGCTCGGCGATCTTGATCAGCGCCACCCGCACATCGTCGATCATGTTGACCAGCATCTTGCGCAGGTTGTCCTGCTGGTCGTGCTGGCTCATCTCGTGGCTGGGCAGCTGGTTGGCGCTGATCGCCGCCATCTGCAGCACGCCGTCGATCAGCGCGGCGACCTCGCGACCGAAGCGCTTGCCGATCGCCTCGAGCCCCACCCGCCCCTCGCGCACCGCGCGGTAGAGCACGGCCGCCTCGAGCGCCGCCTGGTCGAGCCGGAGCTCGCCGAGGATGTCGGCCATCTCCAGGCCCATGCGGAAGCTGGAGCCGTCGGGATGCCGGCGCCGGCTCTGAGGGTCGGCATCGAGCTCGAGGCGCTCGGCGAGCCGGCACGCCTCGACCAGCCGGGCCGGGTCACGCAGCCGCACGTCCTCCTGCAGGCGTTCGACCCAATGCGGGATATCGACCCGCCCGCCGTCGGTGAGCGGCTGGTCCTCGCGGACTTTAACCATCGGCTGAGGCTCCTTGCGGCTGCTGCGGTCGCGGATGCTCGAACAGCAGCATCGATTCCAGGTGTGAGGTGTGCACGAACATGTCGGCCACGGCGACCCGCGTGACCCGGTAGCCCCCATGCACAAGGCGTGCCGCATCCCGGGCCAGGGTCGCCGGGTCGCAGGCGACGTAGAGCACCCGCGCCACCGGGGCGGCGCAGAGCGCCTGCGCCACCGCCTCGGCGCCCTCCCGGGGCGGGTCGAGCACCACCACCTCGGGGCGGGCCGCCGCGAGCAGCGCGGCCGCGCCGCCATCCCGCGCCAGGTCGGCCTGGCGCGCCTCGAGCGATAGCCGATGGGCGGCGGCGTTGCCCGCCAGCCGCTCGACCATCGCCGGGCTGCCCTCCACGGCGGTCACCGTCGCCCCGGCAGAGGCCAGCGGCAGGCTGAAGTTGCCCACCCCGGCGAAGAGGTCGAGCACCGCACGGCCGGCGAGGCCGCCCTCGGACGCGTCGAGCCAGGCCAGGGCGGTGGCCACCATCTCGCGGTTGACCTCGGCGTTGGCCTGCAGGAAGTCGCCGGGCGAGAACCCCAGGGTCAGCTCGCCGGCCACACCCGGCACCCGGCAGCCGAGCGCCGGGGGCGGGGTCAGCCACTCCAGGGTCGGCGTCTCGCGCCCCGTCAGCCAGGCGAGGGATACCCCCTGCTCGGCGGCGAAGGCCTGCCAGCGCCGGCGGTCGGCCGCGTGCCCCCTGAGCTGGCGCACCACCACCACCGCCCCCTGGTCGCCCTGGACCAGCTCCAGGTGCCCGACCTGGCGGGGCGCCTCCAGCGCTGCCAGCTGCCGGTGCAAGGGGCCCAGCAGGGCGTCGAGCGCCGGCACCAGGATGGTGCAGTGATCGATAGCCACCAGGCGATGGCTGTGACGCGCGCGGAAGCCGAGGTGGATCGCGCCCCGGGCGTCCATCTTCACCCCCAGCCGCGCCCGGCGGCGGTAGCCCTCGCCGGCCCCGGCCAGCAGCGCCGGCTCGCCGCCCGGGATGACGCCCTGGCGGGCCAGCAGCTCGAGGAGCACCGCCTGCTTGTGGCGACGCTGGGCCGGCAGCGCCAGGTGCTGCAGGTCGCAGCCGCCGCAGCGCGAATAGTGAACGCAGGGCGGCGTGACCCGCTCCGGCGCCGCGGCGATCACCTTGCGTAGGTGGGCCTCGTCGAAGCGCTTGCGGGTGCGATGGACCGCCGCCTCGACCCGCTCCCCCGGCAGTGCCCCCTCGACGAAAAGCGTCTTGCCGTCGGCGTCGTGCGCCACCCCGCGGCCGTCATGGGCCAAGCGCTCGATGGTGACCTCGCGGGAGGCCGGCTCGGCCTCGCCGCGCAGCAACGGCGCGCCCCGAGGCTGCTGTCGGCCCTGCAGGCCGGAGACGCCCGAGGCCTGGCGCCGCGGGCGCCGCTTGCCCAGCATCGCCATGGTTCAGGCCTCCGGGGCGAAGAGGCCGGTGGAGAGGTAGCGGTCGCCGCGGTCGCAGACGATGAACACGATCACCGCGTTCTCCACCTGCTCCGCCACGCGCAGGGCGCCCGCCAGGGCGCCGCCCGAGGAGACCCCGGCCAGGATGCCCTCCTCCCGGGCCAGGCGCCGCATGTGCGCCTCGGCCTCGCGCTGACCGATGTCCAGCACGCGGTCGACACGGCTGGCATCGAAGATGCGGGGCAGGTACTCCGCCGGCCAGCGGCGGATGCCGGCGATGCTGGCGCCATCCTCGGGCTGCAGGCCGATGATCTCGACCTCGGGGTTGCGCTCCTTGAGCGCCTGGGAGACGCCCATGATGGTGCCGGTGGTACCCATGGAGCTGATGAAGTGGGTCACCGTGCCGCCGGTCTGTTCCCAGACCTCCGGGCCGGTGCCGCGGTAGTGGGAGAGCGGGTTGTCGGGGTTGGCGAACTGGTCCAGCCGCTTGCCCTCGCCGCGCGCCAGCATCGCTTCGACGACGTCGCGGGCCTCCTCCATGCCGCCCTTCTGGCTCACCGTGACCAGCTTGGCGCCATAGGCGGCCATGCATTGCTTGCGCTCCTCGGAGGCGTTCTCGGGCATGATTAGCACCATGCGGTAGCCCTTGATCGCCGCCGCCATGGCCAGGGCGATGCCGGTATTGCCCGAGGTGGCCTCGATCAGGGTATCGCCGGGAAGGATGTCGCCGCGCGCCTCGGCCTGCTCGAGCATCGAGAGCGCCGGACGGTCCTTCACCGAGCCCGCCGGGTTATGGCCCTCCAGCTTGGCCAGCAGCACGTTGTTGCGGCCGGCGCCGATACGCTTGAGGCGCACCAGCGGGGTATGGCCGACGACCTCCTCGATGGTGGGGAAATGCATGCAAGCATCCTTCTCTAAAGGTATTTTCGTCATTATATCCGCGCGGCTCCGGGGTGGACAGGCACCCGCGCCGGCCGTCGCCTCCTGCTTTTCTTCTCGAGAGGCTCCCGATGTCGTTGAAGCTGCGCCTGCTGCTGATGGGGCTGATCCTGCCCATGCTGCTGCTGATGGCCGTCACCGCGATCACCCTGCCCCTGCAGCGCGCCGACGGGGAAGCGCGCCTGACCGACCGGCTCGACACCGCGGTCGACCTGGTCGCCCCGCGCCTGAGCGCCGCCCTGGACGAGGCCGAGCCCTCCCGCCTGGAGGCCCATGCCGAACGCCTGCTGGCGATCGAGGAGATTCGCGCCCTGGCCATCACCGATGACAGGGGCGAGCCCCTGCTGGAGTTGGGCCGCCTGCACCCAGCCGCCTCGGGCGACGAGCCGGGCGGCCTGTCCCGCCAGGACGACGGGCGGTGGCGGCTACGCGCCGGGCTGCCGGACAGCGACGGGGCGCACCTGGTGCTGGACATCGACGGCGGCGGCCTGCTGCTCGCCCACTATCGCCGGATCGGGATCGCGGGCCTGCTGCTGGCGCTGGCGGCCCTGCTCCTCGGCGCCACCACGGCGGCGACCTGGCGCCGCCTGCAGCGACCTCTGGAGGAAGCCGATGACGCCCTGGCGCGGCTGGAGCAGGGAGAGACCCCCGGGCCTATCGCACCGATGCCCGCGGAGCTTCCGCCGCTGGATGCCCGCATCAAGACCCTGGCCGGGCGGCTCCAGGAGGCCCGGGAGGAGATGCAGCGCCAGGTCGCCCAGGCCACCGCCGAGCTGGAGGAGTCGATGGAGACGGTGGAGGTGCAGAACATGCAGCTTGACCTCGCTCATCGCCGCGCCCTGGAGGCCAACCGGGTCAAGTCGGAGTTCCTGGCCAACATGAGCCACGAGATCCGCACCCCGCTCAACGGCATCATCGGCTTCTGCCGCCTGCTCGGGCGCTCCTCGCTGGAGGCGCGTCAGCGAGAGTGGCTGGAGCACGTCAACCGCGCCTGCGGCAACCTGCTGATGCTGGTCAACGATGTGCTCGACTACTCCAAGCTGGAAGCTGGCCGGCTGGAGCTCGAACGCCTGCCGGTGGACATGGTGGAGCTGGTGGACGAGGTACTGGCGCTGCAGGCCCCGAGCGCCCAGCAGAAGGGGCTGGAGCTGGTCGGCATGGTCTACGACGACGTGCCCGCCTGGCTCGAGGGCGACCCGCTGCGGCTACGCCAGCTGCTCACCAACCTGGTCGGCAACGCGGTGAAGTTCACCGAGCACGGCGAGGTGGTGGTGCGGGTCATGGTGGAGGAGAGCGAGGGAGAGCAGGTCACGCTGCGCGTGAGCGTCGCCGACACCGGCATCGGCCTCTCCGCGGAGCACCAGCGGAGCCTCTTCGAGGCCTTCCGCCAGGGGGCGCCGAGCCACTCCCGGGAGTTCGGCGGCACCGGCCTCGGGCTCTCCATCTGCCGCCAGCTCCTCGAGCAGATGGGCGGCGACATCGGCGTGGAGAGCGAACCGGGACGCGGCAGCACCTTCGCCTTCACCCTGCCCCTGGTGGCGAAGGAGCCGGGTGAGCGCCCGCCGGAGCTGCGGCTGGACGGCGAGACGGTGCTGCTGGAGGAGCCTCACCCCCCCACGCGTCGCGCCCTGGCGCACCTGCTGCAGCGCTGGGGCGCGCGGCCGGTGTTGCCCGGCTCCCCCGCGCCGACGATCCCGCCCCGCCTGCTGGTGGCGAGCCTGGGCAGCGAGCCGCTGCGCCCCGAGCAGCTCGAGCGCTGGCGCCGACGCCTGGCGGCACTGCCCTGCCCCGCCCTGCTGCTCTGCAACCTGAGCCCGCTGGAGCTTCCCGAGCTGCCCCTGCCCCGGGGCGGCGAGGTGCTGGTGAAGCCGCTGGCCCGGCGCACCTTCAGCGAGGCGGTGGCGCGCGCCCTCGCGCCCGGCCCGGAAAGGGGCCCCGACACAGCGCGGCCGGGGTCCAAGCGGCGACGCCTGCTGGTGGTGGACGACAACCCCGTCAATCGCGAGCTGCTGGGCGAGCTGCTGGCCGGTCCCGAGGACGAGATCACGCTGGCCGCCAGCGGCGAGGAGGCGCTCGCCCTGGGGCGGGAGGCATGCTTCGAGCTGGTGCTGATGGATATCCGCATGCCGGGCATGGACGGCATCGCCACGACCCGCGCGCTGCGGCGCCTGGGCCAGGAGTGGAGCCGCACGCCCATCGTGGCGGTGACCGCCCACGCCCTGGGGGAGGAGCGCCACCGGCTGCTGGCCAGCGGCCTGGATGACGTCATTACCAAGCCGCTGGACGCCGAGCGGCTCGCCTCGCTGCTGGCCCGCCATCTCGGCGACCGAGGGGACGCCATCGCGCCCGCGACGGTCCCGGAGACGGCGCCCCACGAGGCCGACCTGCCCACCGTGGACCTGGCCCTCGGCAGCCGCCTGGCCGGCGGGCGCGAGACACTCGCCCGCCAGCTGCTCGGTCAGCTGGCCGACTCCCTCGAGGAGAGCGAGGCGTCGATCCGCCAGGCCTACCGGGCGCAGGACGACGAGGCGCTGCTCGACGCCATCCACGCCCTGAACGGCGCCTGCCGCTACTGCGGGGCCCCGCGCCTGGCGCTGCTGGTGGAGACCATGGAGACGCGCCTGCGCAGTCGTGGCAGCGAGGCGATGGCGCCGCTGATGGCGCCGCTGTTCGAGGCCATGGCGGCGCTGCGGCACTGGCACGCGGCCAACCCCGCCGTGGTTCAGCCTTCCAGCACCACGAACGCCACGGCGAACTCGACCTCGTCCGACAGCGACAGGTGAGTGACGCGCACGCCGGCGGCGTGCGCCAGCTCGTGGGCCTTGCCGGCGAGGAGCAGCGAGGGGCGCCCCAGGCTGTCGTTGACCACCTGGATCTCGCCCCAGCGCATGCCGTGGCGCAGGCCGGTCCCCAGCGCCTTGACGAAGGCCTCCTTGGCGGCGAAGCGCTTGGCCAGGAAGGCCGCCGGCTGGGGGTGAGCGGACAGGCGTTCGCGCTCGAGCTCGCCGAGAAGCCGCCGCGGGAGGCGCTCGCCGCGACGCGACAGCGCCGCCTCGAAGCGCGCCACCCGGGCGATGTCAGTGCCGATCCCCAGAATCATGATTCAGTGCACGCGATCGTCATGCTCGTGAGCATGCTCGTGGTGGTGATCGTGCTCCTCGAGCGACGCCACGAAGCCGGCCTCCTGGCCGGCGATGGCCAGGCGCTTCATCTCGGCCACCGCCTCCTTGAGGCCGACGAAGAGCGCCCGGGCGATGATGGCATGGCCGATGTTGAGCTCGTGCAGGCCGGGGATGGCGGCGATCGCCTCGACGTTGTGGTAGTGCAGGCCATGGCCGGCATTGACGGTGAGCCCCAGCGCCAGGGCCATCTCGGTGGCGGCGGAGAGCCGCGCATGCTCGCGGGCCGCGGCCTCGCCCGAGGCCTCGGCGTAGGCGCCGGTATGCAGCTCGATCACCGGCGCCCCGGCCCGGGCCGCCGCCTCGATCTGGGCCGGCTCGGGGTCGATGAACAGCGACACCTCGCAGCCCGCCGCGGCGAGCCGCTTGCAGGCGTCGCGGATCGCCGCGAAGCCGCCGACCACGTCGAGCCCGCCCTCCGTGGTGAGCTCCTCGCGCTTCTCCGGCACCAGGCAGACATGGGCCGGACGCACCGCCTCGGCCAGGGCGATCATCCCCTCGGTGACCGCCATCTCCAGGTTCATGCGGGTGGTGAGCACCTCGGCCAGCAGGCGCACGTCACGCTCCTGGATATGGCGGCGATCCTCGCGCAGGTGCACTGTGATGCCATCCGCGCCCGCCTCCTCGGCGAGCAGCGCGGCCTGGACGGGATCCGGGTAGCGGGTACCGCGGGCCTGCCGCAGGGTGGCGATATGGTCGATATTGACGCCGAGAAGGAGTCGGGGGGGATGCATGGGGCTCTCCTTGCAGAAACAGTAAGCGGTTCCGTAGGAGGCCAACTCTGTTGGGCGATGGAGGCCGCAGGCCTCCCGGCGGTGCCAGCAACGCCGGCCAACTACCGCCGGGCGTCTGACGACGCCAGTCGCGCAGCGGAGCTGCCCTCCTACAAGCGTAGTTTGGAACGGTTCAGGGCAGAATCTGATGAACCGACAAGACAGGCATCTTACGGTCTCCAGCTCACGGCTTACAGCTCCGGGCGTAGCCCGGCACGCCGACGCTGGGCAAGCTGGCGCATCAGCTCCCGCGAGCGCAGGGGGCGTGCACCCAGCAGCGGGGCCAGGGCCGCGCGGGCCACCGCCTTGGCAGGACCGGCGAGCCCCGGGGCATCCCAGTCGGCGCCGGCGAGCAGGCGCAGCGTGCGCCCGTCCAGGCCCGGCTGGCCGCGGCGGAAGGCGCGGCTGTCGACATCGAAGACGTAGCGGGCCTGGGGGTCGAGCTCGCCACCGCCGGCCTCGACGAAGCGCGGCGCTGCGTCGAGCGCCTCGAGCAGGGCGAACTCCAGACGTCGCAGGCCGCCGGCGCGGGCATCGGGGCGGGGCAGGGCCTCGAGCAGGGCCGTGTAGAAGGCGAACACCTCGGCCACCGGCAGCTCAACCGGCAGAACACGGGTCAGGAGTTCGTTGGCGTAGAGGCCGCACAGGAGCCCCTCGCCGGCGAGAAGCGCGGCCGCGCCGCGGCTCTCCATCAGGCGCAGGCGCTTGAGCTCCCCCTCTCCCACCCAGGTCAGGTGCAGCGGTGCGAAGGGCTGCAGCCGGCCGCGGGAACGCGAGCCGGGGCGCTGCACGCCCTGGGCCACCGCCCGCACCCGCCCATGGTGCAGCGTCAGCAGCTCCACCAGGGCACTGGTCTCACGGTAGGGGCGCCTGTGCAGCAGGAAGGCGGGTTCGGGAGTCATTCAGTCCAGGTGGTAGCCGAGGCTCTTCAGCGCGCGCTCGTCGTCGGACCAGCCGCGCTTGACCTTGACCCAGAGGTTGAGCATCACCTTGGCGTCCAGGGCACGCTCCATGTCCAGGCGTGCCTCGCGGCCGATGCTCTTGATGCGCTCGCCGTTCTCGCCGATCAGGATCTTCTTCTGCCCCTGGCGCTCCACCAGGATCAGGGCGCTGATATGCACCACCCTGCCCTCGTCGCGGAACTCCTCGATCTCCACGGTCATCTGGTAGGGCAACTCGTCGCCGAGCTGGCGCATCACCTTCTCGCGCACCAGCTCCGCGGCCAGGAAGCGCTGGCTCTTGTCGGTGACCTGGTCCTCGGGGAAGAAGTGCACGCTCTGGGGCAGGTGGCTGGCCACCTCGGCCTCGAGCTCCGGCACGTTGGTGCCGTGCTTGGCGGAGATGGGCACGATGGCGGCGAAGTCGCGGCGCGCGCCGACCTCTTCCAGCCAGGGCAGCAGCGCGGCCTTGTCCTGCAGGCGGTCGACCTTGTTGACGGCCAGGATCACCGGCGCCTGCACGTGCTCGAGGCGCTGCAGGACGACCTGGTCCTCCTCGCTCCAGCGGGTGCGGTCGATGATGAAGACCACGCAGTCGACGTCGCGCAGCGCCTGGGTGGCCGCCTGGTTCATGAAGCGGTTGATCGCCTTGTTGCGGTCCCGGGCGAGGATATGGATGCCCGGGGTGTCGACGTAGATGGCCTGGGCCTCGTCCTCGGTCTTGATGCCCATCACCTGGTGGCGGGTGGTCTGGGGCCGCCGCGAGGTGATCGACACCTTCTGCCCGAGGATGCGATTCATCAGGGTGGACTTGCCGACGTTGGGGCGGCCGACGATGGCCACGAATCCGCAGGTCTGGGTCATGCGCGCGCCCCCTTCGGCTCGAGCTGCCTGAGCGCCAGCTCGGCGGCCTGCTGCTCGGCGTGGCGCCGGCTGGCGCCGACCCCGACGGTGTGGCCCGCGAGCACCTCCACATGGCACTCGACGGTGAAGGTCTGGGCGTGGGCCTCGCCCTCCACGCTGACCACCTCGTAGCGCGGCAGCGGTGCCTGGCGCGACTGCAGGAACTCCTGCAGGCGGGTCTTGGGGTCCTTCTGGGTATCCTGCAGGCTGATGCCCTCCAGGCGGGCGGCGTACCAGGAGAGCACCCGGGCGCGCACCGCCTCCATGCCGGCATCCAGGTAGATGGCGCCGATCACCGCCTCGACGGCGTCGGCCAGGATCGACTCGCGACGGTGGCCGCCGCTCTTCATCTCGCCGGAACCCAGGCGCAGGTGCTCGCCGAAGCCCATCTCGCGGGCCAGCTCGGCCAGGGTCGGGCCCTTGACCAGGCGCGCCCGCAGGCGGGAGAGCTGCCCCTCGCGAGCCTCGGGGAAACGCCGGAACAGCGCCTCGGCGATGACGAAGTTGACGATGGAGTCCCCGAGGAACTCCAGGCGCTCGTTGTTCTGGCCACCGTAGCTGCGGTGGGTCATGGCGAGCTCGAGCAGCGAGTCGTCACCGAAGTCGTGACCGAGGCGTCGGCTGAAGGCGTTGAGGGTCTGGCTCACGAAAGTCCTGTTGTCTGTGTCTCTGCGGTGATGGCGGGTCGCCAGGCATTCAGTGGATGCGGCGCATGCTGGTGAAGCTGGGCAGGCCGCCGTCCCAGTGCATCCAGACGGCGAAGGCCTTGCCGACGATGTTCTTCTCCGGCACGAAGCCCCAGTAGCGGCTGTCGTTGGAGTGGTCGCGGTTGTCGCCCAGGGTGAAGTAGTGCCCCTCGGGCACCTCCAGCTCGCGCACCTGGGGGCCCGGGTCCCGGGGATTATTGTAGATGCGGTGCTCCATCTCGCCCAGCTGCTCGGAGAGCAGCAGCTCCTTCGGCGCCTCGGTGGGGCCCTCCTCGAGGAGCGACTTGGGGACCGCCTCGCCATTGACGTAGAGCTGCTTGTCCTCGTAGCGGATGCGATCGCCCGGCAGGCCCACCACGCGCTTGATGAAGTTGACCGACGGCTCGCTGGGGAAGCGGAACACCATCACGTCGCCGCGCTCGGGCTCGCCGAGGTCGAGGATCTCGGTATTCACCACCGGAAGGCGAAGCCCGTAGGCAAACTTGTTGACCAGGATGAAGTCACCGATCTCCAGGGTGGGCTTCATGGAGCCCGAAGGGATCTGGAAGGGCTCCACCACGAAGCTCCTGAGCACCAGCACCACCAGCAGCACCGGGAAGAAGGAGCGCGCATAGTCCACCGGCCACGGCTCCTTGAGTACCTGCTCGCGGGCGTCGGGCGTCAGCCCCTCGGAGGTGCCGCTCTCGGCGGCCTGCAGCGCCTGGCGACGCGCTGGGCGCCACCAGACGAGGTTCAAGAAAGTGATCACGCCGGTGACGGCGACGGCGATCACCAGCAGCAGAGAGAAGTCCATGACGGTCAGCGTTCCTGGTGTGGGAGGGGTCAGTCGTTCACCTTGAGCACGGCGAGGAAGGCGTCCTGGGGAATCTCGACGCGCCCCACCTGCTTCATGCGTTTCTTGCCCGCCTTCTGCTTCTCGAGCAGCTTCTTCTTGCGGGTGACGTCGCCGCCATAGCACTTGGCGGTGACGTTCTTGCGCAGCGCCTTGACGGTGGAGCGCGCCACCACCTGGCTACCGATGGCGGCCTGAATCGCCACGTCGAACATCTGGCGCGGGATCAGCTCCTTCATCTTCTCCACCAGCACCCGTCCCCGGGAGTGGGCGTGGTCGCGGTGGATGATGACCGCCAGGGCGTCGACCTTGTCGCCGTTGATCAGCACGTCCAGGCGCACCAGCCTGGCGGCCTCGAAGCGCTCGAAGTTGTACTCCAGGGAGGCGTAGCCCTTGGAGATGGACTTCAGGCGATCGAAGAAGTCCATCACCACCTCGGACATGGGCAGCTCGTAGGTGAGCTGGATCTGGCTGCCCAGGAACTGCATGTCCTTCTGGGTGCCCCGGCGGTTCTCGCACTCGGTGATGACATTGCCGACGAACTCCTGGGGCACCAGGATGCTGGCGCGCACGACGGGCTCGCGCATCTCCTCCACGTCGGCCATGTCGGGGAGCTTGGAGGGGTTGGAGACGTAGATCGTCTCGCCGTCCTTGAGCTCGAGCTCGTAGACCACCGTGGGTGCGGTGGTCAGCAGGTCGAGATCGTACTCGCGCTCCAGGCGCTCCTGGATGATCTCCATGTGCAGGGTGCCGAGGAAGCCGACCCGGAAGCCGAAGCCCAGGGCATCGGAGTTCTCCGGCTCGTACGCCAGGGAGGCGTCGTTGAGCGCCAGCTTCTCCAGGGCGTCGCGGAAGTCCTCGTAGTCGTCGGCGCTGACCGGGAACATGCCGGCATAGACCTGGGGCTTGACCTTCTGGAAGCCCGGCAGGCGCGGCACGTCGGGGGTCTTGGCATGAGTGATGGTATCCCCCACCGGGGCGCCCTGGATCTCCTTGATGCCGGCCACCACGAAGCCCACCTCGCCGGCACGCAGGATGTCGGTCTCGCGGCGCAGCGGGGTGAAGATACCCACCTCGTTGGCCTGCCAGTCGCGACCGGTGGACTTGATGCGGATCTTGTCACCCTTCTTGAGGGTGCCGTCGAAGATCCGCACCAGGGAGACCACCCCCAGGTAGTTGTCGAACCAGGAGTCGATGATCAACGCCTGCAGCTGCCCCTCGGGGTCACCCTTGGGAGGCGGGATATCGCGCACCAGACGCTCGAGCAGTTCGTCGATGCCCAGGCCGCTCTTGGCCGACACCCGGCAGGCGTCGGTGGCATCCAGGCCGATGATCTCCTCGATCTCGTGGGCCACCTTGTCGGGGTCGGCCTGGGGCAGGTCCATCTTGTTGAGCACCGGCAGCACCTCGAGCCCCTGCTCGATGGCGGTATAGCAGTTGGCCACCGACTGCGCCTCGACCCCCTGACCGGCGTCCACCACCAGCAGCGCCCCCTCGCAGGCGTAGAGCGAGCGAGACACCTCGTAGGAGAAGTCGACGTGCCCCGGGGTATCGATGAAGTTGAGCTGGTAGGTGTTGCCGTCCGGCGAGTGATAGTCCAGCGTCACCGACTGCGCCTTGATGGTGATGCCCCGCTCGCGCTCGAGGTCCATGGAGTCGAGCACCTGCTCCTTGAGCTCGCGCTCGGTCAGCCCGCCGCAGGTCTGGATCAGGCGATCGGCCAGGGTCGACTTGCCGTGGTCGATGTGGGCGATGATCGAGAAGTTGCGGATATGCTTGAGCTTGTCGGAGGAGGTGTCTTGGGACATCGAATGACTTCTGCCTGATAGGTTCTGGCCGGGAACGGGCACGCGCGGAGCGCGGCATCGGCCGGGATAGGGCGCCATTGTACCGGCATGCGAGGGCCAGATACAGCGACCCGACGGCCGAGGGCCGTCGGGTCGAGAGGCGGCGCTACGCGGCGTTCAGTCGGCGGCCAGGCGCAGCGCCACGAACAGCGAGCGGCCGTCGCGGAAGACGCGCACCGGCACGGCCCGATCGGAGGGCAGCTCGCGCACCAGGGAGGCCAGCTGGGCGGGGTCGGTGACGGGCCGGTGGTCGACGCTCACCAACACGTCGCCGGGGCGCAGCCCGGCCCCCGCCGCGGCGCCGCTGGGGTCGACCTCGCGGATGACCACCCCACCATCGATGCCCAGGCGCTCGCGATCGCCGGCCTGGAGCTCGGCCACCGAGATCCCCAGGCGCGCCGGCCGGTTGTCGCGTTCCTCTTGCGCGGAGGCCGCGTCGTCGCCGGGCCAGTCGCCCAGGGTCAGCGACAGGGTGCGGCGCTCGCCGTCGCGCATCAGCGCGAGTTCCACCTCGCTGTCGGGTGCGGCACGACCGATCAGCCGCGGCAGGGTGCTGGAGTCGTGCACCCGCTCCCCGTCCACCTCGAGGATCACATCCCCGGCCTCGAGGCCCCCTTCAGCCGCGGGCCCCTCGGGGTCGAGGTCGGCGATCAGGGCACCACGGGGCTCGTCCATGTCGAAGGACTCGGCCAGGTCGCGGGAGACCGGCTGGATCATCACTCCCAGCCAGCCGCGGCGCACTTCGCCGTCCTCGCGCAGCTGGTCGGCGACGTCCATCGCCACGTTGATGGGGATGGCGAAGGAGAGGCCCATGAAGCCGCCGCTGCGGGTGAAGATCTGGGAGTTGATGCCCACCACCTCGCCGTCGAGGTTGAACAGCGGACCGCCGGAGTTGCCCGGGTTGATGGCCACGTCGGTCTGGATGAAGGGTACGTAGGCATCCCGCGGCAGGGTGCGATCGATGGCGCTGACGATGCCGGCGGTGACCGAGTGGTCGAAGCCGAAGGGCGAGCCGATGGCGGCCACCCACTCCCCGACCCGGAGGTCGTCGGAGTCGCCCAGGTTCAGGGTCGGCAGGCTCTCGGCATCCACCTTGAGCACCGCCACGTCGGTGCGCTCGTCACTGCCCACCAGTTCGGCGGAGAGCTCGCGCCGGTCGTTGAGGCGCACCACGATCTCGTCGGCGCCGTCCACCACGTGAGCATTGGTCATGACATAGCCGTCGTCGCTGATGATGAAGCCGGAACCCAGCGACTGGCGCTCCTGAGAGCGTCCGGGGCCCTGCTCCGACCCAGGCGGCGTGGGGAAGCGGTCACCGAAGAAGTGCCGGAAGATCTCGGGGATCTCCTCCTGGTTGAACCCCTGGAAGGGGTTGCGGCTCTCCACGGTGCGGGTCGAGGAGATGTTGACCACCCCCGGGGCGGCCTCATCCACCAGCTCGGTGAAGTCCGGCAGCTCCTGCGCCATGGCGGCCTGCCAGGTCAGGAGTGTCGTGGCCAGCAGCATCCACAGGGAGAAGTGTCTGAAGGTACGCATCATGGTAGCTCCTGCGTGGGTCTCGAGTGACAGTCCGATCAAGGAAGTGTGGTTAGGGAGATGGTGATGCCTGCGCGGGATCTCAAGCTCAGGAGGAGGGCTCTCCCCAGGCCAGGGCGTCGGCCACGCGCAGCAGGGCGCGCGGCGGCATCTCGCCCATGACCACCACCTGACGCTGACGGCCGCCCAGCTCGCGGTGACGCACCACGGCATGGGAGACGCCGAGACGATGGAGGCCGGGGGCCAGCGCCTCGATTCCCTCCAGTGGCGAGACGAAGAGGCTGAGGGTGGAGAGGCCATCACTGTAGAGGCGATGCGCCACCGCCTCGTCGTGACGCCCGCTGCGGGTCTCCGTGAGCTGGGCGATGAAACCCTCGGGCAGCCAGCCGGGGCGCCAGGGGTCGTCGGCGGGTTCGCGAACCGGGTCGATCTCGACCTCACCGGCGTGCAGGCGAGGCTTGCCCAGCGTCATCAGCTGGAAGGTCTCCACGGCGCGGCCGGTCTCGTCGATCAGGCTCTGCTTCAGGGCCAGGCCCGTGGCGACGTCCAGCCACAGCCGCTTGCCGTAGCGGAAACTGTCCAGCGGGGCGATGTCCAGACGCCGCGCCCGACGATTGGCGATGCGCTCCTCGCCTCCCAGCCTCAGCCGGTAGTGGTCGTCGACATGGGCCGCGGCCCAGGCGGGGGTTGGCGGCACGGCGCCATCCTGCTCGCCGCCGAGTCGTCCGATGCGGCTGCGTCGCTCGAAGGCCATGGGCGGGCCATCGAGGAAGCGCGCCTGGCCTCGCTCGGTGCCCTCGTGGACGGCGTGACTCAGCAACAGGGTCCGCACCCCGTCGTAGCCGATGCGAACCGCCTGGGCGTCATAGTGGTAGCAATGGCCGGCCCACAGGCTGCGCTCATACCAATCCCGGGGGGAGTCCGGCGCGGCAGCGCTCTCGAGGCGGCGGCAGTCGAAGCGCTCCGCCTCGGGGTCAACCTCCAGGGCGAGGACGGAAGAAGACGCCAGGAGCAGCGCCAGCAGGCCGGCGGTAGCGACAGGAGAGGCGCGCATCGCCACCCTCCCGGTCAGCGTGAACCGAGACTGTCGGCGCCGGTGGCGCGCAGCAGCGGCATCCAGGCGTCACCGCTGCGATAGGCCGCCCCCTCGGCGTGGCGATCCAGATAGGACTGCAGGAGGCGTGCCTGCTCCTCGTCCGACATCTGCGACTGCTGCTCGCTGGGGGCCATGAACATCGGGGTGCCGCCGCCGGCGCCTACGGTCGTCAGGCCGTTGGCGCCCTGGGGCATCTGGAACATCGGCAGGCCGGACAGGGCGGAGGTGGAGCCCTGGGTCTCCCCGCCGGTGCCGGTGGCCAGGCTGGCCGGGGCGGCCTGGGATCCGCTGGCCTCGTCGCCGCCGGCCACCTCGGCGGACCGGCCGCCCGGGTTGCTGCCGTTGTAGAACTGCACGCCGGTGATGACCATGAGCGAGACCGCCGCAGCGATCCCCGCACTGCGGGCCAGGGGAAGCGAGCGTCGCGAGTCGGCGGCCGGGTGATGGCGGGCGGGCAGCGGTTCGTCCTCCAGGCGCGCCAGGATGCCCGCCGAGAGGTCGGTGCTCACATCCACCTCGCTCTCGCGGCGCATCAGGCTGCGCATAAGATGATAGCGACGCCACGCCTCGGCAGTGTCCGGCGCCTCTTCCAGGGACTTCAGCACGCGGCGCAGCTCCAGCTCGTCGCCCTCGTTGTCCATCAGGGCGGAAAGCGATTCCCGTGCGTTCTGACTCATTATCAACACCCTCAGCCTCGCAAGGCCTTGGCCCTGCATCCGTTGTCATCCCGATATCGGCATTCCCTGCAGGCGAGCCGGGAATGCCGACATCCAAAACCGCCGTTGGCGGGTTGAACACTGCATGTGACGCCAAAGGCGCCGGACAGTTCAGCGAATCGACAAGAAATCGACAACCTGCCTGGGCGCCCCGCCCGAGCCTCCTAGACCTCACCGGCTTCCCGGTTGCGCGCCGTGGTCACCAGCGGCCGGATATGCTGGTCGACCGCCTCGCGGGCGCGGAAGATCCGCGAGCGCACCGTCCCCACCGGACACTCCATGATGTTGGCGATGTCCTCGTAGGAGAGCCCCTCGAGCTCGCGCAGGGTGATCGCCGTGCGCAGGTCGTCGGGCAGGGCCTCGATCGCCTCGAACACCGCGGCCTCCAGCTGATCGCGCGCCATGGCGGCCTCCGGGGTCTCGGTATCGGAGAGGCGACCGCTGTGATCGACGATCTCGGCATCGGCGATGTCCAGATCGCTGCCCGGCGGACGCCGCCCCCTGGAGACCAGGTGGTTCTTGGCGGTGTTGATCGCGATGCGATACATCCAGGTGTAGAAGGCGCTCTCGGCGCGGAACTTGCCCAGCGCCCGATAGGCCTTGATGAAGGCCTCCTGGGCCACGTCCTGTACCTCGGCGTGGTCGTGTACATAGCGCCCGATCAGGCCGATGATCTTGTGCTGGTACTTCTTCACCAGCAGGTCGAAGGCGCGGGTATCGCCCTTCTGGGCCCGCTCGACGAGCTGCTGGTCGGTTTCCCTGGCCCCCATCTAGCCCCTCCCCGTCTGCAGGCAACGGGAGGAGAGTCGTCGCGCGCTTGGGAGGGTCGCATCGGGGGTCGAACATGCGTGCATAGCGTCTACCTGGTGCCTGGGCGAATGGGGGTCTGAGACCGTCAACGAAAGACGCACAAGTGTTCCCTTTTCCTGCCCATCCATCAAGCCGCCATTCATCGATCGGCGCCGGCGCTCCGACAGCGCCCCTGCGGGGAGGTTCCCATCATTGATTGCGGGCGCCCCGCCCGGTGTATAGTAGGAGCACTCACCCCATGGCGACAGACCCTCAGCGCAGACACCACACAGGTAATCGAATGACAGATCAGCAGGTCAGCAACCTCAACGTCCTCTCCCAGGACGTACTCATCACGCCGGAAGCCCTGAAGCAGGAGATCCCGCTCACCGAGACGGCGGAAAGGACCGTGATCGAGGGGCGCGACACCATCCAGCGCATCCTCGACGGTGACGACCCGCGCCTGCTGGTGGTGGTGGGGCCCTGCTCCATCCACGACGTCGACGCGGCAATCGACTATGCCCGCCACCTGCGCCGGCTCGCCGACGAGGTCAAGGAGAGCCTCTACATCGTGATGCGCGTCTACTTCGAGAAACCGCGCACCACCGTGGGCTGGAAGGGGCTGATCAATGACCCGCATCTCAACGGCTCCTTCGAGATCGAGGAGGGGCTGCACATCGCCCGTCGGCTGCTGGTGGAGCTGGCGGAGATGGGCCTGCCGCTGGCCACCGAGGCGCTGGACCCGATCTCACCCCAGTACCTCCAGGACTGCATCAGCTGGTCCGCCATCGGCGCGCGTACCACCGAGTCCCAGACCCACCGCGAGATGTCCTCCGGCCTCTCCTGCCCGGTGGGCTTCAAGAACGGCACCGACGGCAGCCTGGAGGTGGCGGTCAACGCCCTGCAGTCGGTGGCCCACCCCCACAACTTCCTTGGCATCGACTCCGCCGGCCGGGTGGCAATCATCCGCACCCGCGGCAACGCCTACGGCCACGTGGTGCTGCGCGGCGGGAACGGCAAGCCCAACTACGACAGCGTCAGCGTGGCGCTGGCCGAGCAGGAGCTCAAGCGGGCGGGGATCAAGCCCAACATCATGATCGACTGCTCCCACGCCAACTCCAACAAGGACCCGGCGCTGCAGCCACTGGTGCTGGAGAACGTCACCAACCAGATCCTCGAGGGCAACCGCTCGATCATCGGCCTGATGGTGGAGTCGAACCTGGGCTGGGGCAACCAGAAGGTGCCCGAGGACCTGAGCCAGCTGAAGTACGGCGTCTCCATCACCGACGCCTGCATCGACTGGGACACCACCGAGCGCGCCTTCAAGGAGATGGACGCCAAGCTCGCCCCGGTGCTGGCGAAGCGCCGGCAGGCCGCCTGACCCGGCCACCTCGCGGCCTGAACAGCGCAGGCGCCCGATAGCCGGCGCCTGCGCTCGTTTCCGGGGGCGTCGTCGACGCCCGCCTGGCTCAGAGCGAGAGCTCGGTCCACACCGGGGCGTGGTCGGAGGGCCTCTCCATGCCGCGCAGCTCATAGTCGATGCCCGCCTCCACTACCCTCTCGACAAGCGGCGCGGTCACCAGGATATGATCGATGCGCAGGCCCCGCTTCGGCTCGCGTTCGAAGCCCCTGGAGCGGTAATCGAACCAGCTGAAGCGGTCGTCCACCTCGGGGTAGCGCACCCGGTAGCTGTCGCTCAGCCCCCAGGCCTTGATCCCGGCGAGCCACTCGCGCTCCTCGGGCTGGAAGCTGGTCTTGCCCTCGCGCAGCCAGCGCCGGCGATTGGCCTCGCCGATGCCGATGTCGATGTCCTCGGGGGAGATGTTGAAGTCGCCCATCACCGCCAGGCGCTCCTCGGGACGATGGGAGCCCTCCAGCAGGCGCCGGAGCTGGGCATAGAACTCGCGCTTGTGGGGAAACTTCACCGGGTGCTCGACGTTCTCCCCCTGGGGGAAGTAGCCGTTCCACACCGTGAGCGGCTCGCCGTCGGCCAGGCGCAGGCGCACCCCGATCATCCGCCGCTGGGCCTCGTCGCCGTCATCGGGTAAGCCGAGGCGAAAGGCTTCCGGCTCGCCGCACTGAGCCGGGTCGACCATCAGCGCCACACCGTAGTGCCCCTTCTGGCCGTGGAAGGCGACCCGGTAGCCTAGGGCCTCCACCGCCTCGCGGGGGAACTCGGCGTCCTGCACCTTGGTCTCCTGCAGCCCGATCACCGCCGGGCGATGGGCTTCCACCAGGGCCGCCAGCTGGTGCAGGCGCGCGCGGATGCCGTTGATGTTGAACGAGACCAGGCGCATCAACTCTCCTCCCCGCCCGACTCCCGGTCGGGATGGATGGCGATCTTCTGGCCCTGCCGCTGGCGCGCCAGCTTGCGGGCGGCTTGCACCTTGCGCTGCTGGCGCTTCTTCTGGGTGTAGCGGGTCGACGAGGTCACCTGGTCGGGATTCTCGTGACGCCACTGCTTGTAGTCCTTGCGCCGGCCGGTGCGAATCTGCACCTTGTCGGCCAGCGAGCGGGTCTTCTTGCGACGGGTCATGGGGGAGCTCCTCTGCTTTGGCGCGCATTCTACCAGCCTCGCGGCACGGGACGCGCCCTTCGTCGCATAGACTGGTACAATGCGCGTTTGCATCACATGACTTCCCTATCGACACGGAAAGACAGCAAGCCTATGAGCGAGTCGGAACAGACCACGGCCCCGGCCGAGAACCGCAAGCCCAAGCGTCGTCGCCGCAAGCCGCGCCGCCGCCAGTCGAACTGGGACCTGCGCCAGTTCCAGGTCCCCCCGATGGCCGGCAAGTGGCGCTTTCACGACTTCGACCTGCCGCTGCCGCTGATGCGCGCCATCCACGCCCTGGGGTTCGAGTACTGCACCCCCATCCAGGCGGAGGCGCTGCGTCATACCCTGCTGGGCGGTGACGTGGTGGGCAAGGCGCAGACCGGCACCGGCAAGACCGCCGCCTTCCTGATCTCCATCCTTGCCTACTTCCTCGAGGAGGAGCGCCCCAACGGCCAGAAGAACGGTGCACCGCGCTCGCTTATCATCGCCCCCACCCGGGAGCTGGCGCTGCAGATCGAGAAGGACGCCAAGGCGCTGGCCCGCTTCACCGACCTCAAGGTGGCGAGCGTGGTGGGCGGCATGGACTACCAGAAGCAGCGCGAGGGGCTCGCCGGCAAGGTGGACATCCTGGTGGCCACCCCGGGCCGCCTGCTGGACTTCCACGAGAAACGTGACGTCGACCTGCGCGAGGTGGAGGTGCTGGTGCTCGACGAGGCGGATCGCATGCTCTCCATGGGCTTCATCCCCGACGTCAAGCGCATCATCCGCCACACCCCGAAGAAGGAGGAGCGCCAGACCTTCCTTTTCTCGGCCACCTTCACCGAGGACATCCTCAACCTGGCGAGCCAGTGGACCCACGAGCCGGCCCACGTCGAGATCGCGGTCACCGTCGACAACAAGGCGGACATCGACCAGCGCGTCTACCTGGTGAGCGACGACGACAAGCAAAGGCTACTGGTCAACCTGCTCAAGCAGGAGAGCTTCGACCGGGTGATGGTGTTCGGCAATCGCCGCGACCTGGTGCGCCGGCTCGACGAGCTGCTGCGCAAGGCCGGCATCAACGTGGCCATGCTCTCCGGTGACGTGCCCCAGAACCAGCGCATCAGGACCCTCGAGCAGTTCCGCGAGGGCGAGATCCAGGTGCTGGTGGCCACCGACGTGGCCGGGCGCGGTATCCATATCGAGGACGTCAGCCACGTGATCAACTACACCCTGCCGGAGGATCCCGAGGACTACGTCCACCGCATCGGTCGCACCGGCCGCGCCGGCGCCAAGGGGGTCTCGATCAGCTTCGTGGGCGAGGAGGATGCCTTCTCGCTGCCCGAGATCGAGCGCTTCATCGGCGACAAGCTGCCCTGCGAACACCCCCCGGAAGGCCTGCTGTAGCCCGCGATGCTGGATGAGGCCCTCAAGGGCGAGATCCAGGGCGCCTACCGCCGCGTGCTGGAAGGCCTGGGCCTCACCCCCCGCTACGGCCAGCGGCTGATGATCGCCGAGATCGCCCGCACCCTGGCGGGCATCGAGACCGACGAAGCCGGCAGGCGGGTGAGCGACGAGCACGTCTGCGTGCTCGAGGCGGGCACCGGCACCGGCAAGACCCTGGCCTACCTGCTCGCCGCCCTCCCCGTGGCCCGGGCGCGCGGCAAGCGCCTGGTGCTCTCCACCGCCACGGTGGCCCTGCAGGAGCAGGTGCTGCACCAGGACCTGCCGGCACTCAAGACCCACAGCGGCCTCGACTTCCGCTTCGCCCTGGCCAAGGGGCGCGGGCGCTATGTCTGCGTGGCGCGCCTCGACCAGGCCCTGGAGGGCGGCGAGGAGAATCCCACCCTGTCGCTCTTCGAGCAGGCGCTGGATAGCGGCGGAGACGACTTCCAGGCACTGGTCAAGGCGATGGGCGATGCCTACGGCAGCGGCCGCTGGGAGGGAGATCGCGACAGCTGGCCGGAGGCGATCGACGACGCCCACTGGCGCCGCCTCACCGTGGACCACCGCCAGTGCACCAACCGACGCTGCGGCCACTTCGGCGCCTGTGCCTTCTTCCGCGCCCGACGCGACCTGGAGCAGGCCGACATCATCGTCGCCAACCACGACCTGGTGCTGGCCGACCTCTCGCTGGGCGGCGGCGTGGTACTGCCCGACCCCGCCGACTGCATCCACGTCTTCGACGAGGGGCACCACCTGCCCGACAAGGCACTCAACCACTTCGCCCACCGCTTCGGCGTCAACGCCGGCCTGCGCTGGCTGCGCAACCTGAGGAAGTCGCTCACCGAGCTCAACGCCGCCCTGGGCGGCCAGGCCACCCTGGCGCGGCTGCTGGCCACCCTGCCCCAGGCGCTGGACGCCGTCGAGCCGCGGCTGAGCGAGGCCTTCGCCCTGGGCCACCAGCTGGCCGAGCGCCCCCAGGGGCTCGGCGACGAGGAGGGCTTCCACCAGCACCGCTTCGAGATGGGCCGGCCCCCCGCGGCGCTGCAGGAACACGCCGCGGCGCTGGTGGGGGTGTTCGCCGAGCTCTCCCGCACCCTGGAGGGCATCGCCGACATCCTGCGCGAGAGCCTCGACCCCGAGAAGCACACCGGCCTGCCCCGGGAGGCCGCCGAGGCGTGGCTGCCACTGATCGCCCTGCTCCACGGTCGTGCCCTGGAGGCCCATGCCCTGTGGCAGGCCTTCGCCGAGGGCGACCCCGAGGGTGAGCCGCCCAGGGCGCGCTGGCTGACCCTGGAGCGCTCGAGCGGCGAGCCGGAGCTGACCTTCTCGGCGAGTCCCGTCTCCGCCGCCCACACCCTGGCCAGGCACCTCTGGGGCACCACCTTCGGCGCCGTGGTCACCTCGGCCACCCTCACCGCCCTGGGGCGCTTCGAGCGCCTTCAGGAGCGCGCGGGGCTCGCCAACCGCTACCGCTACCAGCGCCTGCCCAGCCCCTTCGACTACTCCCGGGCGGTGCTCAGCGTGCCGAAGGAGGCCGTCGACCCGGCCGACCGCGAGGCCCACGAACGCGCCATCATCGATTTCGTGGAGGGGCTCGGAAAGCAGGAGGCGGTGCTGATGCTGTTCTCGTCGCGGGCGCAGCTGCGTGCGGTGGAGAAGGCGCTGCCCCGGGCCATGGCCGCGCGGGTGCTGGCCCAGGACCGCCTGCCCAAGCGCGAGCTTATCGGTCGACACCGTGAGCGGGTGGATGCCGGCGAGGGCAGCATCATCTTCGGCCTGGCCAGTTTCGCCGAAGGGATCGACCTGCCCGGCGACTACCTGACCCACGTGGTGATCACCCGCCTGCCCTTCGCGGTGCCCGACGACCCGGTGGGCGCGACGCTCGCCGAGTGGATCGAGCGCCAGGGCGGCAACCCCTTCATGCGCATCAGCGTGCCCGACGCCTCCATCAAGCTGGTGCAGGCCTGCGGCCGGCTGATCCGCAAGGAGGCCGACCAGGGCCGCATCACCCTGCTCGACCGCCGCGTGCTCTCCCGCCGCTATGGCCGGGCGCTGCTCGACTCGCTGCCACCCTTCGTGCGCGAGATCGACGGGGTAAGGCAGCAGCCGTAAGCCACACGCCCCGAGGCTCATGACAAGGCAGGGCTATCGAGGATGGCAGCACCACGCTCAAGGCTATTCCAGCGACTTACGGCTTGAAACTAACGACTTAGAGCTGCGGGCGCAGGCCGGAATGGCCGAAGGCCTGCTCGGCCAGCTCCTCACGCCCCCAGGCGTGGGCCAGCTGGCCGAGCCTGAACCAGTCCTGCTGCTTGCCGCTGCGCTCCGCCACCGCCTGCCAGGCGGCCAGGGCGCGCTTGCGATCCCGGGCCCGCTCCCAGGCCTGGGCCAGCAGGCGCCGGTGCGCCTCGTTCTGCTCGAGCTCGCCCGCCTCCAGCGCGGCCTCGAGATGCTCGGCGGCGCGCGCCGGGGTGCCGGCAGCCAGGTGCAGGTCGATCAGCCGCCGCAGGTCGTCCGAGCCTTCCAGCACACCGCGCCGCCAGCCGGCCTCCCAGATTGTCGCCGCCCGGCCGGGATCGCCCAGCTTCCGGGCCAGGGCCGCAGCCTGCCGCCAGCGCTCGGGGTCACGGCTCCCGGCGAGATCGTCGGCCAGCACCGCCAGGGCCTCCCCCTCGCGGCCGGCACGTCGCAGGACCGCCGTGGCCAGGCCGCGCCGAACCTCGTCCAGCTCGGGGGTGACGTCCAGGGCGCGCACCACCCAGTCGGCGGCGGCCTCCCATTC
>JBKHEO010000006.1:0-60971 GCA_046540755.1 Halomonas sp. | reverse complement strand
CGCTGGCGGGGCCCAGGGTGGCGACGATCTTGGTGCGCCGGATGGGGTCGTGGATCGGCTGGGTCGACATCGCGTGCCTCCTTCTCTGCAGTTGTAGTATGACGACAAGAATAGCGCCTCGCAGGTAACTTTACTACATTTTGTCCAATCCCGGGCTGCCGCCCATGATCACGCTGCAGGCCGCATTATTGTTAGGGAATGAATCGTTTTTCCTGTCCTGATCGCGGCCCGCGGGAGAGGGGTGGTGGATCGATATGTTGTAAAGTTACTAAAAATTTCTTGAGTCCGTGATCGCTTTGCGTCACATTGTGGACCATCATCGGAGCCGCAGGCTGCCATGCCGGCCGCGAACCTCGTTCGCCTACCCCGGGCCGGATTCCCCGCCAGCGGGCTCGATCAGGAGATTCTCAGACCCCACTGGAGGAGAGAGCACCATGCCGCTCAAGATCGCCATCAACGGTTTCGGACGCATCGGCCGCAACGTGCTGCGGGCCCTTTTCGAGAACGGCTATCGTGATCGGGTGCAGGTCGTGGCCATCAACGACCTGGGCGACCCCGCCCTCAACGCCCACCTGCTGCGCCACGATACCGTGCACGGCCACTTCCCCTTCGCCGTCGACCACGACGAGGAGAGCCTGAGCGTGGATGGCCAGCGCATCGCCATCCTCTCCGAGCGCGATCCCGCGGCGCTTCCCTGGGCGTCGCTGGGCGTCGACCTGGTGATGGAGTGCACCGGCCTGTTCACCAAGCGCGAGGCCGCGGCCAAGCATCTCGAGGCCGGCGCCGGCCGGGTGCTGATCTCCGCCCCGAGCCCGGATGCGGACGCCACCGTGGTCTACGGAGTCAACGAGGCGGTGCTCGGGCCCGAGCACACCGTGGTCTCCAACGCCTCCTGCACCACCAACTGCCTGGCGCCGGTGGCCAAGGCGCTCCACGACAGCGTGGGCATCGAGAACGGCCTGATGACCACGGTGCACGCCTACACCAACGACCAGAACCTCTCCGACGTCTATCACAAGGACCCCTACCGGGCCCGCAGCGCCACGCACTCGATGATTCCCACCAAGACCGGTGCCGCCGCCGCGGTGGGCCTGGTGCTGCCGGAGCTCGCCGGCAAGTTCGACGGCCTGGCGGTGCGCGTGCCGGTGATCAACGTCTCGCTGGTGGACCTCACCTTCACCGCCGGCCGGGAGACCAGTCGCGAGGAGATCAACGCCATCGTCGCCAGGGCGGCCGAGGCCTCCCCGGTACTGGCGGTCAACGCCCAGCCGCTGGTCTCCATCGACTTCAACCATGACGCCCACTCCTCCACCTTCGACGCCAACCACACCCGGGTGAACGGCCGCCTGGTGAAGATCATGGCCTGGTACGACAACGAGTGGGGGTTCTCCAACCGCATGCTGGATACCGCCCTGGCGATGCAGGATGCCGCCGGCTGAGGCCGACCGTAAGGCGCAGCAAGACGAACGCCGGGGTGGCAGCCACCCCGGCGTTCGCGTCTCTGGCACCCGGGAAACGCCTCACTTCTCGGGCAGCCGCCAGCGCTCGGGGCAGGCGTCGGCGGGGAGCAGCCACTGGGCGGTGGTGGCGGTGGCCTTCTCGGTGACGACGGGCAGGCCGCCGACCAGCGCCTGGCGCAGCGCGGCGTCGGGGTGGCGCAGGGTGAGCAGGGTCAGCTCCGGCGTCTCCTCGACCCGGTACGACTCCCCCAGATCGGCCAGCAGCGCACGGCACGCCGCGGGGCGGGCGTCGATGGCCAGGCGCAGGCGCATCGCCTCGCATTCGAGGTAGTTGGCGTGCAGGCCGTGGCGGGCCAGGCAGGCGAGCACCTCGCCCAGGCACGCCTCGTCCATGAAGCGGAAGTCCGCGGGGCTGATGTCCAGCAGGCGCTGGTTGTCGCGCAGGATGCAGGCGGGGGTGTGGTCGCCGTCGCCGGGCTCGGGGCCGATGCGACTGGGGGTGGCCTCGGGCTCGAGGAAGGAGCGCACGGTGAGCGGGATCGCCTTGCGCTGCAGCGGGGCCAGGGTGCGCGGGTGGATCACCTTGGCGCCGTGCCAGCTCTGCGCCACCGCCTCGGCGTAGCTCAGGCGCAGGAGCTGGCGGGCGTTGTCGACGCGGCGCGGGTCGGCGTTGAACACCCCGGGAACGTCCTTCCAGATGGTCAGTCCGTCGGCGTCCAGGCAGTGGGCCAGGATGGCGGCGCTGAAGTCGGAGCCCTCGCGCCCCAGGGTGGTCATGGCGCCCTCCGCGGTGGCACCGATAAAGCCTTGGGTGATCAGCAGCCTATCGTCCCGGGCTGCAAGGTCGGTCAGCCGCGTGCAGGTCTCGGGCCAGATGATTTCCGCCGCCTGGTGGCGGTCGTCGGTGACGATCAGCTCCCGGGCGTCGCACCAGCGGGTGGCCAGGCCGATGGCGTCGAGCCAGGCGGCCACCAGGGTGGTGGAGAGCAGCTCGCCGTACCCCACGGTGTGGTCGTAGTGGACCGGGTAGGGGGCGTCGCGGTGGTCGTGGTGGGCGGCGTCGAGCGCGGCCAGCCGCCGTTCCAGGTCGGCGACGACGGCGGAGTCCGCGCCGAACAGCGCAGTCGCGACGCCGAGGTGATCATCCCGGATCGCCGCCAGCCGCTCGCGATAGCCCTCGGTGTCGCCGCCCCGGGCGGCGTCGAGCAGCGCCTCCAGGGCGTTGGTGGTCTTGCCCAGGGCGGAGACCACCAGGGCGCGGGGGCGGGGCACCCGATGGGTCAGCAGCTCCCCCAGTTGGCGGATGGCAGCGGCGTCCTTTATCGAGGCGCCGCCGAACTTGTAGACCTCCGGCATCACGGGCTCCCTGTGGGGTGGATTTCCTCCACCTTAGAGCCCGGGGCCGCAACAGGAAAGGACCGGGACCGGAACGCCTGAAGCCCCACGAGGGGGCTTCAGGGTGAGACGGAGGCGTGTCGGCGGCTTAGCTGAGTCGCTGCATGTAGTCCACGTAGCCGAAGGTTCTGACCGTGCGCACCTCGCGGCTCGCCTCGTCGATGCGGCAGATCGACGGCAGGCGGATGCCGTTGAAGGTGGTGGTCTTCACCATGGTGTAGTGGGCCATGTCGGTGAACACCAGGCGGTCGCCGACCTCGAGCGGGGCGTCGAAGGAGTAGGCGCCGACGATGTCGCCGGCCAGGCAGGTCTGACCGCCCAGGCGGTAGGTGTGGGCCTTCTCCCCGGGCTCGCCGGCGCCGATGATCTCGGGCCGGTAGGGCATCTCCAGCACGTCGGGCATATGCGCGGTGGCGGAGGTATCGAGGATGGCGATGGCGCCGTCGTTGTCGACGATATCCAGCACCGTGCACACCAGGTAGCCGGTGTTCAGCGCGATCGCCTCGCCCGGCTCCAGGTAGACCGTGAGGTGCGGGTAGCGGGCCTTGAAGTCGCGCACCAGCCGCACCAGCCGCTCCACGTCGTAGTCGTCGCGGGTGATATGGTGGCCGCCGCCGAAGTTGACCCACTCGAGGCCCGCCAGATAGCGGCCGAAGCGCTCCTCGAAGGCCGCCAGGGTCGCCTCCAGGTCGTCGCTGTTCTGCTCGCACAGGGTATGGAAGTGCAGCCCCTCGAGGCCTTCCATCACCGCCGGGGTGAGGTCCGCCGCCCGGGTGCCGAGCCGCGAGCCCGGCGCGCAGGGGTCGTAGAGCGGCACCGAACCGGTGGAGTGCTCGGGGTTGACCCGCATGCCGCAGGAGACCCGACGCGGCGCGCCCGCGACCATCTCGCGGAAGCGTCGCCACTGGCCCGGCGAGTTGAAGCTGAGGTGGTCGGCGTAGCGCAGCACCACCCGCATCTCCTCCTCGGTGAAGGCCGGCGAGTAGCAGTGCACCTCGCCGCCGAAGGTTTCCGCCCCCAGGCGCGCCTCGTCCTGGCCGCTGGAGGTGGTGCCCACCAGGTACTCGCGGATCATGGGGAAGCAGTCCCACATGGCGAAGCCCTTCAGCGCCAGCAGGATGCGGGCGTCACTCGCCGCCTGCACCGCGCCGAGGCGCTCCAGATTGCGGCGCAGCAGGGCGTCGTCCACCACATAGGCCGGTGAGGGGCAGGAGCGGACGTCGAAGCCCAGGCCCTGGTCGCGTGCGTTCGCCATGGCTCAGGCCAGGGGGTCGTGGTCGGGGTCGAGCTCCACCACCTGCCAGGGCAGGCCCATCTCGCCGATGCGTTCCATGAAGGGGTCCGGGTCGAGCTGCTCGACGTTGAACACTCCCGCGCCCTTCCACAGGCCCTCCAGCATCAGCATGGCGCCGGTCGCCGCCGGCACGCCGGTGGTGTAGGAGATGGCCTGGGACTTCACCTCCTCGTAGCACTTCTGATGGTCGCAGATGTTGTAGATGTGCACCTTGCGCCGCTTGCCGTCCTTGATGCCGTCGGCAATGATGCCGATGTTGGTCTTGCCCTTGGTGCGCGGGCCCAGCGAGGCCGGGTCGGGCAGCACCGCCTTGAGGAACTCCAGCGGGGCGATCTCGGCATCGCCCACCTTGATCGGCTCGATGCTGGTCATGCCGACGTTCTCGAGCACCTTGAGGTGGGTGATGTACTTGTCGGAGAAGGTCATCCAGAAGCGGATGCGCTCCAGCCCCTTGATGTTCTGGCTGAGGGACTCGAGCTCCTCGTGGTAGAGCAGGTAGATGTCCTTCTCGCCGATGCCGTCGAAGTCGAAGCTGCGCTTCACCGCCAGCGGATCGGTCTCCTTCCACTCGCCCTTCTCCCAGTAGCGCCCCTTCGCGGTGATCTCGCGGATGTTGATCTCCGGGTTGAAGTTGGTGGCGAAGGGGTAGCCGTGATCGCCGCCGTTGGCGTCCAGGATGTCGATGCGGTGGATCTCGTCGAACAGGTGCTTCTGGGCATAGGCGCAGTAGATGTTGGTCATGCCCGGGTCGAAGCCGCAGCCCAGGGTGGCCATGTTGCCGGCGTCCTTGTAACGATCCTGGAAGGCCCACTGCTCCTTGTACTCGAACTTGGCCTCGTCGGGATGCTCGTAGTTGGCGGTGTCCAGGTAGGGCACGCCGGTGCGCAGGCACGC
Source organism: Halomonas sp. (assembly GCA_046540755.1). Classification (GTDB taxonomy): domain Bacteria; phylum Pseudomonadota; class Gammaproteobacteria; order Pseudomonadales; family Halomonadaceae; genus Halomonas. The sequence goes on along the minus strand of JBKHEO010000006.1, from coordinate 55,928 downwards.
CTCCATGATGGTCAGGTCCTGATAGGGCAGGGCCACGTGGATCAGCACGTCGGGCTTGAAGGACTCGATCAGGGCGACCAGCGCCTCGACATCGTCGGCATCCACTTGGGCGGTCTGGATCGGGCGATCCAGCTGGTCGGCGATCGCCTTGCACTTGGCCTCGTTACGGCTCGCCAGCAGGATCTCGCCGAAGACCTCGGGATGCTGGGCGCACTTGTGGGTCACCACACCGCCGACGCCGCCGGCGCCGATAATCAGGACTTTGCTCATGGGTTGGAATCCAGATCGGGAAATGTCAACAGTGGTAGGGTCTTATCGGTAGTGAAGCGCCGCGGCGCCTCCGACCCGATGCCACCCCGGTCTTGGCCTCGCCCGGCCGCCCCGGCAAGGGGCCGGCGAGTGGGCGCCGATGATGGCGCCCCTTGAGGCTGGCCGCAAGGGATTTTCGCGTCAAGCCTGCGACCTTGGTCGTAGGCAATCGACAGGCTGTCTGCCGGTGTCTGGTGGGATGGGTCGAAGGGCAGGGTGGAGAGGTGCCAACAAACGAAAAAAGCACCCGCAGGTGCTTGATTCGTATGGAGTTGGTGGAGGCGGCGGGAATTGAACCCGCGTCCGCCAGCACGCACCCATTGGCTCTACATGCTTAGATTCCGTCTTTTGCTTTAACGCCACTGGCTCCGACGGTCAGGATCCAGCGACGCGATTCCTCTTAGATTTAACGACCGGCATGAGGACGCTACCGATCGCGATCCCATCAGTCTTGGCTCGTATCCCCTCCGTGATGAATGGGCACATCACTTCGGGGCCGGGCAAGAAGCTAGCAGTTTTTAGGCTGCCAGCGCGCCCTGAGCGTAGTTGTCGTCGTTTGCGACTATTTAATCGTGATGTTGGATTTACGAGATACATCACGCTCTCGGCATGCACCGCAGGGGTTGTCACCGGCGTCGAAACCATGTCGCCCCCATGACGCGCATCCTAACAGGATGTCGATGAATATGACATATCAGCCGCGGTTTTGTTCCCGCATGATGCGCCCCTTCTGGCGCTGCCAGTCGCGGTCCTTCTCGGTGGCGCGCTTGTCGTGCAGCTTCTTGCCGGTCACCAGCGCCAGCTCGCACTTCACCCGGTTGCCCTTCCAGTAGAGCTTGAGCGGCACGCAGGTGTGCCCCTTGTCCTGGGTGCGCGAGAAGATCCTGGCGATCTCCTTCTTGTGCAGCAGCAGCTTGCGGGTGCGCGTCGGGTCGGCAACCTCGTGGGTGCTGGCGGTGTTGAGCGGCATGATATGGCTGCCCAGCAGCCAGGCCTCGCCGTTCTTGACCAGGATGTAGGTGTCGGTGAGCTGGGCCTTGCCGGCACGCAGGCTCTTGACCTCCCAGCCGGCCAGCACCAGGCCGGCCTCGAAGGTCTCGTCGATGTGGTACTCGAAGCGCGCCTTCTTGTTCAAGGCGATGACGTTGCTGCCGGGGCCCTTGCCCTTGCCTTTCTTGTTGGCCATGAAACCTCGTATCGTGTCCTTGCCCGTGGCGCCTGCCCTCCACATGAGGGGAAGCGTGGTACCATTCAAGGCCTGAAAATGACGGCTTATGATACGCCCTGGGCACCGTGAAGTCAGCGAGGAGCGCAATGCCAACGGTCAACCGAACCGCCATGGTGCGGCATACCCCCCAGGACATGTTCGACCTGGTCAACGACTTCGAACGCTATCCGGAGTTCCTGCCGGGGTGTCGCCGCGCGCGGCTGGTGGAGCGTGACGAGTCGCACCTGGTGGGCGAGATGACCCTGGGTCGCGCCGGCATCGAGCAGAGCATCATGACCCGCAACGACTTGATCGAGCCGGAGCGCATCGAGATGTCGCTGGTCAGCGGTCCCTTCAAGCGGCTGCGCGGCCGCTGGCTCTTTACCCCCATGGGCGATAGTGCCTGCAAGGTAAGCCTGGAGATGGAGTTCGAGTTCGCCAACCGCCTGATCGGCATGGCCTTCGGCAAGCTCTTCCAGCAGGTCGCCGGCCAGCTGGTGGATGCCTTCACCCGCCGCGCCGACGACCTCTACGGGCGCTGAGCCATGGCCGAGATCGACATCGAGGTGGCCTTCGCCCTGCCCGAGCGCCAGCGGGTCATCCCCCTGAGGGTGCCGCTCGGCACCACCGCCCGCCAGGCCGTGGCGCTGGCCGACCTGCCGGCGCACTTCCCCGAGGTGGCGCCGGCGACCTTCGCCGAGGCCGACCTCGGACTCTTCGGCCGCCGGCTGCGGGAGCCCGACGTCCATCGGCTGCGCGCCGGCGACCGCGTCGAGGTCTACCGGCCGCTGATCATCGACCCCAAGGTCGCCCGCCAGGCGCGCGCCGCCGCCAGACGCTGACGCCCCGCCGGGCGCGAGCGCGGCGGGGCGTCAGGGGTCGCGGGAGGTCAGCGCTGGTCGGCGGGTGCGGCGTTGGGGGTCGCCTGGGGGGTCTCGGAGCTGCCCTCTGGCATCGGGCCTCCCTCGCTCGGGGTGATCTCGATCTTCTCGTCGAAGTCGCCCTCGCGCTGGATGTCGACCAGCTGGCCGGCGTCGAAGGTCAGCGTCACCCGGCGTCGCTCGACATCGGCACCGGCCTTGTCGACCTGGTAGACGTAGTCCCACTGATCCGCGTCGAAGGGCGCCTCCAGCAGCGGGCGCCCCATCACGGAGACGACGTCGTCGCGGGTCATGCCCGGGCGCAGCTGCTCGACCATCTCGGCGGTCACCAGGTTGCCCTGGGGGATGTCGCGCTTGTAGACGCCGAAGTAGCTGCAGCCGCTGGCCAGTGCCAGGGCGGCGGTAAGGGTGACGATTCTGGTCAACTTTTGCATTTGCGCCTGTTCTTCACTATCGTGGTTTTGGTCGATCATACCCGACCCTACCTGATACTGCGAAGAGTGACCATGGCCGACCAGAACCATGAATTGCGCAAGGCCGGTCTGAAGGTGACCCTGCCCCGCGTGAAGATCCTGCAGATCCTGGAGAACGCGCAGGGCGAGCACCACATGAGCGCCGAGGACGTCTACAAGACGCTGCTCGATGCCGGCGAGGATGTGGGCCTGGCCACCGTCTACCGGGTCCTGACCCAGTTCGAGACCGCGGGCCTGGTGGTTCGCCACAACTTCGACGGCGGCCATGCCGTCTTCGAGGTCTCCCAGGAGGAGCACCATGACCATATGGTGTGCCTTGAGAGCGGCGAGATCGTCGAGTTCTTCGACGAGGTGATCGAGCGCCGCCAGCAGGAGATCGCCGAGGAGCACGGCTACGAGCTCGTCGACCATGCCCTGGTGCTCTATGTGCGCCCACGCGGCTCCAGCGTGACCCGCCAGGATGGCCCGCCGCGCAAGTAGCCGGCGGTGCCAGCCCAAAGCACGACGGCCCCGATCGGCGATCGGGGCCGTCGTCGTATCCGGGGGCGGGTCGGCGGCGCCTTAGTGGTGGGGGCGCTGGCTGGCGTCGAGCATCTCCCGGGCATGGGCCAGGGTGTGGTCGGAGAGGTTGACCCCGCCCAGCATGCGCGCCAGTTCGCCGACCCGGCCGGCCTCGTCCAGCAGCGCCATGCGGGTGAGGGTGGTGTCGCCCTCCGCCTCTTTCTCGATATGCAGGTGGCGATGCGCCTGGGCGGCCACCTGGGGCAGGTGGGTCACCGTCATCACTTGGCCCGTCTCGCCCAGCCGGCGCAGCAGCTGGCCGACGATCTCGGCTGTGGCGCCGGAGATCCCCACGTCCACCTCGTCGAATACCAGGCTGGGGATGGTGGAGTGGCGCGCCGCCACCACCTGGATCGCCAGGCTGATGCGCGATAGCTCGCCGCCGGAGGCGACCCGCGCCAGCGGCCGGGCCGGCTGGCCCGGGTTGGCGCTGATCGAAAAGCGCACGGCCTCGAGTCCCTCGGCGGCGGGCGCCTCGCGCTCGCTCAGCTCTACCTCGAAGCGTGCCTTGCCCATGGCCAGGAAGGCGAGCTGCTCCTGGACCGCCTCACCGAAGCGCCCGGCGGCCCGTCGGCGGGCTTCGCCCACCTCGCGGGCCAGGCGCTTCCAGCGCTCGCGCAGCGCCTCGACCTCGGCGGAGAGGGCGTCGAGGTCCTGGTCACCCTCGTCCAGCTGTGCCAGCTCGGCATGCAGCGCCTGGTGGCGCGCGGGGAGCTCCTCGGGCATCACGTGGTGCTTGCGCGCCAGGCGGTGCACCTCACCCAGGCGCGCCTCCACCCAGGCCAGCCGTTCGGGATCGAGCTCGGTGTCGGCGGCCAGGTGGGTCAGCTCCCGTGCCGCCTCCTCGACCTGGATGCGGGCCTCACCCAGCATGGCCAGTGCCTCGCCCAGGCGCCCCCGCTCGCAGCCGGGGAGCGCCTCGAGCCGGCTGATCGCCCGGGTCAGCAGGCTGACCGCGCCCCCTTCGTCGTGGTCGCAGCACTCGGCGGCGGCCTGGGTCTCGCGCAGGCGCTCCTCGGCGTGCGCCAGCGCCTCCTGCTCTTCCTCTAACGCCTTCAGCTCGCCCTCGGCCAGGGCCAGCTGGTCGAGCTCCTCCACCTGGTAGCGCACCAGCTGGCGGCGGGCGGCCTGCTCGTCGCCATCCTCCGCCAGGCGCTTGAGCCGGCGGCGGGCGGCCTGCCAGCGGCGGAAGGTCTCGGCCATCTCGGCCACCGCCTCGCGGTGGCCGGCGAAGTCGTCGAGCAGGCGCAGGTGGGTCTCCTCGCGCAGCAGCTGCTGGTGGGCGTGCTGGCCGTGCACCTCGATCAGCTGCTCGCCCAGCGCGCGCAGGTCGGCGACGGTGGCGGGCTGGCCGTTGATCCACGCCTTGGAGCGGCCGTTGGCGCCCACCACCCGGCGCAGCAGGCAGTCGTCGACGGGCAGCTCGCGCTCGGCCAGCCACTCGCGGGCCCGGGGCAGGGCGGTGATATCGAAGCGCGCGCTGAGGTCGGCGCGCTCGCGGCCATGGCGCACGCTGGCGGCATCGGCGCGCTCGCCCAGGCAGAGGCCCAGGGCGCCCAGCAGGATCGACTTGCCGGCGCCGGTCTCGCCGGTGATGGCGGTCATGCCGCCGGCGAGCTCCAGCTCGAGGTGGTCGACGATGGCGAAGTCGCGTATGGCAAGTTCCGTCAGCATGCTGCCTCCCCGGTTCGGCCTCTGGGTTACCTGGTCATTCATACATGACATGTGTGCTTATACAGTAGTGCAGCTCGCCTCACAATGCACGAACGGTCACCACGCCTTGAGTTCCGCGACGGCGTCCCCATATAGCGGGCAGAACCGTCTTTCGACCCCCATTCATGTTGCATCGGCGGCCAGGGGCCGCCGCATCCCTGTCAGGAGAGACCCATGGCCAAAGATCCGCAGACCCCGCTGGACGACGAGCTCAAGCGTCAGGAGGAAGAGGCGGAACCCCAGGTCGAGCCCGTGGAGGGCGAGCCGGCGGACGCCGCCGAGGCGGCCGACCAGGCGGAGGAGGAGCTTCCCACCGAGGGCGGCGACAACCCCGAGGTCGAGGTGCTGGCGGCCAAGGTCGAGGAGCTCGAGCAGAGCCTGGCCGAGGCCAAGGACCAGGCCATGCGTACCGCCGCCGAGGCGCAGAACGTGCGCCGCCGCGCCGAACAGGAGGCGGAGAAGGCGCGCAAGTTCGCACTGGAGAAGTTCGTCAAGGAGTTGCTGCCGGTGGTCGACAGCCTGGAGAAGGCGCTGGAGGCCATGGGCGAGGAGGCCAGCGAGGCCCATCGCGAGGGCGTCGCCATGACGCTGAAGATGCAGCTCGACGTGCTCGGCAAGTTCGGCGTCGAGGTGGTGGAGCCTGCCGGTGAGCCCTTCGACCCGCAGTACCACGAGGCCATGGCCATGGTGCCCAACGCCGAGCTGGAGCCCAACACCGTGATGGAGGTGATCCAGAAGGGCTACCTGCTCAACGGGCGGCTGGTGCGCCCGGCCATGGTGGTGGTCAGCCAGGCCGCCGAGTAGCCGCCACCATTAATCCCGGCCCTGGGGCTTGAAATGCGCCTCTTGGCCCCCAGATAGACGGCAACCCCGCGGCGCAGGCCGCAACGACTCCGAATACACCACACGACTTTCGAGGATTTCCTATGGGACGCATCATCGGAATTGACCTGGGTACCACCAACTCCTGTGTCGCCGTGCTCGACGGCGACAGCGCCAAGGTCATCGAGAACGCCGAGGGCGCGCGTACCACGCCCTCCATCATCGCCTACACCGAGGATGGCGAGACGCTGGTGGGCCAGGCGGCCAAGCGCCAGGCGGTCACCAACCCGCACAACACCCTCTACGCCATCAAGCGCCTGATCGGCCGCCGCTTCAAGGACGACGTCGTCCAGAAGGACATCAAGATGGTGCCCTACAAGATCACCGAGGCCGACAACGGCGACGCCTGGGTCGAGGTGAAGGGCAAGAAGCTGGCACCGCCGCAGGTCAGCGCCGAGGTGCTGAAGAAGATGAAGAAGACCGCGGAGGACTACCTGGGTGAGGAGGTCACCGAGGCGGTCATCACCGTGCCGGCCTACTTCAACGACAGCCAGCGCCAGGCCACCAAGGATGCCGGCCGCATCGCCGGCCTCGAGGTCAAGCGCATCATCAACGAGCCCACCGCGGCGGCGCTGGCCTACGGCATGGACAAGTCCCGCGGCGACAAGACCATCGCGGTCTACGACCTGGGCGGCGGCACCTTCGACATCTCCATCATCGAGGTGGCCGACGTCGACGGCGAGACCCAGTTCGAGGTGCTGGCCACCAACGGCGACACCTTCCTGGGCGGCGAGGACTTCGACCTGGCGCTGATCAACTACCTGGTCGACCAGTTCAAGGCCGACAGCGGCATCGACCTCTCCGGCGACAACCTGGCCATGCAGCGCCTCAAGGAGGCCGCCGAGAAGGCCAAGATCGAGCTCTCCAGCGCCCAGCAGACCGACGTCAACCTGCCCTATATCACGGCGGACAACACCGGTCCCAAGCACCTCAACGTCAAGGTGACCCGCGCCAAGCTGGAGTCGCTGGTGGAGGATCTGGTCAAGCGCTCCATGGAGCCCTGCAAGGTCGCGCTCAAGGATGCCGGGATCTCCGCCTCCGAGGTCGACGACGTCATCCTGGTCGGCGGCCAGACCCGCATGCCCATGGTGCAGAAGAGCGTCGCCGACTTCTTCGGCAAGGACGCCCGCAAGGACGTCAACCCGGACGAGGCGGTGGCCGTGGGTGCCGCCATCCAGGGCGGCGTGCTGGGCGGCGACGTCAAGGACGTGCTGCTGCTGGACGTCACCCCGCTGACGCTGGGCATCGAGACCCTGGGCGGCGTGATGACCCCGCTGATCGAGAAGAACACCACCATCCCGACCAAGAAGACCCAGACCTTCTCGACCGCGGATGACAACCAGACCGCCGTGACCATCCACGTCCTGCAGGGCGAGCGCAAGCAGGCGGGCGGCAACAAGTCGCTGGGCCGCTTCGACCTGGCCGACATCCCGCCGGCACCCCGCGGCGTGCCGCAGATCGAGGTCGCCTTCGACCTGGATGCCAACGGCATCCTGCACGTCTCCGCCAAGGACAAGGCCACCGGCAAGGAGCAGTCCATCGTCATCAAGGCCTCCAGCGGTCTGAGCGAGGAGGAGGTCGAGCAGATGGTCCGCGACGCCGAGGCCCACGCCGACGAGGACAAGAAGTTCGAGGAGCTGGTGGCCCTGCGCAACCAGGCCGACGGCATGGTCCACGCCGCGCGCAAGACCGTGGAAGAGGCCGGCGAGCACGCCAGCGACGAGGAGAAGGAGGCCATCGAGAGCGCCGCCAAGGAGCTCGAGGAGGCCATCAAGGGGGATGACAAGGACGACATCCAGGCCAAGCTCGACAAGCTGACCGAGGTCTCCGGCAACCTGGCGCAGAAGATGTACGCCGCCCAGGCCGAGGCCGGCCAGCAGGCTGGCGGGGAGGCCGGCGACGCCGGCGCCAAGAAGCCGGAAGATGACGTGGTCGACGCCGAGTACGAAGAAGTCAACGACGACCAGAAGAAGCAGTAACCACGCATCTGAACAACGGATGACGCCAGCGCGGGGGCCTGACTCCCGCGTTGGTGTTTCCGAGGGACCGCGACGGAGGCGGACAGACCCATGTCCAAGCGCGACTATTACGAGGTACTGGGCGTAGAGCGCGGTGCCGACACCAAGGAAATCAAGAAGGCCTACCGACGCCTGGCCCAGAAGTACCACCCCGACCGCAACCCGGACGATGATACCGCGGCGGAGAAGTTCCGCGAGGTCTCCGAGGCCTACGAGGTGCTGACCGACAGCGAGAAGCGCGCGGCCTACGACCAGTTCGGCCACGCCGGGGTCGACGGCCAGGCCGGCGGCTTCGGCGGGGGCGGCTTCGGTGGTGCCGGGGCCGGCGGCTTCAGCGACATCTTCGGCGATGTCTTCGGCGACATCTTCGGCGGCGGCGGTGGCCGGCGTCACCCCAACGCCCCGCAGCGCGGCAGCGACCTGCGCTACAACCTCGAGCTCGACCTCGAGGACGCCGTGGCCGGCACCACCGTGGATATCCGCGTGCCGCGCCACGTGGAGTGCGAGCGCTGCGACGGCGGCGGCGCCGAGCCGGGCTCCAGCAAGGAGACCTGCCCGACCTGCAACGGCATGGGCCAGGTGCGCATGCAGCAGGGCTTCTTCGCCGTGCAGCAGACCTGCCCGACCTGCCACGGCTCCGGCCAGCACATCAAGGTGCCCTGCCACAAGTGCCATGGCGAGGGCCGGGTACGCGAGACCCGCACCCTGTCGGTGAAGATCCCCGCCGGGGTGGATACCGGCGACCGTATCCGTCTCAACGGCGAGGGCGAGGCCGGCATCAACGGCGGCCCGCCGGGGGATCTCTACGTGCAGGCGCACCTCAAGCCGCACCCGATCTTCCAGCGCGACGGCCGCAACCTGCAGTGCGAGGTGCCGATCAACTTCGTCGACGCCGCCCTCGGCGGCGAGCTCGAGGTGCCCACCCTGGGCGGCCGGGTCAAGCTCAAGATCCCGCCCGAGACCCAGACCGGCAAGCTCTTCCGCCTGCGCGGCAAGGGCGTCAAGCCGGTGCGGGGCGGCGCCCCGGGCGACCTGATCTGCAAGGTGGTGGTCGAGACCCCGGTCAAGCTCAACGAGGAGCAGAAGGAGCTGCTGCGCCAGTTCCAGGATAGCCTCGGCGGCTCCAACAGCGCCCACCACTCGCCCAAGAAGAGCGGCTTCTTCGACGGCGTGAAGAAGTTTTTCGAGGATATGAAGCCGTAACCGGCATCACGCCCCGCTGGAATCGACCGGGCCCCGGCATCGTCAGATGCAGGGGCCCGGTCGTATCTGTGGCAGCCTCACCGCTGGAGGTGGTCGAGCCGCCAGGCCAGGGCGTCCCGATCGGGGTGCCAGCGCGGATCGCGTGGCAGCACCAGCGGCTGGCGATCCAGCTCGCACAGCCAGCGGCTGTCGGGCACCAGGGCATCCACGGTGGGGCTGACGTGCCAGCGATGGTCCGGCCCCGGGGCGATCAGGTGGTTGTCCATGGCCCAGTGCAGGTTGGGCGTCAGCGCCAGGCCATTGGTGGGGCGGTCATCCTGGCCCTCGGCGAAGGGCACCAGGTGCGCCGCCTCCACCAGGAAGCGGTAGTCCGGGGTGATGTAGCGCAGCCGGCTGGCCGCACAACGATAGTCGTAGGCCTCCAATACCAGGGAGCGAAAGGCGGCGGAGCGGGCGTATTTCTGGCTGTCTTCTTTTACACCGCCTGTCAGCTGTTCGGGGTGCCGTTCATAGCGGCCACTCTCCATTGCCGTGGTCAGATAGTGATGCAGTGCCTCGTGGGCCCTTGAGTCGGTGGTGAAGTAACGGGTCACCAGTAGGGCGCAGGCTTCTCTTGAGGCATCCTCGCTCTGTAGGACCTTGAACAGCGTTTCGTCCACTCGAGCGACGGTGAAACGCTCCCGAAGTTGTCCGAGCGACTTGGGCTGTCCGAGTTGTGCCTCCAGAGCGGCCAGACCATCCGTGAGCTCTGGTGACCAGAGAGGCCCCGATGGGCCATGGTCATTTCTAAGATGCCAGAGGGGCAACTGGGGGTTGGCAGACCGCCTGTCTTCGGTGGCTGTTTCGTAAAGGTCATGATAGCGAGCAATCAGACGGTCATCGATGGCAACTCTGGGCGAGGTGATATGCCCCGCCTGGATCTCGCAGATGATGGCCAGCAGCAGGCAGGGCTTGTTGGGGGCGGGCCTTCCCTTGCTGTGCCCCACCCTGAGCCTCGTCAGGCACGCCAGCGCCTCGTCCATGCGTTTTCCTCCCTTGTCCCGGGTGTCGGCCACCCCAAGGTATCACGCCGCCCATCGCCTGGCCGCCCGGTTGAAAGATGGCGCTTGGCGCCGGCGGGGCTGTCGTCATAGTCTGGAGGCCTGACATTCCTGCAGGAGAATACCGCCATGCCCATTTCACGCGCCGAGCTTCCCGCCGACGATGCGGCGGCCCTGATCGACCAGCTGTGCCAGCGCTGGCCCGATGCCAAGGAGGTGGACCGCAGCGGCGACCCGGTGCGGATCGAGTTCGAGAACGGCACCTGCTATCTCCAGGCCAAGCCGGACATGCTGATGGTGGTGGTCGAGGCGCTGGACGACGAGAGCCATGACGCCCTCGAGGGCGAGGTGGACAACGCCCTGGATGCGCTCAAGGGCGCCGAGCTGGATATCGTCTGGGAGGCGTGAGCCGCGCGGTCTCCCCGCGTGCCGCCCACCTCGGCATGCTGCTGTGGGCGGCGCTGGTGGGGCTCTCCTTCCCCGCGGTGGGGGTGATGGGCGAGCTGCCGCCGCTGACGCTCACCGCCCTGCGCTTCGCCATCGCCTGCGCCGGCCTCTACCTGCTGGCGCGGCGCTCCCCGGACTTCCTGCCCGCCCCGCCTGCCCTGCCGCTCTACGCGCTGATGGGGCTCTGCCTGGCGGGCTTCTTCTCGGCCATGTTCTGGGCGGCCCACCACACCACCGCGCTCTCCATGGCCACCCTGCACGTCACGGTGCCGCTGCTGGCCTTCCTGCTGGGGCTGGGCCTGAGGGTGGAGCGACCCGGCTGGCGACTGCCCGCCATCCTCGCCCTGGGCGCCGCCGGGGCGCTGGGGCTGGCCGTCGCCGAGGCGTGGCAGGAGGGCGGCCGCCTCGCCTTCGGCATCGGCGAGGCGGTGTTCTTCGCCGGCTGCCTGGCCTCGGCGCTCTATCCGGTGCTCAGCCGCTGGGGGCTGGCCCGGGGGCGGCTGCCGGAGTCGGCGGCGGTGCGCACCTTCTGGAGCCTGGGCCTCGGCGGCGTGCTGATCGGCCTGGCCGGGCTCGTCCTGGAGCCGGTGGGGAGGCTGGCGGCCATGCGCCCCCTCGACCTGGCGCTGCTGGTCTACCTGGGGCTCTGCTCCAGCGCCCTGACCTTCTGGCTGATGCAGCGGGCCACCGCGGTGCTGACCCCGGGGGAGGTGACCGCCTACGGCTACCTGGTGCCCTTCGTCTCCATGCTGCTGCTCTTCGCCGAGGACCCGCAACGCCTGGGCTGGGAGTGGCTGCCGGGCAGCGTGCTGGTGGTCACGGCGATCGCCCTGCTGCTGCGCAACGGGCGCCTGCCCGGCGCGGCGCGCTGAGCTTCAGCCCGCCGCGTCGCTGGTTGGCACGAGGTACGGGAAATGGGGGGTGATCTCGGCGTAGAGGTGGCGGCTCTCGCTGACGTGGCGGCGCGAGAAATGAAAGGGCACCAGCTGATCGACGCCGGCCGCGGCGGCGATCTCGCCGCAGGCGCGCGCCGTGAGGTGGCCGGTGCGCCTTGCCTGGTCGGCCTCGCGCTCGCGAAAGGGCGCCTCGCAGAAGAGTGCTCGGGCACCGCGTGCCAGGGCGACGAGGCGCCGGCGGTTCTCGGCGGTGTCGCCCAGGTCGGTGGCGTAGACCAGGCGCTGCCCCGGCTCGCGCAGCAGCAGCTCGCCCGCCAGGCTCGCGGCGGAGCGCCGCTCGCCGCTCGGCAGCGTGATGCGGGTGGTCTCTTCCCCGGCCAGTACCGCCCGCTTGAGTGCGCCGAGCCAGGGGCCGGGTGGCCAGCCGCGGGCCGCGAGGCGCTCCTTGCGTACCCGCACCTGGGTGTCGGGTTCGTAGGCGAAGGCGAGCACCGGCGTGCCGTGGTCGAGCGTGGCCGCGCGGATGCGAAAGCCGAGCTCGGCGTGGAGCACGCCGTCCGCGACGGGGCGCGACGGCAGGGGAAGCGGTTCAGGGCCGCCGGCTGTCAGCTGCCAGCGTGCCAGGCGATCGCCGTGCAGCTCGCCGACCTCGAAGCGCGGTGCCTTGTCGCCGACCCGGTCCCAGAGCACGCCGCGCATCATTCCGTCCAGGTGGCTGGCGAGCCCCGGCGGGCCGTAGACCCGGCAGGGGGCGAAGTCGCCGATGCGCGAGCGCAGCAGCCACAGGAAACCGCCGATATGATCGAAATGGGCGTGGCTGATGAAGAGATCGCTCACCTGGTGGGCGAGGCGCGCCGACAGCCGTCCGGGATCGCCCAGGTCGAAGAGCAGGCTGCGCCGCTGGTGCTTGAGGCGCAGGTGCAGCAGGGGGTCGCCGAACACGCCGTTGACCAGCGTCGCCGTGGCCGTGCCCAGGTCGACCCGGGGGCGCGGCGCATCGCTGACGATAAAGGGCACGTCGGCCTCGGGGAGGGTGCGGTGCGAGGCGGCAGGCGGGCGGTGCGGCGGGGCGGTGCCCAGCCGCTCGTCGGGCCGTCGCCGGGCATCGCGAATCACCAGGGTCGCGGGCGGTTTGGCCGGGGCCCGGCTGCGCAGCCGCAGGTACTCGCCTTCCAGCGCCACCACCTCGCCCAGCGCCAGGGTGTCGCCGCGGGCGTCGAGCAGGCCCACCTGGCGGCCACGCCAGGCCTCGGGGGCGTGGCGCGGCGGCGGTGCGCCGGTCACGGCGAGCGGCGCCAGGTCGAGCCTGTACTCGGCGGCCTCGGCCAGCCACGCCTCCCAGATGGCAGAGCGCCGCTCGAGGCGCACGCGCTTGCCGGGATGGCGCGCTTCCGGCGCTGGCGCCAGGGTGATCTCCGCCAGGCCCAGCGCTGCGCGCTCCGCCGCCAACGGCCCTTCCCCCTCGGAGGCTGACAGCAGCGCCAGGGCCTCGGCATGTGCGGCGCGTGCCAGGGCGGGCAGCAGCTCGGCGCCCGGCGTGCCGCGGATCACGCCGGGGGCATCAATGAGCAGGGGACCGCTGTCGACGCGCTCGGCCAGACGCGCTACCGCCTCCACCAGCGGCAGGCGGAAGCGCGCCGAATCGAGGGTGGCCAGGGCGGCGATGGACTCGAGCTGCCAGTCGCCGTCGCGCCACACGCCCAGGCACACCGCGCCGGGCGGGCCGAAGCCGGGCAGGCCGGGGTCGGCGGCGAGGCAGCGGCACGCCCGCCCCTGCTCGGCCAGGTGGGCGGCGACGGCGCGGGCCAGCGTGGTCTTGCCACTCCCCGGGGCGCCGAGGAGCAGCACGCGGTCGTGGTGCTCGAGCAGCATCAACAGGGGGTGGTCGGTGGGAAGCTGGCTGGGTGTGGTGTCCATGGTGCTGGCCCGGGGTTTCGTTGGGCCCAGTGTGGGCGAAATGGCCGGCCTGCCCAAGAGCCCGGCGAGCGGGTCGCTCTGCTATACTCTCGCCTCGCATTTCTCAACGCAGTCGCAGGAGTCCGCATGACCCGTATCGCCATCGTGGGTGTCGCCGGCCGCATGGGCCGCACCCTGGTCAATGCCGTCCAGCAGGATGAGGGCGCCACCCTGGCCGGCGGCGTCGTCGAGCCCGGCAGCTCGCTGGTGGGTGCCGACATCGGCGAGCTGGCGGGCGTCGGCCGGCTGGGGGTGAGCGCGGAGGAGGATCTCGCGGCCATCGTCGATGACTTCGACGTGCTGATCGACTTCACCGCCCCCCGGGTGACCCTGGCCAACCTGGCGTTCTGCGCCGCCCACGGCAAGCGCATGGTGATCGGCACCACCGGCCTCTCCGACGCGGAGCTGGGCGAGCTCGACGGCTACCGTGACAAGCTGCCCTTTGTCTTCGCCCCCAACATGAGCGTGGGCGTGAACCTGACGCTCAAGCTGCTGGAGACCGCCGCCAGGGCCCTGGGCGACGAGGGCTACGATATCGAGGTGATCGAGTCCCACCATCGCCACAAGGTCGACGCCCCCTCCGGCACCGCGCTGAAGATGGGCGAGGTGGTGGCCGAGAGCCTGGGTCGTACCCTCAAGGAGCACGGCGTCTTCGAGCGGGTGGGGCAGTGCGGGCCTCGCGATCCCAAGGAGATCGGCTTCGCCACGGTGCGTGCCGGCGATATCGTCGGCGAGCACACGGTGATGTTCGCCACCGAGGGCGAGCGCATCGAGATCACCCACAAGGCCTCGAGCCGCATGACCTTCGCCAGGGGCGCGGTGCGTGCGGCGCGCTGGGTGGCCGGCCAGGGCAACGGCCGCTACGCCATGCAGGATGTGCTCGGGCTCTGAGACGCGAGGGGTAGTCGCAGGGCGGTGTATCCTGTAATATCCCCAAAATTTTGGCCGGGCGCATGGGCGAAAGCCCCCTTCGACAGCGCTTGTTGCTTCGGCCCAGGCATTCCGAGCGAATGACAACAAGCGGGATGAAACCGGTCTCACCATCGGGTTCGTCCCGCTTTTTTGCGGCCCGGCGAAATGGCACTGCTTGACGAGCTGTCACCTTACACTTGGGAGGATCTAGCATTGAACAGACCCGCGATACTGGCCCTGGAAGATGGCAGCGTGTTTCACGGCACGGCCATCGGCGCCGATGGACAGACCAGCGGTGAGGTGGTGTTCAATACGGCCATGACCGGCTACCAGGAAATCCTGACCGACCCCTCCTACACCCGGCAGATCGTCACCCTCACCTATCCGCATATCGGCAATACCGGCGTCAACGCCGAGGACGTCGAGTCCGGCACCATCGCGTGCGCCGGCCTGGTGATCCGCGACCTGCCGCTGCTGGCCAGCAACTTCCGCTGCGAGCAGACCCTCTCCGACTACCTCAAGGGCCAGAACGTGCTGGGCATCGCCGAGATCGATACCCGCCGCCTGACCCGCATCCTGCGCGACAAGGGCGCCCAGAACGGCGCCATCCTGGCCGGCGCCGAGGCCGAGGGCGAGGACGCCGAGGCCCGCGCCCTGGCCGCCGCCCGCGACTTCCCCGGCCTCAAGGGCATGGACCTGGCCAAGGTGGTCTCCTGCCAGAGCCCCTACGAGTGGAGCGAGGGCGAGTGGGCACTGGGCCAGGGCTACGCCGATGCGACCCGGGGGGAGCGCCCCTTCCACGTGGTCGCCTACGACTACGGCGTCAAGCGCAATATCCTGCGCATGCTCGCCTCCCGCGGCTGCCGCCTCACCGTGGTGCCGGCCCAGACCCCGGCCGCCGAGGTGCTGGCGTTGGCGCCCGACGGCATCTTCCTGGCCAACGGCCCCGGCGACCCCGAGCCCTGCGACTACGCCATCACGGCGATCCGGGAGATCCTCGAGAGCGGGATCCCGCTGTTCGGCATCTGCCTGGGCCACCAGCTGCTGGCGCTGGCCAGCGGGGCGAGGACGGTGAAGATGGGGCACGGCCACCATGGCGCCAACCACCCGGTGCAGGACCTCGAGTCCGGCCACGTGATGATCACCAGCCAGAACCACGGCTTCGCCGCCGACGAGGCGAGCCTGCCGGCCAATGTGCGCGCCACCCATCGCTCGCTGTTCGACGGCACCCTGCAGGGGATCGAGCGCACCGACCGCCCGGCCTTCAGCTTCCAGGGGCACCCGGAGGCGAGCCCCGGCCCCAAGGACGTCGCGCCGCTGTTCGACCGCTTCGTCGCGATGATGCAGGCCCGCCGCGGCTGATCCGCCGCGCGGCCCCGTCCCGAGTCACGTCGCCCCTCGTCACCCTATTTCAGCGGGAAGCACCATGCCCAAGCGTACCGACATCCAGAGCATCCTGATCATTGGCGCCGGCCCCATCGTCATCGGCCAGGCGTGCGAATTCGACTATTCCGGCGCCCAGGCCTGCAAGGCGCTGCGCGAGGAGGGCTACCGGGTCATCCTGGTCAACTCCAATCCGGCCACCATCATGACCGACCCGGCCATGGCCGACGCCACCTACATCGAGCCGATCACCTGGCAGGCGGTGGAGAAGATCATCGAGGTCGAGAAGCCCGACGCCATCCTGCCCACCATGGGCGGCCAGACCGCGCTCAACTGTGCCCTGGACCTGGACAAGCACGGCGTGCTGGCCAGGCACGGCGTGGAGATGATCGGCGCCAACGCCGACGCCATCAACAAGGCCGAGGACCGCGACCTCTTCGACCAGGCCATGAAGCGCATCGGCCTGGAGTGCCCCAAGGCCAAGGTGGCCCACAGCATGGACGAGGCCTGGGAGATCCAGGGCGAGCTCGGCTTCCCGGTGATCATCCGGCCCTCCTACACCATGGGCGGCTCCGGCGGCGGCGTGGCCTACAACAAGGAGGAGTTCGAGGAGATCTGCCTCCGTGGCTTCGAGCTCTCCAACAACCACGAGCTGCTGATCGACGAGTCGCTGCTGGGCTGGAAGGAGTACGAGATGGAGGTCGTCCGTGACCGGAACGACAACTGCATCATCGTCTGCGCCATCGAGAACTTCGACCCCATGGGCGTGCACACCGGCGACTCCATCACCGTGGCCCCGGCCCAGACGCTGACCGACAAGGAGTACCAGATCATGCGCGACGCCTCCCTGGCGGTGCTGCGCGAGATCGGCGTCGAGACCGGCGGCTCCAACGTCCAGTTCGGCGTGGACCCGAAGAGCGGGCGCATGGTGGTGATCGAGATGAATCCGCGGGTGTCGCGCTCCTCGGCGCTGGCCTCCAAGGCGACCGGCTTCCCGATCGCCAAGATCGCCGCCAAGCTGGCGGTGGGCTACACCCTGGACGAGCTGTCCAACGACATCACCGGCGGCCGCACCCCGGCGTCGTTCGAGCCGGCCATCGACTACGTGGTCACCAAGATCCCGCGCTTCACCTTCGAGAAGTTCCCGGCGGCCAACGACCGGCTCACCACCCAGATGAAGTCGGTGGGCGAGGTGATGGCCATCGGGCGCACCTTCCAGGAGTCGCTGCAGAAGGCGCTGCGTGGCCTGGAGACCGGCAACGACGGCCTCGACCCCAAGGTGACCGAGTTCACCGACGATAACCTCGCGCACATCAAGGGTGAGCTGCAGGCCGCCGGCGCCGAGCGCATCTTCTACATGGCCGATGCCATCCGCGCCGGCATGGGCCGCGACGAGCTCTTCGCGCTGACCAATATCGACCCCTGGTTCCTGATCCAGCTGGAGGATCTGGTGGCCAGCGAGGCCGAGGTGTCGCGTCGTTCGCTCTCCGAGCTCGATGCCCGTGAGATCTTCCGCCTCAAGCGCAAGGGCTTCTCCGATGCCCGCCTGGCCCGCCTGCTGGGCGTCTCCGAGAAGGAGTTCCGCAAGACCCGCCAGGCGCTCGGCATCCGCCCGGTCTACAAGCGGGTGGACACCTGCGCGGCGGAGTTCGCCTCGGATACCGCCTACATGTACTCCACCTACGAGGAGGAGTGCGAGGCGGAGGTCTCCGACCGCCAGAAGATCATGGTGCTGGGCGGTGGCCCCAACCGCATCGGCCAGGGCATCGAGTTCGACTACTGCTGCGTCCACGCCGCCTTCGCCATGCGCGACGACGGCTACGAGACCATCATGGTCAACTGCAACCCGGAGACCGTCTCCACCGACTACGACACCTCGGACCGCCTCTACTTCGAGCCGGTGACCCTGGAGGACGTGCTGGAGATCGCCGACAAGGAGCAGCCGGTCGGCGTGATTGTGCAGTTCGGCGGCCAGACCCCGCTCAAGCTGGCCCGCGAGCTGGAGGCCGCCGGGGTGCCGATCATCGGCACCACCCCGGACGCCATCGACCGCGCCGAGGATCGCGAGCGCTTCCAGCAGATGATCGACAAGCTGGACCTCAAGCAGCCGCCCAACGCCACGGCGCGCAGCTTCGAGGAGGCCTTCGCCAAGGCCGAGGCGATCGGCTACCCGCTGGTGGTGCGGCCCAGCTACGTGCTGGGCGGTCGCGCCATGGAGATCGTCTACGACGCCTCGGAGCTGGAGAACTACATGACCCATGCGGTCAAGGTCTCCAACGACTCCCCGGTGCTGCTCGACCACTTCCTCAATGCCGCCATCGAGATCGACATCGACGCCGTCTCCGACGGCGAGCAGGTGGTGATCGGCGGCATCATGCAGCATATCGAGCAGGCCGGGGTGCACTCCGGCGACTCCGCCTGCTCGCTGCCGCCCTACTCGCTGCCCGCCGAGGTGCAGGACGCGATGCGCGAGCAGGTGCGCAAGATGGCGGTGGAGCTCGGGGTCAAGGGGCTGATGAACGTGCAGCTCGCCTGGCAGGACGGCGAGATCTACGTCATCGAGGTCAACCCCCGCGCCTCGCGCACCGTGCCCTTCGTCTCCAAGTGCATCGGCACCTCGCTGGCCCAGGTGGCGGCGCGCTGCATGGCCGGCACCACCCTGGTCGACCAGGGCTTCACCGGCGAGATCGTGCCGCACTTCTTCAGCGTCAAGGAGGCGGTCTTCCCGTTCAACAAGTTCCCGGGCGTCGACCCGATCCTCTCGCCGGAGATGAAGTCCACCGGCGAGGTAATGGGGTCGGGCGACACCTTCGCCGAGGCCTTCTACAAGGCGCAGCTGGGCGCCGGCGAGGCGATCCCGGCGCTCTCCGGCGATCGCAAGGCGTTCCTCTCGGTGCGCGACCCGGACAAGGCGGGTGTTATCGAGGTGGCGCGTTCTCTGGTAACATTGGGCTTCACGCTGTGCGCGACCCGCGGTACCGCCGCCGCCCTCGAGGCCGCCGGTATCGATGTCGAGGTCGTGAACAAGGTCTATGAAGGCCGCCCGCATATCGTCGATCTGCTCAAGAACGACGAGATTGCCTACATCGTCAATACCACCGAGGGTCGCCAGGCGATCAACGACTCCTCGGTGATCCGTCGCACCGCGCTGGCCCGCAAGGTTCCCTACGCCACCACCCTGGCGGGGGCGAATGCCGTTTGTCTGGCGCTCGAGTACGGCAATGCGATCACGGTGCGGCGGCTACAGGAACTGCATGCAGGAGCTGCACAATGAACAAGGTCCCGATGACCGTTGCCGGAGAGGCGCGCCTGCGCAAGGAGCTCGACCACCTCAAGAGCGAGGCGCGTCCCAAGGTGATCGCCGCCATCGCCGAGGCCCGCGAGCATGGCGATCTCAAGGAGAACGCCGAGTACCATGCCGCCCGTGAGCAGCAGGGCTTCATCGAGGGGCGCATCCAGGAGATCGAGGGCAAGCTGTCGAGCGCCCAGGTGATCGACGTCACCAAGCTGCCCAAGACCGGCAAGGTGATCTTCGGCGTCACCGTCGGCCTGCTGAACCTCGACACCGACGAGGAGGTCACCTATCGCATCGTCGGCGAGGATGAGGCCGACATCAAGCAGGGGCTGATCTCGGTCACCTCGCCCATCGCCCGCGCCCTGATCGGCAAGGAGGAGGGCGACGTGGTGGTGGTCAAGACCCCCGGTGGCGAGGTCGAGTACGAGATCTCGAGCGTCGAGCACCTCTGACCCCAGCTGTAAGCTTGAAGCCGTAAGCTGTAAGTCAGAACCCAAACACCCCCCAAGGTAGCGCCCTGGGGGGTGTTTTCTTACAGCTTAAAGCTTATGGCTTACAGCTCGCGCGAAGCGCGGTGGCTCAGTGGCGGCCGTGATGCCCCTCGAAGCGCTGCACGTTGGAGAGCTTCGGGTTGGCCCTGGGGTTGTGGCGGTAGAGCAGTGCCATCTTGCCGATCTTCTGTATCAGCTCGGCGCCGCTGGCGTCGACCAGCTCCTCGAGCATGGCACCGCGGTCGTCGCGCTCCGGCAGGGCGAGCTTCACCTTGATCAGCTCGTGATCGGCCAGGGCCCGCTCGAGCTCGGCGAGGACGCCTTCGGAGATGCCGTTCTCGGAGACCGTGACCACCGGGTTCAGGTGGTGGCCGATGCTGCGGAATGCTTTCTTTTGTGCCTGTGACAAGCTCATGGTATCTTGCGTCTTCCCGGTTGCGCGCAGCCGCCCATGGTACGCGGAAAACGCCGCGTCGGAAACGCCATCGGCGCGATGCCTGCGCCAGGTCCTCGCCGGCACCCCGCGCTCGCCCCGTTCGTTCCCGTTCCACCCCAGGTGATGCCGTGGCTCGTTCCCGCACCCCATCTCCCGATGCCGCCAGGCGCTCCGCCAGCAAGACCAGCAAGGGCTGGCTGAAGGAGCACTTCGACGACCCGTACGTGCAGCGCTCCTGGCAGGAGGGCTACCGCTCCCGGGCCAGCTACAAGCTGCTCGAGCTCGACGGCAAGGACCGCCTCTTCACCCCCGGCATGACGGTGATCGACCTGGGGGCGGCCCCCGGCGGCTGGAGCCAGGTGGCCGCCGAGAAGGTGGGCACCGAGGGCGTGGTGATCGCCTCCGACATCCTGGAGATGGACGCCCTGGCCGGGGTCGACTTCATCCCGGGCGACTTCACCGAGGAGAGCGTGCTGGAGGCGATCCTGGCGACGCTGGGCGAGCGCCCGGTGGACCTGGTGATGTCCGACATGGCCCCCAACATGAGCGGCATGGCCGCCATCGACCAGCCCCAGGCGATGCTCCTGGTGGAGCTGGCGCTGGACCTGGCCGGCCAGACCCTGCGTCCCGGCGGCAGCTTCCTGGCCAAGGTGTTCCAGGGCGAGGGGTTCGACGACTATCTCAAGGCGCTGCGCGGCGCCTTCACGCGGGTGGTGACCCGCAAGCCCGGCGCATCCCGGGCGCGCTCCCGCGAGGTCTACCTGCTGGCGCAGGGCTTCCGCGGCTGAGCCGAAGGGCGGCGTGGCGCCGTGATAGCCCCGGCCTACCGGGGCGATTGCCGGACAGCGCCCGGCCCGATGTGTCACAGTTCCCGATGCGGTGGTCCGCCCGCCGGGCGGTGGCCGAACGCGGCCGGCTCCTGTAGTGTCCAAGGTGCCAGGCCCCAGGCGGCCGACAGATTTCAGATATTGAGGGTAGTCCCTTGAACGATATGGCGAAGAACCTGATCCTGTGGTTGGTCATCGCGGCGGTGCTGCTGACGGTGTTCAACAACTTCAGCGTCGACAACTCCCCCCAGGCGATGAACTACTCCCAGTTCGTCGAGCAGGTGCAGAACAAGGAGGTGCGCAGCGTCACCATCGATGGCCACACCATCACCGGTGAGCGCGGCGACGGCTCCCAGTTCCAGACCATCCGCCCGGCGGCGGAGGATCCCAAGCTGATGGACGACCTGCTGGCCAACGACGTCACGGTGGTGGGCAAGGAACCCGAGCAGCAGAGCCTGTGGACGCGGCTGCTGATCGCCAGCTTCCCGATCCTGCTGATCCTGGGCATCTTCATGTTCTTCATGCGCCAGATGCAGGGTGGCGGCGCCGGCAAGGGCGGGCCCATGAGCTTCGGCAAGTCCAAGGCCAAGCTGCTCTCCCAGGACCAGATCAAGACCACCTTCGCCGACGTCGCCGGCTGCGACGAGGCCAAGGAGGAGGTCGAGGAGCTGGTCGACTTCCTGCGCGATCCCACCAAGTTCCAGCGCCTGGGCGGCACCATTCCCCGCGGCGTGCTGATGGTGGGCCCGCCGGGCACCGGCAAGACGCTGCTCGCCAAGTCCATCGCCGGCGAGGCCAAGGTGCCCTTCTTCTCGATCTCCGGCTCCGACTTCGTCGAGATGTTCGTGGGCGTGGGTGCCTCCCGCGTGCGCGACATGTTCGAGCAGGCCAAGAAGCAGGCGCCCTGCATCATCTTCATCGACGAGATCGACGCCGTGGGCCGCTCCCGCGGGGTCGGCATGGGCGGCGGCAACGACGAGCGCGAGCAGACCCTCAACCAGCTGCTGGTGGAGATGGACGGCTTCGAGGCCAACGAGGGCATCATCGTCATCGCCGCCACCAACCGTCCCGACGTGCTCGACCCGGCGCTGCTGCGCCCGGGCCGCTTCGACCGCCAGGTGGTGGTGCCGCTCCCCGACATCCGCGGCCGCGAGCATATCCTCAACGTGCACCTGCGCAAGGTGCCGCTGGCCGACGACGTCAAGCCGTCGTTGATCGCCCGCGGCACCCCGGGCTTCTCCGGCGCCGACCTGGCCAACCTGGTCAACGAGGCGGCGCTGTTCGCCGCGCGGCGCAACAAGCGCCTGGTGGGCATGGAGGAGCTGGAGCTGGCCAAGGACAAGATCATGATGGGCGCCGAGCGCCGCTCCATGGTCATGACCGAGAAGGAGAAGCTCAACACCGCCTACCACGAGTCGGGCCACGCCATCATCGGCCTGGTGATGCCGGAGCATGATCCGGTCTACAAGGTGACCATCATTCCCCGCGGCCGCGCCCTGGGCGTGACCATGTTCCTGCCCGAGCAGGATCGCTACAGCCTGTCGCGCCAGCAGATCATCAGCCAGATCTGCTCGCTGTTCGGCGGCCGCATCGCCGAGGAGATGACGCTCGGCCCGAATGGCGTGACGACGGGGGCTTCCAACGATATCAAGCGCGCCACGGAGCTTGCCCACAACATGGTCGCCAAGTGGGGCCTCTCCGAGGAGATGGGCCCGGTCATGTACGACGAGGACGAGTCGCACCAGTTCCTCGGCGGCCCGGGCCAGGGCGGCAAGCTCAAGTCCGGCGAGACTATCACCAAGCTCGACAAGGAGGTGCGCAAGGTCATCGACGGCTGCTACGAGCAGGCGCGCAAGATCCTCGAGGAGAACCGCGACAAGCTCGACGCCATGGCCGATGCGCTGATGAAGTACGAGACCATCGACTCCACCCAGCTCAAGGACATCATGGAAGGGCGTGAGCCGCGGCCGCCCGAGGGCTGGGACGACCCCAGCGGCGGCGCCCCCTCCGCCGGCGGCAACGAGCCCGAGCCGGTGAGCGATGCCGAGCCCTCGGAGCCGGTCGACGGCGACGGGGACGACGACGAGGAACCGCGTCGCCGCCCCTCCGACCCGCTGGGCGGGCCGGCCGGCTCCTGAGCCGCCGCGCGTCATCCCCTTGCCAGGCGCCCCCGCGGGGGCGCCTTTGCCATTCTGGTCCACCCTCCGACTGCTACCCACACGAGCGACGATGACTTCCCATCCCCCCTCCCTGATGTGCGGCCGACACCGGCTCGACCTCTCCTTCCCCCGCGTCATGGGGATCCTCAACGTCACCCCCGACTCCTTCTCCGACGGCGGCCGTCACCTGGTGCTCGACGACGCCCTGCGCCATGCCGAGCGCATGCTGGCCGAGGGCGCGGCGATCATCGACGTCGGCGGCGAGTCGACCCGCCCCGGCGCCGAGCCGGTCTCCGCGGACGAGGAGCTGGCGCGGGTGGCGCCGGTGGTGGAGGCGCTGGTGCGCGAGCTCGACGCCCTGGTCTCGGTGGATACCAGCTGCCCCGCGGTGATTCGCGAGTCGGCCGCCCTGGGGGCGGGGATGATCAACGACGTTCGCGCCCTGGAGCACGACGGCGCCCTGGCCGCCGCCATCGGCAGCGGCTTGCCGGTGTGCCTGATGCACCGCCAGGGGGAGCCTCGCGACATGCAGCAGGCGCCCCGCTATGATGAGCCCATCGAGGAGGCGGTGGCCGGCTACCTCGCCGCCCGGGTCGCCGAGTGCGAGGCCGCCGGCCTGCGCCGCGAGCGCCTGCTGCTCGACCCCGGCTTCGGCTTCGGCAAGACCGTGGAGCACAACCTGCGGCTGCTCAACCGCATGGCGCGCCTCACCGAGCTCGAGCTGCCGCTGCTGGTGGGAATGTCGCGCAAGAGCATGATCGGCAAGGTGCTGGAGCGCCCGGTCGAGGAGCGCCTGCCCGGTGGCCTGGCGCTGTCGGCCCTGGCGGTGGAGCGCGGCGCCCGCATCCTGCGCGTCCACGACGTGGCCCCCAGCGTGGATGCGGTGAACATGACCTGGGCCGTACTCAAGGAAGGCTGCTGATGACACGACGCTATTTCGGAACCGACGGGATCCGCGGCACGGTGGGCCAGCCGCCCATCACCGCCGACTTCATGCTCAAGCTGGGCTGGGCCACCGGCCGCGTGCTGGCGGCGGACAACCCGAAGCGCCGCCATCGGGTGCTGATCGGCAAGGACACCCGCATCTCCGGCTACATGTTCGAATCCGCCCTGGAGTCGGGGCTCTCCGCCGCCGGCGTTGACGTCGCCCTGCTCGGTCCCATGCCGACCCCGGGCATCGCCTACCTGACGCGCACCTTCCGCGCCGATGCCGGCATCGTCATCTCGGCGTCGCACAACCCCTTCGCCGACAACGGCATCAAGTTCTTCTCCAGCGCCGGTGCCAAGCTCTGCGACGACCTCGAGGCGCGGATCGAGGCGATGCTCGGCGAGCCGCTGGCCACCGTGGCCGCCGACCGCCTCGGCAAGGCGGCGCGCATCGACGATGCCGCCGGCCGCTACATCGAGTTCTGCAAGTCCACCATCCCCGACCGGGTCAGCCTCGACGGCCTGCGGGTGGTGCTCGACTGCGCCCACGGCGCCACCTATCACATCGCCCCCAGCGTGTTCCGCGAGCTGGGTGCCGAGGTCAGCCTGATCGGTGCGAGCCCCGACGGCCTCAACATCAATCACGAGGTGGGCTCGACCCATCCGGCGGCGCTGCGCGCCGCGGTGATCCAGCAGGGCGCCGACCTCGGCGTGGCCTTCGATGGCGACGGCGACCGCGTGCTGCTGGTGGATGGCGACGGCCGCGAGATCGACGGCGACGACATCCTCTACCTGATCGCCCGGGACCGCCAGGCCCGCGGCGAGCTGGGCGGCGGCGTGGTGGGCACCCTGATGTCCAACTTCGGCCTCGCCGCGGCACTGGAGGCGATGGCCGTGCCCTTCGAGCGCGCCAAGGTGGGCGACCGCTACGTGATGGAGCGGCTGGCCGCCAATGGCTGGCAGCTGGGCGGCGAGTCCTCCGGCCATATCGTCTGCGGCCATGTGCAGACCACCGGCGACGGCATCGTCTCCGCCCTGCAGGTGCTGGCGATCATGGTGCGCGAGGAGAAGACGCTGAGCCGCCTGCTGGCGGGGCTGGAGAAGGCGCCCCAGGCGCTGGTCAACGTGCGCCTGACGCCGGGCAGCGATGCCCGGGCGGTGATGGCCATGCCGGCGCTGCAGGCGTCGGTGAGCGAGGTCGAGGCCGAGCTCGGCGAGGAGGGGCGGGTGCTGCTGCGTCCCTCCGGTACCGAGCCGCTGATCCGGGTGATGGTGGAAGGGCGCCCGCACCTGGACGTGGACGGCCTGGCGCGGCGACTGGCCGAGCGCGTCGAGGGGCTGCTGGCGGGCTGAGCACGCGGCATGGCCGGTTGTCTTGACAGGGCCTCTCCTATACCATTTCGCTCCACCTTGAAAGAGAACACCCCATGCGTACCCCGCTGATCGCCGGCAACTGGAAGATGAACGGCTCTGCCGAGCTGGTGGCGTCCTTCGGTCGGGCCTTCGCCGAGGTCGAGCTGCCCGAGGCCCTCGAGGTGGCGATCTTCCCGCCCTTCCCCTACCTGGAGGCGGCGCGGCGCGAGTTCGCCGAGACCCGGATTCGCATGGGGGCCCAGACCCTCAATCCGTTCCCCTCGGGGGCCCATACCGGGGAGGTCAGCGGCGGCATGCTGCGCGAGTTCGGCGTCCGGTATGCGCTGGTGGGGCACTCCGAGCGGCGCCAGCTCTATCACGAGGGCGACGAACAGGTCCATGATCGCCTGCTCGCCGCGCTCGGCGTGGACCTCACCCCGGTGCTCTGCGTAGGCGAGACCCTCGAGGAGCGCGACGCCGGCCGCACCCGCGAGGTGGTGCTGCGCCAGGTGGGATATGTCATGGCTCGCCTCGAGCCGGCCCAGCGCCCCCGGGTGGTCATCGCCTACGAGCCGGTGTGGGCCATCGGCACCGGGCGCACCGCCACGCCGGAGCAGGCACAGGAGGTGATGGCCGCCATCCGCGAGTACCAGGCCGGCTTCGACCGCGAGCTGGCGGCCGGACTGCGGCTGCTCTACGGCGGCAGCATGAACGCGGGCAATGCGGCGGAGCTGCTTGCCCAGCCCGATATCGACGGCGGCCTGGTGGGCGGTGCCTCGCTCAAGGTCGACGATTTCCTAGCCATCTGTCAGTCAGCAGGTTGATTCCATGCAAGTTGCCATTCTCATGATCCACGTGGCGATCGCCATCGCCCTGGTCGTCCTGATCCTGCTGCAGCAGGGCAAGGGCGCCGAAGCCGGCGCCGCCTTCGGCGGCGGCGCCTCCCAGACCGTGTTCGGCTCCCGCGGCAGCGGCGGCTTCCTCTCCAAGGCCACCGCCCTGCTGGCGGCCGCCTTCTTCGCCACCTCCCTGGCCCTGGCCTGGTTCGCCGGCCAGGCCGGCGACGCGCCCGAGGAGGGCATCCCCGACTCGCGCCTGATCGAGCAGCAGAATGACATGCCGACCCTTGACGACGAGGGCGAGGACATGGATAATTCTGCGCCAGTGCTGGAGGGCGGCGACGAGGAGTAACGCGTCGTCATGCAGTGTCCAGCCTCCCCTGATGCCGAAGTGGTGGAATTGGTAGACACGCTATCTTGAGGGGGTAGTGGCCTTACGGCCGTGCGGGTTCAAGTCCCGCCTTCGGCACCATCTGATTCGTCGCGGCGCCCGCTACTCCGGCGTCGACGATCCTTCAGAAGCAGGATTGGCAGCGCGGTGATCGCCGCTTGACGCAAGCGCCGAGTGTGCATAGAATCATCGACCGAGATTGATGCGGGGTGGAGCAGTCTGGTAGCTCGTCGGGCTCATAACCCGAAGGTCGTCGGTTCGAATCCGGCCCCCGCTACCATCTTCCGGCAGGT
This sequence comes from Halomonas sp., assembly GCA_046540755.1. GTDB lineage: Bacteria > Pseudomonadota > Gammaproteobacteria > Pseudomonadales > Halomonadaceae > Halomonas. Next base: position 29,036 of record JBKHEO010000006.1, on the reverse strand, counting down.
GCCTTTCGGTCCTGGCTCGCGAGCCAGCATCGAAGTACGAAGGGGCAGCCAAGTTCGGCCGGAGTGGTTTACAGGTTTCATGTGAAAGCCCCTTCCTGTGAAGGGGCTTTTTGTTAGCAGCTTGCCCAGGGCGCCAGGCGCCGGGGCACTGTTCCGGGCAATGCCAATCAGCCACCTGACTTTCCTGTTCACTCCCGGCCAGGTGCCTGATGCAACGGCTGTAGGAGTCTATTCCGTGGCGACCAAGGATGCTGCACTGAACGCACTGATCGAACCCGTGGTGACCGCCATGGGCTTCGAGCTGTGGGGCATCGACCATCTCTCCCAGGGCAAGCACTCGCGTTTGGTGATCTATATCGATCACCCGGATGGCGTCAATGTCGACGACTGCGCGGACATCAGCCGCCAGGTGAGCGCCCTGCTCGACGTGGAGGACCCCATCCATGGCGAGTATCGCCTGGAGGTCTCCTCCCCCGGGATGGATCGTCCGCTTTATACCCTCGATCACTTCTCCCGCTATCGCGGCCACGAGGTGGCGCTGAGGTTGCGCGCCCCTTTCGAGGGGCGGCGCAAGTTCCAGGGCCTGCTGGCCGGCGTGGAGGGTGACGAGGTGCTGCTGCAGGTCGACGGCGAGGAGTACTGCTTCCCCGTCGACGGCATCGATCAGGCCCGGGTGGTACCGCGTTTCGAGGATTAGCACCGTGGCTCAGGGAGCGGGCCCTAAGGGGGCGGCGTTTCGAGCATCGGCACGAGGACAGGTTTTCTGGCGAGGCAAAGGCATGAGTAAAGAGATTCTGGCGGTCGTCGACGCGATCTCCAACGAGAAGGGGGTTCCCCGCGAGGTGATCTTCGAGGCCGTGGAGGCGGCCCTGGCCAGCGCATCACGCAAGCGCTTCGAGGACGAGGAGGCCAGCGTGCGGGTGCATATCGACCGCAGCACCGGCGACTACGAGACCTTCCGCCGCTGGGAGGTGGTCGAGGACGACGACTTCGACGGTCCCGACCATCAGATCAAGCTCTCCTTCGCCGAGCGTCGCGACCCGCCGCTGGCGCTGGGCGACGTGGTCGAGGAGCGCATCGAGAACGCCGATTTCGGCCGCATCGCCGCCCAGACCGCCAAGCAGGTGATCGTGCAGAAGGTGCGCGAGGCGGAGCGCGCCGAGGTGGTCCGCCTCTATGCCGACCGCGAGGGCGAGCTGGTCGCCGGCATCGTCAAGAAGACCACCCGCGACGGCCTGATCATCGACCTGGGCGACAACGCCGAGGCCTTTCTGCCGCGCAGCGAGATGATCCCCGGCGAGCGCTACCGCATGAATGAGCGGGTGCGTGCCCTGCTGATCAAGGTCGACCCGGAGGCCCGCGGCGCCCAGCTGATCCTGTCGCGCACCTGTCCCGAGCTGATCATCGAGCTGTTCAGCATCGAGGTGCCGGAGATCGCCGAGCAGCTTATCGAGATCAAGGGCGCCGCCCGCGATCCCGGCTCGCGGGCCAAGATCGCGGTCAAGACCAACGACCGCCGCATCGACCCGGTGGGCGCCTGCGTCGGCATGCGCGGCTCGCGGGTCCAAGCGGTCTCCTCGGAGCTGCAGAACGAGCGCGTCGACATCGTGCTGTGGGACGACAATCCGGCCCAGCTGGTGATCAACGCCATGGCGCCGGCGGATGTCGCCTCCATCCTGGTCGACGAGGACGCCCATGCCATGGACGTGGCCGTCGCCGAGGACAACCTGGCCCAGGCCATCGGCCGCAGCGGCCAGAACGTGCGCCTGGCCTCGGAGCTGACCGGCTGGCGCATCAACGTGATGACCGAGGCCGAGGCCGAGGCCAAGCGTGACCAGGAGATCGACAGCCTGGTGGAGCACTTCGTGCAGCACCTGGACGTCGACGACGATGTCGCCCGCCTGCTGGTGGAGGAGGGCTTCACCACCCTGGAGGAGATCGCCTACGTCCCGGTCGAGGAGATGCTCGAGATCGAGGAGTTCGACGAGGAGACCATCGAGGAGCTGCGCGCCCGCGCCAAGGACGAGCTGCTCAACCTCGCCATCGCCTCCGAGGAGGAGCTGGACGGCGCCCAGCCGGCCGACGACCTGCTGGAGATGGAGGGCATGGAGCGCCACCTGGCCTTCATCCTGGCCAGCCGCGGGATCGTCACCATGGAGGATCTGGCCGAACAGTCCGTCGATGACCTGCTGGACATCGAGGGCATGGACGAGGAGCGCGCCGCGGCACTGATCATGACTGCTCGTGCGCCCTGGTTCGAAGACGACGAATAGCTCGAAGGCGACATGCGCTAGGCGCATCGCGTGCAGACAGGGGTCCGATGCCCAGCGCTCGGACCGGCAGTATTCGAAGCGAACAGAATTGGGGTCACGGGCTCAGGAGGGTCTACATGTCAGACATGACCGTTAAGGATTTTGCAGCGAAGGTGGGCCGCGACGTGCCCCGCCTGCTGGAACAGATGAAAGAGGCCGGGCTTGGGCACAAGTCCGAGGGCGACGCCGTGTCCGAGGAGGACAAGCGGCAGCTGCTCGACTACCTGACCAAGAGTCACGGCGGCAGCGCCGAGCAGGCCGCGCCGAAGAACCGCATCACCCTGACGCGCAAGACGCGCAGCCGCATCAAGACCGGCGAGCGCGGCAAGACCATCGAGGTGCAGGTGCGCAAGAAGCGTACCTACGTGAAGCGCGAGGAGCCCCAGCAGGAGGAGGCGCCGGCCGAGGAGGCCGGTCCCCGCCAGCTGGTGGGCGACATGGCCAAGCGCGAGGCGCGCGAGGCCGAGGAGTCCAAGACGCGCGAGGCCGAGGAGTCCAAGGCGCGCGAGGCCGAGCAGGCCGCCCGGGAGGCCGCCGCCAAGCTCGAGGAAGCCAAGGCCGCCGAGGTGCCCGAGGTTCCGGAGGTCCCGGTGCCCGAGCTCGAGGAGCCGGCCCCGGCCGAACAGCCGCCGGCGCCGCCCAAGGAGGGCCGCACCGATCGCCGTACCGCGCCGCCCAAGAAAGCCGCCGCCAAGAAGGGCCGCCACGAGCGCGAGGACGATGATCGCGGCGATCGCGAGGAGCGCCGCCGCGGCGGCAAGAAGGCCAAGCGCGCCGAGCGTCGCGGCGGTCGCCGCGGCGGCGCCGGCCAGGGCGGCGGCAAGCACGGCTTCCAGAAGCCGACCCAGCCGATCGTCCGCGAGGTCTCGATCCCCGAGTCGATCAGCGTCGCCGACCTGGCCGACAAGATGTCGATCAAGGCCAACGAGGTCATCAAGACCATGTTCACCATGGGCGCGGCGGTGACCATCAACCAGACCATCGACCAGGACACCGCGGCCATCGTGGTCGAGGAGATGGGGCACAAGCCCAAGCTGGTCAAGGATGATGCGCTGGAGGAGGAGGTGCTCGAGAGCATCTCCTACGAGGGCGAGGAGCTCACGCGTGACCCGGTGGTCACCGTGATGGGCCACGTCGACCACGGCAAGACCTCGCTGCTCGACCACATCCGCCAGGCCAAGGTGGCCACCGGCGAGGCCGGCGGCATCACCCAGCACATCGGCGCCTACCACGTTGCCGCCGACAAGGTGAACGGCGACCACGGTGTCACCTTCCTCGACACCCCCGGCCACGCGGCCTTCACCGCCATGCGTGCCCGCGGTGCCAAGGCCACCGACGTGGTCATCCTGGTGGTGGCCGCCGACGACGGCGTGATGCCCCAGACCATCGAGGCCGTGGAGCACTCCAAGGCCGCCGGCGTGCCCATGGTGGTGGCGGTCAACAAGATCGACAAGCCCTCGGCGGACCCCGACCGGGTCAAGAACGAGCTCTCCCAGCACGGCGTCATCTCCGAGGAGTGGGGTGGCGACACCCAGTTCGTCCACGTCTCCGCCAAGACCGGCGAGGGCATCGACGCGCTGCTCGAGGCGGTGCTGCTGGTCTCCGAGGTGCTCGAGCTCAAGGCCGTTCCCGAGGCGCCCGGCAAGGGCGTGGTGGTGGAGTCGCGCCTGGACAAGGGCCGCGGCCCGGTGGCCACTGTGCTGGTGCAGAACGGCACCCTGAAGAAGGGCGACATCGTGCTGGCCGGCCTGCACTACGGCCGAGTGCGCGCCCTGACCAACGAGCTCGGCAAGCAGGTCGACGAGGCCGGCCCGGCGATGCCGGTGGAGATCCAGGGCCTCGGCGGCACCCCCGAGGCGGGTGACGACTTCATGGTGGTGGCCGACGAGAAGAAGGCCCGCGAGGTCGCCAACTTCCGCCAGGGCAAGTACCGCGAGGTGCGCCTGGCCCGCCAGCAGAAGGCCAAGCTGGAGAACATGTTCAGCCAGATGGGCCAGGAGGAGGCCGCCAAGCTCAATATCGTGCTCAAGGCCGACGTCCAGGGCTCCCTGGAGGCGATCAAGGGCGCGCTGGAGGAGCTCTCCACCGACGAGGTGCAGGTCTCCGTGGTCTCTTCGGGCGTGGGCGGCATCACCGGCACCGACGCCAACCTGGCGCTGGCCTCCGAGGCCATCATCATCGGCTTCAACGTGCGCGCCGACGCCGCGGCCCGCGAGATCATCGAGCGCGAGGGCCTCGACCTGCGCTACTACAGCGTCATCTACCAGCTGATCGACGAGATCAAGCAGGCGATGAGCGGCATGCTGGCGCCGGAGTGGAAGGAGGAGATCGTCGGCGTGGCCGAGGTCCGCGACGTCTTCCGTGCGCCCAAGATCGGCGCCGTGGCCGGCTGCATGGTGGTCGAGGGCACCGTCTTCCGCAACAAGAAGATCCGCGTGCTGCGCGACAACGTGGTCATCTACGAGGGCGAGCTCGAGTCGCTGCGCCGCTTCAAGGACGACGTCCAGGAAGTGCGCAACGGCATGGAGTGCGGCATCGGCGTGAAGAACTACAACGACGTCCAGGTCGGCGACAAGATCGAGGTCTTCGATCAGGTCAAGGTCGAGCGGACGCTCTGAGCGCCAGGAGCCTAGCATGCGCGAGTTCAAGCGGACCGACCGGGTGGCCGACCAGCTCCAGAAGGAGCTGGCGGTGCTCATCCAGCGCGAGGTCAAGGACCCGCGCCTGGGCATGGTCACGGTGAGCGGTGTCGAGGTCAGCCGCGACCTCGGCTATGCCGACGTCCATGTGACCCTGCTCGGCGAGGACAGCCCCGAGCGCATCCGGGAGAACCTCAAGGTTCTCAAGCAGGCGGCGGGCTTCCTGCGCGGGCAGATCGCCCGGCGCATCAAGCTGCGCCACGTGCCGGAGCTGCGCTTCCACTACGACGAGAGCGTGGTGCGCGGCCAGCGCCTCTCCTCGCTGATCGACGAGGCGGTACAGAGCGATCGCGCCCGCCACGCCGACGACGAGGCGGGCGACGACGAGGAAAGGCGCGACTGATGGCGCGTCGACGTCGCGGCCTGCCGGTCGACGGGGTGCTGCTGCTGGACAAGCCGAAGGGCCTCTCCAGCAACCAGGCCCTGCAGCGCGCCCGGCGCCTGTTCCAGGCGCAGAAGGCGGGCCATACCGGGACCCTGGATCCCATGGCCACCGGGCTGCTGCCGGTCTGCTTCGGCGAGGCCACCAAGTTCTCGGCCCACCTGCTGGCCTCGGACAAGGCCTACCGCACCCGGGTCGAGCTGGGCGCGGTGACCGACACCGGCGACGCCGAGGGCGAGGTCATCGAGCGCCTGGCGGTGCCGGCGCTGACCGCGGCCGACGTCGAGGGCGTGCTCGAGCGCTTCCGCGGCGAGATCGAGCAGGTGCCGCCGATGGTGTCGGCGCTCAAGCACCAGGGGCGCAAGCTCTACGAGCTGGCCCGGGAGGGCCGGACGATCGAGCGTGCAGCGAGGCGCGTGACGGTGTATGATGCCCGGCTTCTCGCCTTCGCGGGCGACGCCTTCGAGCTCGAGGTGACGGTCAGCAAGGGCACCTATGTGCGCACCCTGGCCGAGGATATCGCCCGGGCCCTGGGCAGCGGCGGGCATATCAGCGCGCTGCGCCGTCTGGCCACCGGACCCTTCACGGTCGAGGGCATGCTGACCCTCGAGGCGCTGGAGGCCCTGCCGGACCAGGCCGCCCGGGAGGCCGTGCTGCTGCCGGTGGACGTGCTGGTGGCTCACCTGCCGCGCCTCGAGGTCGACGCCGCCGCGGCATGGCGGCTGACCCACGGCCAGCGGGCAGGCGTCGACGTCGCCGGGATGGCGGTGGGCGAGACGCCAAGACTCTACTGCGACGGGGCCTTCCTGGGCCTCGGCGCGGTGACGGCGCCACAGGAGGTGGCACCGAAGCGGCTGCTGAGTAGCGCAGCCGACTAGGGAGCAACGCCGAGACTGCAAATATGCGTGGTCTCACCCATTCATCATTCAGGCATATTGCTTACTGGAGAGACAGATGGCACTGACAGCCGAACAGAAGGCCGCAATCGTCAGCGAATTCGGCCGTGGCGACAACGACACCGGTTCCCCCGAGGTGCAGGTGGCCCTGCTGAGCGCCAATATCGATGGCCTGCAGGCTCACTTCAAGACCAACAAGCAGGATCACCACTCCCGTCGTGGCCTGATCCGCATGGTCAACCAGCGCCGCAAGCTGCTGGACTACCTGAAGCGCAAGGATTTCGAGCGCTATCAGTCGCTAATCCAGCGCCTGGGCCTGCGTCGCTGAGCGACGTTGCCAGCGGTAACGAAACGGGCAGCCTTCGGGCTGCCCGTTTTGCGTCCAGGGGGGCGAAATGTCGGCAACCGGTGGTCGCAGCGGGCGTCACCCCCTAAAATGGTCGCCGAGTCGAAACGACCCAAACACAGAAAAGTAGATATCGAAGGAAGTCGCCGTGAATCCGGTCAAGAAGACATTTCAGTACGGTCGCAGCACCGTCACCCTGGAAACCGGGCGCATCGCCCGCCAGGCCACCGGGGCCGTGATGGTCACCATGGACGACACCGTGGTGCTCTGCACCGTGGTGGCGCGCAAGGAGGCCAACCCCAACCAGCCGTTCTTCCCGCTCTCCGTCCACTACCAGGAGAAGACCTACGCGGTCGGCAAGATTCCCGGCGGCTTCTTCAAGCGCGAGGGGCGTCCCACCGAGAAGGAGACCCTCACCTCGCGACTGATCGACCGCCCGATCCGCCCGCTCTTCCCCAAGGGCTTCATGAACGAGGTGCAGGTCGTCTGCACGGTGCTCTCCACCGACCGCAACCATGACCCGGATATCGCGGCGCTGCTGGGGACCTCCGCGGCCCTGGCGGTCTCCGGGGTGCCCTTCAACGGCCCCATCGGCGCCGCCCGCGTCGGCTTCGACGAGGAGAAGGGCTACTTCCTCAATCCCACCGTGGAGGAGCTGAGCCGCTCCGAGCTGGACATGGTGGTCGCCGGCACCGAGAAGGCGGTGCTGATGGTGGAGTCCGAGGCCGACGAGCTGCTCGAGGACGAGATGCTGGGCGCCGTGCTCTACGGCCACCAGGAGATGCAGGTGGCGATCCGGGCCATCAACGAGCTGGTCGCCGAGGCGGGCAGGCCGAAGTGGGAGTGGCAGCCGCCGGCGGAAAACACCGAGCTCAAGGCCGCCGTGGCCGAGGCCTTCGAGGCCCGGGTGGGCGAGGCCTACCGCATCACCGACAAGATGGCCCGCCAGGATGCCCTCTCCGCGCTCAAGGCCGAGGCGGTGGAGCAGCTCGCCGGCGAGGAGGAGGGCAAGTTCGACGCAGACGAGGTCAAGGGCGCCTTCGCCGCCCTCGAGAAGCGCGTGGTGCGCTCACGGGTGGTCAAGGGCGAGCCGCGCATCGACGGACGCGACCACAAGACCGTGCGTCCGCTGGCCATCGAGGTGGGCACCCTGCCCAAGACCCACGGCTCGGCGATCTTCACCCGCGGCGAGACTCAGGCCATCGTCATCGCCACCCTGGGCACCCTGCGCGACGCCCAGCTGATCGAGTCCCTGGAGGGGGAGCGCAAGGATCGCTTCCTGCTGCACTACAACTTCCCTCCCTTCTGCGTGGGCGAGGCCGGCTTCATGGGCGGTCCCAAGCGCCGCGAGATCGGCCACGGCCGCCTGGCGCGGCGCGGCGTGGAAGCCATGCTGCCCAGCGACGACGAGTTCCCCTATACCATCCGCGTGGTCTCCGAGATCACCGAGTCCAACGGCTCCAGCTCCATGGCCTCGGTGTGCGGCACCTCCCTGGCGCTGATGGATGCCGGCGTGCCGATGAAGGCCCCGGTGGCGGGGATCGCCATGGGCCTGGTCAAGGATGACGACGGCTTCGCCGTGCTGACCGATATCCTCGGCGACGAGGACCATCTCGGCGACATGGACTTCAAGGTGGCCGGCTCCTCCGAGGGCGTCACCGCCCTGCAGATGGACATCAAGATCGAGGGCATCAACGAGGAGATCATGGAGCAGGCGTTGCAGCAGGCCCTCGAGGCGCGCCTGCACATCCTCGAGCAGATGAACGCGGTGATCGGCCAGAGCCGCGCCGAGGTCTCCGAGAACGCACCCTCCATGGCCACCATCAAGATCGACCCGGAGAAGATCCGCGACGTCATCGGCAAGGGTGGCGCCACCATCCGCAAGATCTGCGAGGACACCGGCGCCTCCATCGACCTGGATGACGACGGCACCGTGCGCATCTACGCCGAGGACAAGTCGGCGGCCAAGGCGGCCATCGATACCGTGCTGGCGATCACCGCCGAGCCCGAGATCGGCAAGCTCTACCGCGGCAAGGTGGTGCGCATCGCCGACTTCGGCGCCTTCGTCAATATCATGCCCGGCACCGACGGCCTGGTGCACATCTCCCAGATCGTGCCGGAGCGGGTCAACGACGTCCGCGACTTCCTCAACGAGGGTGACGAGCCCATCGTCAAGGTGCTCGACATCGACAACCGCAACCGGGTGAAGCTCACCATCAAGGAGATCACCCCGGAGGAGAAGTCGGCGTTCGAGGCCGAGGAGGCCGCGGAACCCCAGCTGTAAGCGACCGCCTTCGGCGAGCCTTTAGCCTTGAGCTTTAAGCCGTAAAGACAAAACCCTCCATGGCCCGCCATGGAGGGTTTTTCAGTCGAGGGGGGGCAAACGAAAGAAAAGCCCTTGTGGATGTCGTCCGCAAGGGCTTCTCATACGGGGCTTACAGCTTACAGCTTACAGCTTACAGCTCGCGCGTAGCGCGTCAGCGCTCGATGGCGAGCGCCACGCCCTGACCGCCGCCGATGCATAGCGTCGCCAGGCCCTTCTTGGCGTCGCGAGCCATCATCTCGTGCACCAGGGTCACCAGGATGCGGCAGCCGGAGGCGCCGATGGGGTGGCCGATGGCGATGGCCCCGCCGTTGACGTTGATCTTGCTGGGATCCCAGCCGAGCTCCTTGTTCACCGACAGCGCCTGGGCGGCGAAGGCCTCGTTGGCCTCGACCAGGTCGAGGTCGTCGAGGCTCCAGCCGGCCTTCTCCAGGCAGCGGCGTGTCGCCGGTGCCGGGCCGATGCCCATGATCGAGGGGTCGACGGCGGCATTGGAGTAGGCGGCGATGCGCGCCAGCGGCTCGAGCCCGAGTTGCTTGGCCTTCTCTGCGGTGCAGATCATCACCGCGGCGGCGCCGTCGTTGATGGATGAGGCGTTGCCGGCGGTGACCGTGCCGTCCTTCTTGAAGGCAGGCTTCATGCCGGAAAGCTTCTCGGCGGTGACGTCACGGGGGCCCTCATCGGTGTCGAAGACCACGGGGTCACCCTTGCGCTGGGGAATCTCCACCGGGACGATCTGACCCTTGAACTTGCCCTCCCTGATGGCGGCGGCGGCCTTCTGCTGGGAGGCGGCGGCGAAGGCATCCATGTCCTCGCGGCTGATGCCGTACTTCTCGGCCAGGTTCTCGGCGGTGATACCCATGTGATAGTTGTTGAAGGCGTCCCACAGGCCGTCGTGGACCATGGAGTCGAGGGCCTTCCAGTCGCCCATGCGCTGGCCGGTCCGCGAGTTGGGCAGCACGTGGGGGGCGAGCGACATGTTCTCCTGGCCGCCGGCCAGGATCAGCTCGGCATCCCCGCAGCGGATCGCCTGGGTGGCCAGGTGCAGGGCCTTGAGGCCCGAGCCACACACCTTGTTGATGGTCATGGCGGGCACGGCGTCGGGCAGCCCGGCCTTGATGGCCGCCTGGCGCGCCGGGTTCTGGCCGACGCCGGCGGTCAGTACCTGGCCGAGCAGCACCTCGTCGACCTGCTCGGGGGCCACGCCGGTGTTGGCCAGGAGATCCTTGAGCACCAGGGCGCCCAGGTCGCTGGCGGGGATGCCGGCCAGGGAGCCGCCGAAGGCGCCGACGGCGGTGCGGCGGGCGGCAACGATTACCACTTCTTGCATGGGAGCACTCTCCTCGCTGGAAAGACGGGCTTGCGGCCTTGTCGCGACTGCCGGACATGACCGGGGTCTCTCAGCATAGGGGAGTCTTCTGCGTCGCGGCAATGCCTGGGTGATGGCCATTGGTGGTAGGGGGTGACGAGAGGGCGGCAGGCCGACGGGCCCGCCGCCCGGGGCTCAGGCCATCTGGACGGGAATGGCGTGGCTGGTGTGGCTGACCACGTTGCCTTCCTGGAGGTAGACCAGCGCCGGCTGGTGGCCATCGAGTTCGGCATCGCTGTAGTGGGCGTAGCTGCAGATGATGACCCGCTGGCCCTCGCTGGCCAGGTGGGCGGCGGCGCCGTTCACCGAGATCACCTTCGAGCCCTCCTCGGCGCGGATGGCGTAGGTGGTGAAGCGCTGGCCGTTCTCGACGTTGTAGATCTGGATCTGCTCATTCTCGCGGATGCCGGCCATGTCGAGCAGCTCGCCGTCGATGGCGCAGGAGCCCTCGTAGTTGAGCACGGCGTGGGTGACGCGGGCCATGTGCAGCTTGGCCTTGAGCATGATGGTGTACATCTTGGCAGGGTCCTCCGGATAGGCCGCGTCAGCGCGGCAGGGTCAGGGTGAGGTTGTCGATGAGCCGGGTGGGGCCGAGGCGGGCGGCGGCCAGCAGCACCGCCTCGCGGGTGGCGGCGGTGACCGGCCCCAGGTCGGCGGCGCGCAGCTCCAGGTAGTCCGGCGTGAAGCCGGCCTGGCGCAGGCGCGCCAGGCCCGCCTCGAGGGTCGGGGCGACCTCGGCGCCGCCCGCCAGGGCGTCGCGCAGGGCACAGAGGGTCCGGTAGAGCTCGGGCGCGGTGGCGCGCTGGGCGTCATCCAGGTAGCCGTTGCGCGAGGAGAGCGCCAGGCCGTCCTCGGCGCGCACGATGGGCACGCCGACGATCTCGACGGGAAAATGCAGGTCGGCCACCATGCGCCGAATCACCGCCAGCTGCTGGTAGTCCTTCTCGCCGAAGCAGGCGAGGTCGGGCTGCACCAGGTTGAAGAGCATGCCGACCACCGTGGAGACGCCGTCGAAGTGCCCGGGCCGCGCCGCGCCACACAGCCCCTCGGTGACCTCGGGGACCAGGATGCGGGTCTGGGCCTCCAGGCCGCGGGGATAGACGGTGGCGGTATCGGGGGCGAACAGCAGGTCGCAGCCGGCCGCCTCGAGCTTGTGCCGGTCCGCCTCCAGGGTGCGCGGGTAGGCGTCGAGGTCCTCCCCAGAACCGAACTGCAGCGGGTTGACGAAGATGGTGGCGATCACCACCTCGGCCCGCTCGCGGGCGGCGGCCACCAGCGCCAGGTGGCCATCGTGCAGGTTGCCCATGGTGGGGACCAGGGCGATGCGCTTGCCGCGACGTCGGGCGTCGCCCAGCGTCTCGCGCAGGGCGGGAATCTCTCTGAGGGTACGCATGGCGAAGTTCCGGCTAGAAGCTGTGTTCCTCGGCGGGGAAGCGCCGGGCCTTGACGTCCTCGTGGTAGCGACGGAAGGCGCCGTGGATGTCCTCGGCCTCGGCCATGAAGTTCTTGACGAAGCGCGGCTTGCGCCCGGGGGTGACGTCCAGCAGGTCATGCATGACCAGTATCTGGCCATCGGTGTCGGGGCCGGCGCCGATACCGATCACCGGTACCTCGAGGGCCTCGGTGATGGCGCGCCCCAGGCTCGCCGGCACGCACTCCAGCAGGATCACCGAGGCGCCGGCCTCGACCAGGGTGCGGGCATCCTCGAGGATCTGGCCGGCGCGCTGCGCCTCGCGGCCCTGCACCTTGTAGCCCCCCAGCTGGTAGACGGTCTGCGGGGTCAGGCCGAGGTGGGCGCATACCGGCACGCCACGGCGGGTCAGCTCGCGGATGCCGTCGGCCATCCACGCCTCGCCCTCCACCTTGACCAGCTCGGCGCCGGCGCGCATCAGCTCGCCGGCGTTCTCCAGCAGCCGCTCGGTGCTGGGGTTGCCCATGAAGGGAAGATCCACCATCAGCAGGCTCGCCCCCTTGCCGCGGGCGGCGCAGCGGGTGTGGTAGAGGATCTCGTCGAGGGTGACCGGCAGGGTGCTGGCGTGGCCCTGGAGGACCATGCCCAGGGAGTCGCCCACCAGCAGCACCTCGATGCCGGCCTCGCTGGCGGCCCGGGCGAAGGAGGCGTCGTAGGCGGTCAGGCAGCTGAAGGTCTCACCGGCGCGCTTGAAGGCCTGCAGCGTGCTCAGGGTGACGGGTTTCATGGCGTGCTCTCTCGGTTGTGACGTCGGGTCCCGGGCTGGACCGGCCCGTCTGACCCGCGATTGTTACCCGATTCGCCCCGCTGTGTCGATGGGTAACACTTCATGGATCCCGGGGTGCGCCCGGTAACACTCGGAGCGTCCCCGGGGCGGGCCGTGCGGCCTCGAGGTCGGCCAGGCGGGGGCCATCGGGGAGCCTCAGCTCGGGGGCCACCGCCAGCAGCGGCACCACCACGAAGGCGCGGCGGGCCATCTCCGGGTGCGGCAGGGTCAGGCGCGGCAGCGCGAGACGGTTGTCATCGAACAGTAGCAGATCCAGGTCGAGGGTGCGGGGCCCCCAGCGTCGGCTGCGCACCCGGCGGTGGCGCTGCTCCAGGGCCTGCAGCTGGTCGAGCAGCGCCAGCGGCGAGAGGCGGGTCTCCAGGCAGGCCACGGCGTTGATGAAGTCGGGCTGGTCGCGGGGGCCGACGGGGCGGCTGGCATAGAGCCTTGATGCGGCGAGGCGGCGGGTCAGCGGCAGGCGGTCGAGGGCCTCCAGGGCCCGGGTGACCTGCGCCTCGGGATCCTCGAGGTTGCTGCCCAGGCCGACCCAGGCGCGGTGCACGCTCATGCGTCGGGGCTGTCGCCGCCGTTGTCGCGGCGGGGCTTGCGGCGTCGACGGCGCTTCTTGCGCCCCGGCTTGCCGCTGCCGGCGGGGTGGGCGCCGACCTTGTCCAGCAGGCGGGCCTGCTCGTGCTCGTCGGCGTCCTGGAAGGCGGTCCACCAGTCGCCGAGGCCTGGCTCGAGCTCGCCGGCGGCCTCGCGCAGCAGCAGCATGTCGTAGGCAGCACGGAAGCGCGGGTGCTCGCGGGTCTGGAAGACCCGGCGGCCGCGGCGCAGCGGCAGGCGCTGCTGGAGGTCCCAGATATCGCGCATGGGCAGGCTGAAGCGCTTGGGGATGGCGACGTGCTGGAGCTGGCGCGAGATCACCTGCTGGGAGGCGGCCTGCAGCGCGGGGATCGGCGGCAGGCCCCTGGCCTCCTGCTCGGCCTGACGCTGCACCACCGGGGGCCACAGGAGGGCGGCGAACAGGAAGGCCGGGGTGACCGGACGCTCCTCGTGGATGCGACGGTCGGTGCTGGCCAGTGCCTCCTCCACCAGGTGCTCGGCCCAGGGCAGCTCGTCCATCGCTTCGGCGGCCTCGGGGAAGAGCATCGCGAACAGGCCGTAGTGGCGCAGCAGGCGGAACGTCTCGACCCCGTGGCCCGCCATGAACAGCTTGACCACCTCGTCGAACAGCCGCGCCGGCGGGATCTGCAGCAGCAGCGGGGCGAGTTCGGTCATGGGGGCCTCGGTGGCCGGGTCGAGCTGGAAGTCGAGCTTGGCGGCGAAACGCACCGCGCGCAGCATGCGGACCGGGTCCTCGCGGAAGCGGGTCGCCGGGTCGCCGATCAGGCGCAGGGTGCGGGCCTCGATGTCGCGCACGCCGTCGGCGAAGTCGTGGATCGAGAAGTCGGCGATGCTGTAGTAGAGGGCGTTGACGGTGAAGTCGCGGCGCAGGGCGTCTTCCTGGATATTGCCCCAGACGTTGTCGCGCAGCAGCAGGCCGTCGTCGGACTGCTGGGCGATATGGTCGCCGTGGTCGTCGCCGGGCTTGCCCCGGAAGGTGGTGACCTCGATCACCTCGCGGCCGAAGCGCACGTGGACGATGCGGAAGCGCCGACCGATGATCCGCGAGTTGCGGAACAGGCCCTTGACCTCCTCCGGCGTGGCGTCGGTGGCCACGTCGAAGTCCTTGGGCATGCGCCCGAGCAGGGAGTCGCGGATGCAGCCGCCGACCAGGTAGGCCTCGAAGCCGGCGTTGTGGAGCCGGTAGAGCACCTTGAGGGCGGCATCGCTGAAGTGCTGGCGCGAGACCGGGTGCTCCTGGCGGGGGATGACGCGCACCTCGGGCAGCCCGGCGGCAGCCTCGGTGCCGAACAGCGACTTCAGGCTCTCTCCGGGACTCTGCAGGAAACGGGTAAATCCTTTGAACATGCGGCGATATCGACTCGCGGGGCGGAAAACGGCTCGTGACAAGCGTAAGGCCGTGAGTGTAGCGGACCCCCGGGGGATTGCATAGCGGCCGCCCCTTGCCGTCCGGTATCCGGACGTGAAAGGGGGAGGCCGGATGGCCTCCCCCTCAAGCAGTGTGGCAGCGTCCGTGCTGCTGGTTCTTCTTCGTGATGGCACATCGCCTTGAATACGCACCACAGTCACCAAGGAGTTCAGGCAAGCAGTGTTGTTATCCTTGTTGGCGCTCCCGGTGGTGACCGCCTCGTATTCAAAACAATAATCCAACCACGACGGCAGCGAGTCTGCCTCCCCCCGGCGTGTTGATGTTGTTTCCGGGGGTGCGCCTGGCTGGGCCCGTTGTTGTTGTTCGGGGGCGTGTAGGCCGGCGCGTCGCGTCCTATGTCTTCCGGTGCCTCGGTGGTTGCCGTTGTTCTTGTTGCGGCCAGTCCGTCTGGCCAAGGCCGAGGGGCCGGGCACTCGATGCTGTTGTTCTTGTTGGCTCTGGTGCCGTATCGGCGCGATCCGCCAGGGTTGTTGTTGTGGCGGCGGAACTGTGTCTCCCGGGCTGCGCTGTTGTTGTTGTGGCGGGCAGCGGGCGACGCCGGAACTTGTTCTTCTTGCCCTGATAGATAGCAGCCAACGTGCCAGCTCTGTTTTATCCCTTTTACGACAGTTGCTTACAGTAACTGCGCGACGAGCGGTGCGTGACGGAACCGGTGAGTGTTACCCGAATGGCACCGGCATGGGGCATTGGCTGTGTGGGACGGTAACAAATGGGGCGGGGCGGGCGGGTAACACGGGCCACGGGGCCGCCTGGAGGGGCGGGTCAGGCCTCTAGCACCATGGTCGCATGGACGCGAAGTGGATCACTCGGCCTTGCGGCGCGGGCTCTTCTTGCGCGGGATGCCGAGGCGCTGGCGGCGCTCCCACAGCGACTTGCGGCTGATGCCGAGCTTCTGGGCCAGCTCGGTCTCGCTCATGTGGTCCTGGTGCTCGAGGACGAAGTGCTGGAAGTAGTCCTCCAGCGAGAGGTCCTCGTCGGGGGCGGCAGGCGGGGACTCCTCGGCGGGTACGGCCGGGCGCCGCGGCGGGAGCGGTGCCTCGGAGAGCCCCAGGTCGTCGGGGTGGATCAGGTGGCCCTCGGCGAGGATCACCCCGCGCTCCAGGGCGTTCTCCAGCTCGCGCACGTTGCCGGGCCAGGGGTAGTGGCGGATCTCGTCGCGGGCCGCCCGGGAGAGGCGCAGCCCCTCGCGGTCATGGCGCCGGCACGCCTTCTCCAGCAGGGCGTCGGCGATCAGCAGCACGTCCTCGTCGCGCTCGCGCAGCGGCGGGAGGTCGATCTGCATCACGTTGAGGCGGTAGTAGAGGTCGAGGCGGAACTCGCCGGTCCGGGAGAGCGACTGGAGGTCGCGGTGGGTGGCGGCGATCAGGCGCACGTCGACGTGGCGCGTCTCCACCGAGCCGATGCGGCGGATCTCGCCCTCCTGGAGCACCCGCAGCAGGCGCGCCTGGGCGTCCAGGGGCAGCTCGCCGATCTCGTCGAGGAAGAGGGTGCCGCCGTCGGCGGCCTCCACCAGGCCGGTGCGCGCCGCGCTGGCGCCGGTAAAGGCGCCCTTCTCGTGGCCGAAAAGCTCCGACTCGATCAGCGTCTCGGGGATCGCCGCGCAGTTGACGCAGATCAGCGGCGCCTGGGCGCGTCGGCTCTGCTGGTGCAGGGCGCGGGCCACCAGCTCCTTGCCGGTGCCGGACTCGCCCTGGATCAGCACGGTGACATCGGCCGGCGCGGTCTTGCGGATCCGCGCGTAGACCCGCTGCATCGCCTCGCAGTGGCCGATCATCGGTCGCGCCTGGCCGTCGGGCTCGGCGACGTCGGGGGGCTCGGCGCGGCGGCTGGCCTGCTGGTGCAGCACCCGGGCCACGGTCTCCAGCAGCTCGTCGTGGTCGAAGGGCTTGGCCACGTAGTCCACCGCGCCCTGCTTGAGGGCCTCCACCGCCGAGCGCATGCTGGCGTAGCTGGTCATGATCAGCACCGGCACCGGGGCGGCGCGGGCGATCAGCGCGGTACCGGGCTCGCCGGGCAGGCGCAGGTCGCTGATCACCAGGTCGAAGCGCTGCGGATCCCGGGCCATGGCCTCGTCCACGCAGCCGGCTTCCTCGACCCGGTAGTCGTGGCGCTCGAGCAGGCGGCGCAGGGCGCTGCGGATGATGGCTTCGTCTTCTACGATCAGGATCCGGCTCATCGGGGTGTCTCAGCCTCCTGCTGGTGGCGCGGCAGCCACAGGGAGATGCGGGTGCCGCGCTCGCGTCCCGGCGGCGGCGAGGCGACGTCGAGCCGGCCGTGATGCTCGGCGACGATGGTGTAGACCAGCGGCAGGCCGAGCCCGGTGCCCTCGCCGGGCGGCTTGGTGGTGGTGAAGGGCTCGAACAGGCGGTCGCGCACGCCCTCGGCGATGCCGCTGCCCTGGTCGGTGACCGCGAGGCGCACGCCCTCGCCCTCGGGGTCGGCCTCGATGGTCACGCTGTCGCCGGCGCGGCTGGCATCGCGGGCATTGCTCAGCAGGTTGACCATCACCTGCAGCAGGCGCTGGGCGTCGCCCTCGACGCTGGCCTCTGGCGGGCAGCGGTTGTCGAAGCGGATATCGTCGCCCGAGCGGGCGAGGTGGATCAAGTGGATCGCCTCGTCCACCACCTCGGCCAGCAGGACCCTGTCCAGTGCTCGGTCGGGGAGGTGGCGGCCGCCGTGGGCGAAGCCCACCAGCGAGGAGACGATGCGCGAGACGCGATCGGTGAGCTGCTGGATCTGCTCGGCGGTCTCGAGCACCTCGGGGTCGTCGGTGTCGTAGCGCAGGTTCTGGGCCAGCGAGGAGATGCCGGTGATGGGGTTGCCGATCTCGTGGGCGACCCCGGCGGCCAGCTGGCCGATGGAGGCGAGCCGCGCGGCGTGCACCAGCTCGTCCTCCAGCCACTTCATCTCGCT
Organism: Halomonas sp.; assembly: GCA_046540755.1. Taxonomy (GTDB): domain Bacteria; phylum Pseudomonadota; class Gammaproteobacteria; order Pseudomonadales; family Halomonadaceae; genus Halomonas. Next base: position 11,503 of record JBKHEO010000006.1, on the reverse strand, counting down.
GTGGTCCTCGACCAGGATCACCCGGCCGCCGGGCTCGTCCTCCTCGCCGGCAAGCTCCGCCTGGTGCAGGCTCAGGTAGCGGGTGGTGCCTCCCAGGGTGACCGGCTGCTTGTAGAGCTGGGGGCTCCCGCTTTGGAGGATGCGCCCCAGCAGCTCGTCCCAGGGGGCGGGCAGGCTGTCGCGCCGCGAGCCGATCACGCTGGCGCCCTCGATGCCCGAGAGCCGGGCGAGGGCATCGTTCCACATCAACAGCTCGCCATCCTCGCCGAAGGCGCACAGCCCCACCGGCAGCCGGGCCAGGGTGCGGCGGTGATAGCGGCGCAGGCCGTCGAGCTCCCGGGCCAGGCCGGTGAGGCGTGAGCGGTAGGCCTCCAGGCGGCTCTCGACGAAGTGGATGTCCTCGGTGGCGCCCGGCCCGCCCTGGCGATAGGGCAGGTAGCGGTCGACGATGTCCTGGGCCACCGAGGGGCCCATCAGCCCGGAGAGGTTGGCCTGCAGGCGGTCGCGCAGGCGGCGCAGGGCGTAGGGGCGGCCCTCCAGCGGGGAGAGGCCGAGGTCGTCCAGGGCGCGGTCGACCTCGCGGCTGGCCACCGACTCGCCCAGGGCGCGGGCCAGCCTCGCCTTGAACTCCTCGCCGTTGGCCGCCTCCAGGGGCAGACGCTTGGGGCGGATCACGGCGTCCACCGAGCAGGCCTCGGCGGCGGCGCGCTCGCCCTCGGAGGTGGGGGTGGCCAGGGAGACGACGATCAACACCAGGGCGTTGGTGGCCAGGGAGACCAGGGTGACGACGTACCAGTCGGGCTCGCCGGCCAGCACCTCGAGGCCGGGGGGCAGCAGCACCAGCGCGGGCATCCCGGTGAGCAGCGGCAGCCACAGCCCGGCCAGCCACACCAGCACGCCGGCCACCAGCCCCGCGACCATCCCCTTGCGGTTGGCCCCCGGCCAGTAGAGCAGGGCCAGCAGGCCGGGCAGGCACTGGGCCATGCCCACGAAGGCGGCCAGCCCCAGGCTCGTCAGGTCGTGGTTGAGGCCCACCACGCGGTAGAAGAGCCAGCCGCCCAGTACCACCGCCAGCACCAGCCCGCGGCGCAGCCACTGCAGCCAGCGGTAGAGGTCCTGCTGCGCCTCCGGCGGATGCGCCACCAGGAAGACATGGTTGACCAGCATCCGCGACAGCGCCAGGGCGATCAGCAGGGTGGTGGCGCCGGTGGCGGCCAGGCCGGCGAGGAAGGCCAGGGCCTGGAGGGCCAGCGAGTCGGAGAGCCCGAACGCCAGGTAGGCGACGCCCAGGGGCGCCTCGGCCTCGAGCGACTGGCCGGCCCACAGGATCAGCGGCACCGGCAGCGCCATCAGCAGCAGGAACAGCGGCAGGGCCCAGCTGGCCTGGAGCAGGGTGTGGCGCGAGCGGGTCTCGGTGAACACCAGGTGGAAGATGTGCGGCATCATTAGGCCGGAGAAGAACAGCAGCAGCAGCGAGCGCCAGTGGGCGGGGTCGGTCTGCACCACGCTCGCCTGGTGCGCCTTGCCGGGGCCCTCGAGCCAGGCCTGGACGCTGGCCGGGCCGTCGAACACCGCGAACAGGGCAAAGGCCCCCAGGCCGAGCATGGCGGCCAGCTTGATCATCGAGGAGAGCGCCAGCACCGCCAGCAGGCTGTCGTGGCGGCCGTCGATGCGCCGGCGCCCGACGAAGAGCATGTCGAACAGCGCCAGCAGCAGGCAGAAGGCCAGCGCCAGGGAGGCCGGGGAGGCCGCGCCGGTCATCAGGTAGATGGCGTTGCCCATGGTCTGCACCTGCAGCGCCAGCAGGGGCAGTACCGCCAGCAGGCTGATCAGGGTGACCAGGCTGCCGACCCAGCGCGAGCGGTAGCGAAAGGCGAAGAGGTCGGCCAGGGAGGCCAGCTGGTGGGTGCGCACCATGCGCTGGATCGGCACCAGCAGCACCGGTGCCAGGAGGAAGGCGCCGGCGACCCCCAGGTAGTAGGTCAGGTAGCCGTAGCCCGAACTGGCGGCGAGCTCCAGGCTGCCGTAGATCGCCCAGGCGCTGGCGTAGACCCCCAGCGCCAGGGTGGTGACCAGGGGGTGGCGGGTGACCCGGGGGGGGATCAGGCCGCGCTCCACCGCCAGGGCGCAGAGCAGCAGCAGCAGCAGGAAGCCGGCCCCCACGCCGAGCATGGTCACCAGGCTAGCGCTCATCCAGCTTCCTCTTCTGCTCCAGCCACAGGGTCAGGGCGATCAGCACCCCCCAGATGACGAAGGGACGATACCAGGCGACGCCGGCACTGCCCCAGCCGCTCATCATCAGCGGCGAGAGCAGGTAGCCGCCGAGCACCAGGAACAGCATCAGCCGATAGACGTACATGGCGCCTCCTTCAGGCCGGCGTCGCGAACGGGCGCTCGCGTCGCGGCTGGATGCGTGCCACCGACCAGGCCGCCACGGCCCGCTCGAGCTGCTCGGCCACCGGGGCGGTGGCGAGCGCCGCCGGCGGGGCCTGGTCCAGCGCGGTCAGGGCGGCGTGGAGCAGCGGGCGCACGGCCGCGTCGTCGGTGGGCAGCGCCGGGGCCAGGTTCTGCTTGGAGAGCTTCTGGCCGCCCTCGCCGACGATCAGCGGCAGGTGCAGGTAGCGCGGCTCGGGAGCGCCCAGGGCATGCTGCAGCTGGCGCTGCCAGGGGGTGTTGTCGAGCAGGTCGAGGCCGCGCACCACGTCGGTGATGCCCTGGTCGGCGTCGTCCACCACCACGGCGAGCTGGTAGGCCCAGAGCCCGTCCTTGCGCCGGAGCACCACATCGCCGAGCTCGGCCGGGTCGAAGCGTTGCTCGCCGAACAGGCGATCCTGCCATACCACCGGGCGCAGCCCCTGGTCGCTGCGCAGCCGCCAGGCCACCGGCTTGCCGGGCTCGCGGACGCCTTCGCGGCACCAGCCGGGGTAGATCGGGAAGTCCCGCCACTGCTTGCGCGAGCAGCTGCAGGGGTAGGCCAGGCCCAGGTCGATCAGGCGCTCCAGGGCCGCCGCATAGGCGGCGTCGCGGTCATGCTGCCAGAGCAGCGGGCCGTCCCAGTGCAGGCCGAAGGCCGTGAGCTGGCGGCGTATCTCGTCGGCGGCGCCGGGCGGGCAGCGCGGCGGGTCGATGTCCTCGATACGCAGTCGCCACTCGCCACCGGCGTGGCGGGCGTCCAGGAAGCTGGCCAGGGCCGCCACCAGCGAGCCGAAGTGCAGCGGCCCCGAGGGGGTGGGGGCGAAGCGGCCGCGGTAGCGGGTCATGGGCGCCTCCCGTCGCGGGCGTCAGACACGCCAACGGGCACCCTGGGGTGCCCGTCGCGGAGGGTCGGTGCGCACGTCGGCATGGCCGGATCAGCCGCCCAGCTGCTTTTCCTTGAGCTCGGCGAGCGTCTTGCAGTCGACGCACAGGGTGGCCGTGGGGCGGGCCTCCAGGCGGCGGATGCCGATCTCCACGCCGCAGGCCTCGCAGAAGCCGTAGTCCTCCTCGTCGATCTTCTCGAGGGTCTCGTTGATCTTCTTGAGCAGCTTGCGCTCGCGATCCCGGGTGCGCAGCTCCAGGCTGAAGCCCTCCTCCTGGGTGGCGCGGTCGGCCGGGTCGGCGTAGTTGTTCGCCTCCTCCTGCAGATGGCGTACGGTGCGGTCCACCTCTTCCATGAGCTCCTGCTTCCAGCCCAGCAGGATCTGTCGGAAGTGCTCCAGCTGCTTCTCGTTCATGTACTCTTCACCCGCCGCCGGCTCGTAGGGGGTGAATTTCTTGGGCGCTTCCGCTTTCTTGTCGGCTACTGGCATGGGACTGCCTCGTGTCTTGAGTGACTGCTGATCAATACCCGCCGCGATGCAAGGTATCTCACGCCAAAGGGATGCTTGTTTAGCCCAAAAGGCGGGGCTTTGCAACCTCCTCCTTGCCATCGGCTGCGCCCCTGCCACCAAAGTCGTTACACTGTCCCGGCATTCGACGCTTTGACCGCGCCGCGGGGGCCTGGCTCCCCGGCGTTTCATCCCCATCCACAGGAGTCCTGCCATGGCGTGGAGCCCGCGCATCGATCGCATCGCCCCCTTCCGGGTGATGAGCCTGCTGGAGGCCGCCCAGGCCCGGGAAGCGGCCGGCCATGACGTCATCCATCTGGAGGTGGGCGAGCCCGACTTCGCCACCCCCGAGCCGGTGGTGGCCGCGGGGCAGGCGGCGCTGGCCGCGGGCCACACCCGCTACACGCCGGCGGCCGGGCTGCCGGCGCTGCGCGAGGCGATCGCCGGGCACTATGTCGAGCACTTCGGCGCCGAGGTCGACCCGCGCCGCATCCTGGTCACCCCCGGCGCCTCCGGGGCGCTGCTGCTGGCCAGCCAGCTGCTGGCCGGGCCCGGCCGCCGCGTGCTGATGGCCGACCCCAACTACCCCTGCAACCGCCACTTCATGGCCCTGGCCGGGGCCGAGGTGGAGACGGTGCCGGTGGGGCCGGCGAGCGGCTGGCAGCTGGATGCCGGCCTCGTCGCGGCGCACTGGCGCGACGACACCCGCCTGGCGATGCTGGCCACCCCCTCCAACCCCACCGGCCATATGCTCGATCGTGCACAGCTCGCCGCGGTGGCCGAGGCGGTGGCGGCCAAGGGCGGCGAGCTGCTGGTGGACGAGATCTACCAGGGGCTCTGCTATGACCTCGAGCCCCTGTCGGTGGCGTCGATCACCCCGGACGCCTTCGTGGTCAACAGCTTCTCCAAGTACTTCGGCATGACCGGCTGGCGCCTGGGCTGGCTGCTGGCGCCGGAGACGGCGGTGGAGCCCCTCACCCGGCTGGCCCAGAACGTCTTCCTGGCCGCGCCGACGCCGGCCCAGCACGCCGCCCTGGCGGCCTTCACCCCCGAGTGCCGCGCGCTGCTCGAGGCGCGCCGTGCCGAGCTCGGCCGCCGCCGCGACGCCCTGCTCACCGGGCTGGCGCGGCTCGGCCTGGCCCCCTCGCTGCCGCCCCAGGGGGCCTTCTACCTGTGGCTGGACATCTCCCGCTACAGCGACGACAGCCAGGCCTTCTGCCGGCGCCTGCTGGAGGAGGAGAACGTGGCCATCACCCCGGGGATCGACTTCGCGGTGGAGGGCGGCGAGCGGCACGTGCGCATCGCCTTCACCACCGGCATCGCGCGCCTGGAGGAGGCGGTGGCCCGCCTCGAGCGCTTCTTGGCGCGGCAGTAGGCGGGGCGGCCGGTGGAGTATCCCGAGCTGGTGCCCGGCACCCTGCTGCGCCGCTACAAGCGCTTCCTGGCCGAGGTGCGCCTCGACGACGGCCGCGAGGTCACCGCCCACTGCCCCAACACCGGCTCCATGCGGGCGGTGAACGTGCCGGGCTGCCGGGTGTGGCTCTCGCCGAGCGACAACCCCCGGCGCAAGCTGGCCTGGACCTGGGAGCTGATCGCGCTGCCCCAGCCCGATGGCCGCCTCGCCCTGGCCTCGGTGCAGACCGGGCGCGCCAATCGCATCGTCGAGGAGGCGCTGCTCGCCGGGCGGGTGCCCGGGCTTGCGGGCTATGCCGAGCTGCGCCGCGAGCCGCGGGTGACCCTCGACGGCGAGACGGCGACCCGCCTCGATTTCCGCCTCGACGACCCGGCTCGCGGGGTCGCCTTCGTGGAGGTCAAGCAGGTTACCCTCAAGGAGGCCGACGGCCACGGCTACTTCCCGGACGCGGTGAGCGTGCGGGGCAGGAAGCACCTGGCGGTGCTGGCCGCCCTGGCCGAGGCGGGGCAGCGGGCGGTGCTGCTGTTCTGCGTGGCCCACGAGGGGATCGACGACGTGGCACCGGCCGAGCACCTCGATCCCGCCTATGCCCGTGCCCTGCGCGAGGCGGCGCGGCGCGGGGTGGAGGTGCTGGCGCAGCGCTGCGAGATCCGCCGCGAGGGGGAGCGGCCGGTGGCGATCCGCCTGGGGCCGCGGCTTCCGGTGGACCTCGAGCGGCGCCTCGGCGAGGGAGGCGGGCCGGCCTGATCGATACGGCCTTTCTCCCCCTGCCCCCTACCTGTCGATATAGAAGCGCTGGATGAAGCTGACCTGCGCCGGCTCGGCGTTGCGGTCGTGGTACACCTCGAGGTCGAAGCGCATGGGGGCGTCGTCCTGGATGCGGAACACCGCCACCTGGGAGGGGGTGTCGTCGATGCGCAGGGTGCGGAAGCTCAGCGGCTCGCCCTCCTCGTCGCCCACCTCGCCGACGCGGCCGTCGACCCTCGCCGGCACATGGCGGGTGCTGCCGTCCTCCCGCTCCTCGAGGACGCTGACGTTGAGCATCGCCAGCGCCGGGCTCCGCTGGATCTCGTGCTCGCGGGCCACCGCCTCCGGCAGGAAGCTGGTGCTCACCGCGCTGTAGTGGATCTGGACGTCTCCCACCTCCTCGAACTGCTGGGCGGCGGCGGTGCCGGCCAGCAGGGTCAGGGTGCCTGCCGTCAGGGCGGCCAGGATGCTTCGCTTCATCGTCTCCCTCGCGTGTGTGTCAGCCCGGTAGGCCGGGTCAGGCGCGGCTGACCCGGAAGATCGCGATCTCGCCGAACAGGTTGGGCCACAGCCGCGAGGTCCAGTGCCCCTCGTGGTCGCCGATGCCCACCGCCCGGTCGACGATGATCAGACCCTTGTTACGGCAGAGTTGTTCAAAGTCGTTGAAGGTCGAGAGGTGGATGTTGGGCGTGTCGTACCAGGCGTGGGGCAGCGACTTGGAGACCGGCATGTAGCCGCGGATGCCCAGGTGCACCCGGTGGCGCCAGTAGGCGAAGTTGGGGAAGGTGATGATCGCCTCGCCGGCCACCCGCAGCATCTCGTCCAGGGCGCGGTCTGGGCGACGCAGCGCCTGCAGCGCCTGGGTCATCACCACCAGGTCGCAGGCGTCGTCGTCGAAGTTGGCCAGTCCCTCGTCGAGGTTCTGCTCGATGACGTTGACGCCGCGGGCGATGCAGGCGGTGATGCCGTCCGGGTCGATCTCCAGGCCGTAGCCGGTGACCTGCTTGTCCCGGGCCAGGGCGGCCAGCAGGGTGCCGTCGCCGCAGGCCAGGTCGAGGATATGGGCGCCGGCCGGGATCCAGCCGTGGATCAGCTTGAGGTCGGGGCGGTTCATGGGCGCTCCTCCAGGCCGAGGTCACGGGCCACCCGGGCCATGAAGGCGGCGAACACCGCCTGGTAGCGCGGCTCGGGCATCAGGAAGGCGTCGTGGCCATGGCTCGAGTCGATGTTGGCGTAGCTGACCGCCTTGCCGGCACGGATCAGGGCGTCGACCAGCTCCCGGGAGCGCGAGGGCGGGAAGCGCCAGTCGGTGGTGAAGCTGGCCACCAGGAAGGGGCAGTCGGCCGGGGCCAGGGCGCGGGCCAGGTCGCCGCCGTGCACCGCCGCCGGGTCGAAGTAGTCCAGCGCCTTGGTCATCAGCAGGTAGGTGTTGGCGTCGAAGGAGGTGGAGAAGGTGTCGCCCTGGTAGCGCAGGTAGGACTCCACCTGGAATTCCACGTCGAAGCCGAAGTTGAGGTCGTCGCTGCGCAGGTCGCGGCCGAACTTGTGGCCCATGGCGTCTTCGGAGAGGTAGGTGATGTGGCCCACCATCCGCGCCAGCTTGAGCCCGCGCCGGGGGATGGCGCCGTGCTCGGCGTACCAGCCGTCATGGAACTCGGGGTCGGAACGGATGGCCTGGCGGGCGACCTCGTTGAAGGCGATGTTCTGGGCCGAGAGCCGCGGGGTGGCGGCGATCACCGCGGCGCTGGCGACCCGCTCCGGGTAGCTCAGGGTCCACTGCAGCGCCTGCATGCCGCCCAGGCTGCCGCCGATCACTGAGGCGAAGCGCTCGATGCCCAGGCGGTCGGCCAGTCGCGCCTGGCTGTGCACCCAGTCACCCACCGTCACCATCGGGAACTCCGGCCCCCACAGCCGGCCGGTGGCGGGGTTGACGCTGGCCGGGCCGGTGCTGCCGTGGCAGCCGCCGAGATTGTTGAGCGAGACCACGAAGAAGCGGTCGGTGTCGATGGACTTGCCCGGGCCGATATGGGCGTCCCACCAGCCCGGCTTGCGCTCGTCCTCGGTGTGGTAGCCGGCGGCGTGGTGGTGGCCGGAAAGGGCGTGGCAGATCAGCACGGCGTTGGAGCGCTCGGCGTTGAGGGTGCCGTAGGTCTCGTAGACGAGGTCGTAGGCCGGCAGCGTCCTGCCGCAGGCCAGTTCCAGGGGGTCGTCGAAGTGCGCCGTCTGGGGCGTCACCAGGCCGACCGAGTCGCGTGCGATCTCGGGCATCAGTCGATCCGTGTCCAGTCGTTGCGAGGGGGGCCGCTGGTCAGAGGCCCACCAGGGCGCCGGCGACCCCGGCGGCCCGGGTCAGCGAGGTCACCACGATACCATCGATCAGGCTGATGGCGATGAACACGAAGATCGGCGACAGGTCGATCATGCCCAGCGGCGGGATCACCTTGCGCACCGGTGCCATGATCGGCTCCACCAGCTGCATCACCAGCAGGGCCCCGGGATGGCTGGCATTGGGCGCCACCCAGCTGAGGATGATCATCACGATCAGGGCGAAGAAGTAGATCTTGAGGATGGCATTGGCCAGCGCCGCCACGGCGCCGATGGCGACGCCCGCCACCGGCGGCATGCCGAAGCCGGCGATCTGCAGGATCACCACGATGCTGATCGCCTTGATGACCAGGCCGGCGGCCAGGGTGGCCAGGTCGAAGCGGCCCCATACCGGGCCGAGGAAGCCCTGGAAGGGGCGCACCACCGGCTGGGTCACCTTGACCACCGACTGGCTGATGGGGTTGTAGTAGTCGGCCCGCGACGCCTGCAGCAGGAAGCGCAGCATCAGCAGGAAGAGATAGATGTTGATCAGGGTGTTGACCAGCATCAGGCCGGCGTTGCCCAGTTGGCTGCCCATATGGGCCCTCCTTGAAGGATCTCGTGTCTTGGGTTCGGTCCGGCGTCAGTCGCGGCCGAACTCGTCGGCCATCTCGCGGGCGCGCGCCGCACAGGCCACCATCGCCTCGGCCAGGGCGGTGCGCAGGCCGGCCTGCTCGAGGTGATCGATGGCGCGCTCGGTGGTGCCGCCGGGCGACATCACGTTGCGCTTGAGCTCGGCCGGCGGCCTGTCGCTGGCCATGGCCATCCTGGCCGCGCCGAAGGCGGTCTGCATCGCCAGGCGGCGGGCGGTGTCGGCGGGCAGGCCCAGGCGGGCGCCGGCCTCCTCCATCGCCTCGAACATCAGGAAGAAGTAGGCCGGGGCGCTGCCGGAAACGGCGGTCACGGCCTCCAGCAGTGCCTCGTCGTCGACCCACTCCACCAGGCCGACCGCCTCCATCAGCTCGCTGGCCAGCCGGCGCTGGATGGCGTCGACCCGGGCATTGGCGTAGAGGCCGGCGGCGCCGGCGCCCACCAGCGACGGGGTGTTGGGCATGCAGCGCACCACCGGCAGCTCGCCGCCCAGCCAGCGCTCCAGGGTCTCGGCGGGCAGGCCGGCGGCCACCGAGACGATCAGCGGTCGGCGGGCCTGGATGGCGTCGCGCAGCTCTTCGCACACCTGGCGCATGATCTGCGGCTTGACCGCCAGCACCACCACGTCCGCCCTGGCCACCGCCGCGGCGTTGTCGGTGGCGGTGTGGATGCCCAGGCGCTCGCGCAGCGGCGCCAGGGCATCGTCGTCGGGGGAGGTGGCGGTGATGGCGTCGGCGGCGAAGCCGCTCTCGATCATCCCGCCGATGATGGCACCGGCCATGTTGCCGGCGCCGATGAAGGTGACTTGGCTTGCCATGGGCTCTGTCCTGTGTCGCTCGACTGAAGGCGGCCGCCGCGGCGGCCGCGGTGTGGGTCAGGGACGGGGCTCGCGGGCCCCGAAGATGGCGGTGCCCAGTCGCACCAGGGTGGCGCCCTCCAGCACGGCGGCCTCGAGGTCATCGCTCATGCCCATGGAGAGGGTGTCCAGCGGTGCCTCCGGGAAGCGCTCGCGGAGCCCCTCCAGGGCCTCGCGCAGCCGGGCGCAGGGGGCGCGCTGGGCGTCGAGCCCCTCGGCCGGGGCGGGGATCGCCATCAGGCCGCGCAGGCGCAGGCGCGGCAGGGCCAGCACCGCTTCGGCCAGGGCGGGTAGCGCCTCGAGGCTCGCCCCGGACTTGGAGGCCTCCCCGCTGATATTGACCTGCAGGCAGACCTCCAGGGGCGGCAGCGCCTCGGGGCGTTGATCGCTCAGGCGTCGGGCGATCTTCTTGCGGTCTACGCTGTGTACCCAGGCGAAGTGCTCGGCCACGTCGCGGGTCTTGTTGGATTGCAGCGGGCCGATGAAATGCCACACGATGTCCTCGAGGTCGGCCAGCGCCTGCTGCTTCTCCAGCGCCTCCTGGACGTAGTTCTCGCCGAAGTCGCGCTGCCCCAGGTGCCAGGCCTCGCGGACCCTCCCGGCGGGCTGGGTCTTGCTCACCGCCAGCAGGCGCGCATCGGCCACGGGGCGGCCGGCACGGTTCAGGGCATCGGCCAGGCGCTGACGGGCGGCGGCGAGGGACTCGGCGAGTACCGGCGCCGTCATGTCTCAAGCTCTGTCATACTGGACCTCACAAGACGCACCACCATCGGGAGCAGGGAAAACGCATGGATATTACCGAACTGCTGGCGTTCTCGGCAAAGCAGAAGGCCTCCGACCTCCACCTCTCGGCGGGACTGCCGCCGATGATTCGCGTGGATGGCGATATCCGTCGGCTCAACGTGCCGGCCATGGAGGACCGCGAGGTCCGCAAGCTGATCTACGACATCATGGCCGACCGCCAGCGCCGCGACTACGAGGAGTTCTTCGAGACCGACTTCTCCTTCGAGGTGCCGGGGATCTCGCGCTTCCGTGTCAACGTCTTCAACCAGGCGCGCGGTGCCGGGGCGGTGTTCCGTACCATCCCCACCGAGGTGCTTACCCTGGAGGATCTCGGCCTCGGCACCGTCTTTCGCCAGCTCTCGATGCTGCCGCGGGGGCTGGTGCTGGTCACCGGCCCCACCGGCTCGGGCAAGAGCACCACGCTGGCGGCGATGATCGACTTCATCAACGACCACCGCTACGAGCATATCCTGACCATCGAGGATCCGGTCGAGTTCGTGCACCGCAGCAAGCGCTGCCTGATCAACCAGCGCGAGGTGCATCGCGACACCCACGGTTTCGCCCCGGCGCTGCGCAGCGCCCTGCGCGAGGACCCCGACGTCATCCTGGTGGGCGAGTTGCGGGACCTGGAGACCATCCGCCTGGCGCTCACCGCGGCCGAGACCGGCCACCTGGTGTTCGGCACCCTGCACACTACCTCGGCGGCCAAGACCATCGACCGGATCATCGACGTCTTCCCCGGCGAGGAGAAGGCGATGGTGCGCTCGATGCTCTCGGAGTCGCTGCAGGCGGTGGTCTCCCAGGCGCTGCTCAAGCGCATGGGCGGCGGACGCGTGGCGGCCCACGAGATCCTGATCGCCACGGCGGCGGTGCGCAACCTGATCCGCGAGGACAAGGTGGCGCAGATCTACTCCGCCATCCAGACCGGCGGCAACCTGGGCA
>JBKHEO010000005.1:0-66498 GCA_046540755.1 Halomonas sp. | reverse complement strand
AAGCGATCAGGGCGTTGGTATTGGCGGGGTTGCCCACCACCAGCACCTTGACGTCACGGCTGGCGTTGTCGTTCAGGGCCTTGCCCTGGGCGGAGAAGATCGCCGCGTTGGCTTCCAGCAGGTCCTTGCGCTCCATGCCCGGACCGCGCGGACGCGCACCCACCAGCAGGGCGAAGTCGGCGTCCTTGAAGGCCACGTTGGCGTCGTCGGTGGCAACGATCTCCTGCACCAGCGGGAAGGCGCAGTCGTTGAGCTCCATCACCACGCCGTTCAGGGCGTCCATGGCCGGGGTGATCTCGAGCAGCTGCAGGATGACCGGCTGGTCCTTGCCCAGCATGTCGCCGGAGGCGATACGGAACGCCAGGGAGTAGCTGATCTGGCCGGCGGCGCCGGTGATGGCAATGCGAACGGGGGCTTTCATGGGGGCTCCTTGGGTTGTCAACGCGACGTTGTCACCGTGGGGCGATCCAGTCGGACCGCCGTGCAAGATGGCAAGATGGTATGCCTGCAGTGCACAAAACTCAATTCGACGTAGGAGGGGGGAGGAAGGGGGGTGCGACAAACGGCTGTATGAGGATCTCCGCCGGGAATAGTATGCTGGAGCCTTCATGCCCTGCTGATGGACCACGCCGCATGCCCCGCCGTCGCCTCCCTCCCCTGCCGCCGCTGCTCGCCATCGGCCTGGTCGTGCTGCTGCTGGCCTGGCTGCTGCTGGGCGATATCCAGGGCTTCCGGGCCGAGCCGCCCGAAGCCACGCCCGGCAGCGAGGAGCAGGCGCCGCGGGTGGAGGTCGCGACCCGCCACGCCGAGTCCCACGCCCCCACCCTGATACTGCAGGGCGAGCTCTCCCCCCACCGCGAGGCGACGCTGCGCGCGCGCCAGTCCGGCCGGGTAGCGGCGCTGCCGGTGGACGAGGGCCGCCGCGTCGAGGCCGGCGAGGTGCTGCTGGAGCTGGCCCAGGAGGAGCTTCCCGCTCGCCTGGCCCAGGCCGAAGACGACCTCGAGCTGGCCCGGGCGGAGCTGAGTGGCGCCGAGTCGCTGCGCCGCCGCGAGCTGATCTCGCGCCCCGAGTACCTGCGCCTGCAGGCCGGCGTCAGCCGCGCCGTGGCAGAGCTGGCGACCCTGAAGCGCCAGCGCGACGATACCCGCCCCGAGGCCCCCTTCCCCGGCACCCTGGACCGCCTCGAGGTGGAACCGGGCGACCTGGTGCAGGCGGGGGAGACCTGGGGGCGGCTGGTGGATGACTCCCGCCTGACCGCCGTGGCCTGGGCGCCCCAGCGCGACGCCCTGGCGCTGGAGGAGGGCCTGGCGGCCGAGCTGCGCCTGCTCGACGGCTCGCGCCTCTCCGGCGAGGTGAGCCGGGTGGCACGCCGTGCCGAGGAGGCGACACGCAGCTTCCGGGTCGAGGTCAACGTCGACAACCCCGAGGGCCGCCGCCTGGCCGGCGGCTCCGCCACCCTCGAGATCACCCTGCCCGAGCGCCGGGTCCACCGCCTCTCCCCCGCCCTGCTGGTGCTGGACGAAGAAGGGGGACTGGCGGTCAGGCACCTGGACGACGACGACCGCGTGGTGGAGAGCCCGGTGAGCCTGGTGGATGCCGGCCTCGAGGCGGCCCGGGTCTCCGGCCTGCCCGACCCGGTGCGGCTGATCACCCTGGGCGGCGGCCTGGTGGCGCCCGGGGAACGGGTCGAGGCGGTGCCGACGGAGGACGCGACGGGCGACGACGCGCCCGGCGAGGAGAGCGAGGCGCCGGAAGACGGCGGCTGGGGGGCACGTTGAGATGCGCTCGCTGATCGCGGCCGCCCAGTCCCACGCCCGTACCACCCTGATGCTGCTGGCGGGCCTGCTGCTGGCCGGGCTCGCGGCCTGGCAGGCGATCCCCAAGGAGGCCAACCCCGACGTCCCCATCCCCATGATCTACGTGGCCATGAGCCTGGAGGGGGTCAGCCCCGAGGATGGCGAACGGCTGCTGGTGCGCCCCATGGAGCAGGAGCTGCGCACCATCGAGGGGCTCGGCAAGCTCACCGCCCAGTCCAACGAGGGGCACGCCTCCATCACCCTGGAGTTCGACGCCGGCTTCGACGCCGACCAGGCGCTCTCCGACGTGCGCGAGAAGGTCGACATCGCCAAGGCGGAGCTGCCCTCCGAGGCCGAGGAACCACGGGTGGTGGAGGTCAACGTCAGCGAGTTCCCGGTGCTCTCCATCGGCCTCTCCGGCCCCATCGAGGAGACTCGGAGGGTCGCCATCGCGCGGCGCATCCAGGACGAGATCGAGGGCATCGCCGAGGTGCTGGAGGTGGATATCGGCGGCGACCGGGAGGAGCTTCTCGAGATCGTCGTCGACCCCCTGGTGCTGGACAGCTACGACGTCGACTTCGACACCCTCTTCAACCTGGTCAGCAACAACAACCGCCTGGTGGCCGCCGGCAGCCTGGACACCGGCGCCGGCCGCCTGGGGGTGAAGGTGCCCGGGGTGATCGAGAGCCTGGAGGATGTCATGGACATGCCGGTGAAGGTGGACGGCGACCGGGTGGTCACCTTCGGCGACGTCGCGGTGATCCGTCCCACCTTCAAGGACCCCGAGGGCCATGCGCGCATCGACGGCCAGCCGGCGCTGGTGCTGGAGGTCTCCAAGCGCGCCGGGGCCAACATCATCGCCACCGTGGAGCAGGTCGAGGCGCTCTTCGACGAGGCCGGCGAGATGCTCCCCGAGGGGCTCAAGGTCACCACCATCAACGACCAGTCCGAGTTCGTGGAGGACATGCTCTCGGAGCTGTTGAACAACGTGGTCACCGCGGTGGTGCTGGTGCTGATCGTGATCCTGGCAGCCATGGGGGTGCGCAGCGCCCTGATGGTGGGGCTGACCATCCCCGGCGCCTTCCTCACCGGCATCCTGCTGATCTGGGCGGTGGGCTACACCCTCAACATCGTGGTGCTGTTCGCGCTGATCCTGGTGGCCGGCATGCTGGTGGACGGCGCCATCGTGGTCAGCGAGCTGGCCGACCGCCACCTGCACCAGGGCATGGCGCCGCGCCGGGCGTGGCTGGAGGCGGCCCACCGCATGAGCTGGCCGGTGATCGCCTCCACCGCCACCACCCTGGCGGTGTTCGTGCCGCTGCTTTTCTGGCCCGGCATGGTGGGCGAGTTCATGAAGTACCTGCCGGCCACGGTGATCCTCTGCCTGCTCGCCTCCCTGGCCATGGCGCTGCTCTTCCTGCCCGCCCTGGGCAGCGTGTTCGGCGCCCGACGCGCCTCGGCGAGCGCCGTGGCGATGGAGGCGACCGCCATCGGCCGGCTCTATCGCGGGGCGCTCACTCGCCTGCTCGCCCACCCCGCGCTGACCCTGCTCTTCGCGCTGCTGCTGATGGCGCTGATCTACACCGCCTATGCGCGCTTCAACCACGGGGTGGAGTTCTTCCCCAGCGTGGAGCCCGACACCGCCCAGGTGATGGTGCGCACCCGCGGCGACTTCTCCATCGAGGAGAAGGACGCCATGGTGCGCCGGGTGGAGGCACGCCTGGCCGGCATGCCCGAGGTGGAGGCGCTCTATGCGCGCTCCTTCGCCAGCCCCGACGAGCAGCGCGGTGCCGACGTCATCGGCATGCTGCAGTTCCAGCTGGTCGACTGGCACCAGCGCCGCCCGCTGACCGAGATCTTCGCCGCGATGCGGGAGCGCACCGCCGACCTGCCCGGCCTCGTGCTGGAGTTCCGCGAACAGCAGATGGGGCCCGGCGAGGGCAAGCCCATCGCACTGGAGATCGGCGGCCGGACGCCGGAGCTCGCCGACCGGGCGGTGGACCGGCTCCACGAGCTGATGGAGGAGCTTCCCGGCTTCCGCGACATCGAGGACAACCGCAGCCTGCCCGGGGTGGAGTGGCGGGTGAAGGTCGACCGCGAGGCGGCGAGCCGCTTCGGCGCCGACGTCACCAGCGTGGGCAGCGCGGTGCAGCTGCTGACCACCGGGGTGCAGGTGGCGAGCTATCGCCCCGAGGGGGTCGACGACGAGGTCGACATCCGGGTGCGCCTGCCCGAGGGCGACCGCACCCTGGACGAGCTGGGGCGGCTGAGCCTCTCCACCGCACGAGGCCGGGTGCCGATGTCGCACTTCGTCAGTGTCGAGCCGGCGCCCAAGGTGGACACCCTGCACCGCATCGACGGGCGCCGTGCCATCACTCTGGAGGCGGACGTGCAGGAGGGCTTCAACGCCGACGAGCGGTTGGACGCCCTGCTGGAGGCGGCCGGCGAGCCGCCCGAGGGGGTCCAGGTGAACGTGGCCGGCGAGCAGCAGGACCAGCAGGAGGCGAGCCGCTTCCTGGCCAGCGCCTTCCTGGTGGCCATCGGCCTGATGGCGCTGATCCTGGTGACCCAGTTCAACAGCTTCTACCAGGCGGGGCTGGTGCTCTCGGCGATCGTCTTCTCCACCGCGGGGGTGCTGCTGGGGCTGCTGGCCAACGCCCAGCCCTTCGGCATCGTGATGGTGGGGATGGGCGTCATCGCCCTGGCGGGGATCGTGGTGAACAACAACATCGTGCTGATCGACACCTACAACCAGCTGCGCGGCGAGGGGCTCGGCCCGGCGGAGGCGGCGCTGGAGGCGGGCTGCCTGCGCTTCCGCCCGGTACTGCTCACCGCGGTGACCACGGTGCTGGGCCTGGCGCCCATGGTGCTGGGAATCAACGTCAACCTGCTGGAGCCGAGCCTGGGGATCGGCGCCCCCTCCACCCAGTGGTGGACACAGCTCTCCAGCGCCATCGCCGGCGGCCTGACCTTCGCCACCGGCCTGACCCTGCTGCTGACGCCCTGCATGCTGGTGCTGGAACCGCGTGGGAAAAAGCGTGAAGCCAGGGTGTAGGAGGGAGACGTCGTCTCGCGACTGGAGGCCGAAGGCCTCCCGGCGGCAATCGTAGAGACAAGGCAACACCGCAGGGGCGCCTGACGGCGCCTGTCGCGATGCAAAGCATCCCTCCTACACAGCGTTATCACGCTGATCCGCCCCACGCCATCGCGCGCTAAATCGCGCTGCTACAAGCGAGTGGTGGCCTCCTCCCGCGCCGCATCCGGGGCGTGGCGGGCGTGGATACGGCCGATCAGCTCGTCCTCGAGCGAGAAGCGCTCGGTGAGGCCGTGGGCCAGCCGCGCAAGCCAGGCGGGCAGGCGGTCGAGGTGCTGGCGCACCCGGCCGGGGCTGGCGTATTCGGCATCGAAGTCCAGCACCAGCTCGGTGGACATCTCCAGGCGCTGCAGCAGGCGGTCGGCGATGGTCAGCGCCTCCTCGTCCTCGAAGGCGCGCGCCTCCTCGCGCAGTTGGGGATAGACCTCGAAGTGGCCGGCGCTGATGTAGTCCATCAGCAGCTGGCTGAAGGCGTCGATGCGCTCCTTGGAGACCGCCTCGAGCTCGGCATCGCAGGCCTCCTTGAGCTCGACGAAGTTGACCAGCAGCTCACGACGCTCGTCGAGCCAGCGGTCGATCAGCTTGTGCACGCCGCCCCAGCGCTCCAGGGCGCTCTTGCAGTCTTCCAGCATGGAGGCCTCCCTCGCTCAGTGGTACCCGGGACGTCCCACGCCCGGCCGGGTGAGGCTCAGAGTCGCGCTCCCGTCGGCGGCTGTCAATCCTGTGGCGGCGAACGTGGAGAGACCGCGACGTCAAGAGGACCATCGGGGCCTTTTCCTTTCCCTGTCGGCGACGTTTCCTTGGTAGGCTATGGCCACACCAAACCACCGCTCTCGCCGAGGTACTCGATGAAACCGATTGCTTGCCTGGGGGCCGGCCTGCTGTTCGCCGCCGGCCTTGCCACCGCACACGCCGAGGAGGTCAGGATCGGCATGGTCACCACCCTCTCCGGCGGGGGCTCCCACCTGGGGGTCGACGTGCGCGACGCCTTCCAGCTGGCCATCGAGCAGTCGGGCCGCGACGACATCGAGGTGCTGGTCAAGGATGACGCCCGCAAGCCGGACCTGGCGCGCAGCCTGGCCAACGAGCTGATCCAGCGCGAGGAGGTCGACCTGCTCACCGGCATCATCTGGTCCAACCTGGCCATGGCGGTGGTGCCCTCGGTGGTGCGCCAGGGGACCTTCTACCTCTCCCCCAACGCCGGCCCCTCGGACCTCGCCGGGCGCATGTGCCACGAGAACTACTTCAACGTCGCCTACCAGAACGACAACCTGCACGGCGCCATGGGCGCCTGGATGCGCGAGCAGGGCTACGAGAACCCCATCATCATGGCGCCCAACTACCCGGCGGGCACCGACGCCCTGGCCGGCTTCAAGCACCTCTACGAGGGGGAGGTGGCCGACGAGCTCTACACCCGGATGGGCCAGAGCGACTATGCCGCCGAGATCGCCCAGATCCGCGCCAGCGACGCCGACAGCCTGTTCTTCTTCCTGCCCGGCGGCATGGGCATCTCCTTCATGAAGCAGTGGGCGAGCTCGGGCGTCGATCTGCCGGTGTTCGGCGCCGCCTTCTCCTTCGACGAGATCCTGATCAAGGCGGTGGGCGAGGCCGCCGTGGGCGCCCGCAACACCTCGCTGTGGGCCCACGATCTGGACAACGCCACCAACCGCGCCTTCGTGGAAAGCTTCCGCGAGGCCTACGGCCGCACGCCGACCCTCTACGCCGCCCAGGGCTTCGATACCGCCAACCTGATCCTCTCCGCCCTGGAGAAGGCCCACCCGGACGACCAGGACGCCTTCCGCGAGGCGCTGCGCGAGGCCGACTTCGACTCGGTGCGCGGGGAGTTCCGCTTCGGCCCCAACCATCACCCCATCCAGGACATCCATGTGCGCGAGGTGGTCATGGGCGAGGATGGCGAGCCCACCAACCGCCTGCTGGGCATCGCGGTGGAGGACATCCAGGATATCTACCACCCCGACTGCCAGATGTGACGAGCCCCTGACGTGTCGGCGACCCTGCTCCTCGAACAGCTGATCAACGGCCTTCAGCTCGGCACCATGCTGTTCCTGATGGCCAGCGGCCTGACCCTGGTGTTCGGGGTCATGGGGCTGATCAACCTGGCCCACGGCTCCTTCTACATGGTGGGGGCCTACCTCACCGCCGCGGTCACCGCCGCCAGCGGCTCCTTCCTGCTGGGGCTCGCCGCCGGCCTGGTGGGGGCCGCCGCGGCGGGGGCCCTGGTGGAGCTGATCGTGATCCGCCGCCTCTACCATCGCCCCCACCTCGACCAGGTGCTGGCCACCTTCGCGCTGATCCTGATCTTCTCTGAAGGCACCCGCTGGCTGTTCGGCTCCTCGCCGCTATGGCTCAACACCCCCGGCTGGCTCTCCGGCCATGTGCCGCTGCCCGGCGGATCCCGCTACCCCCTCTACCGGCTGGTGATCATCGGCGTGGGCATCGCGGTGGCCGTGGGGCTGTGGTGGCTGATCTCGCGCACGCGGCTCGGCATGCGCATCCGCGCCGGGGAGAGCGACCGCGAGATGATCGGCGCACTGGGCATCGACATCGCCAGGCTCTATACCGCGGTGTTCGCCCTGGGGGCCGGGCTCGCCGGGCTGGCCGGCGCCATGGTGGGCGTGCTGCAGTCGGTGGAGGTGGGCATGGGCGAGCCGGTGCTGATCCTGGCCTTCGTGGTGATCGTGATCGGCGGCATCGGCTCCATCAAGGGGGCGCTGCTCGGCGCCGTGCTGGTGGGCGTGGTGGACACCCTGGGACGGGTCTTCCTGCCCCTGGCGCTGCGCTCGGTGATGCCCGCCGCTGAGGCCACGGATGCCGGCGCCGCCCTGGCCTCGATGCTGATCTACGTCCTCATGGCCGTGATACTCGCCTTCAAGCCCAGGGGACTCTTCGCCGCCCATGACTGAGCCGCATCTGCTTGCCGTCGCGCCCCGCCGCCCCGCCCGCCAGCGCCTGGTCCAGGCCGGCCTGCTAGCCCTGCTGCTGGTGGTGCCGGTGATCGCCGACCTCACCGGCCACGCCTACTACGTGACCCTCGCCACCCGCCTGACGCTGATCGCCATGGCCGCGGTGGGGCTCAACCTGGCGCTGGGCTACGGCGGCATGGTGAGCTTCGGCCATGCCGCCTACTTCGGCCTGGGAGGCTACGTGGCCGGCATCGGTGCCTTCCACGCCTTCGACATGACGCCCTTCCTGGGTGCCATCCCGGGCAGCGACAACCTGCTGGTGCTGTGGCCCGTCGCGATGCTGGCCTGCGGCCTGCTGGCGCTGGCCGTCGGCGCGGTCTCGCTGCGCACCTCTGGGGTCTACTTCATCATGATCACCCTGGCCTTCGCCCAGATGGTCTACTACTTCGCCAACTCCTGGCCCACCTACGGGGGCGAGGACGGCCTGCCGATCTATCTGCGCAACGGCCTGCCGGGGCTCGATACCCAGGACCCGCTGACCTTCTTCCTGATCTGCTTCGCCTGGCTGGTGGTGGCCATGGCGCTCACCTCGCGGCTGATGGGTTCGCGCTTCGGCGCGGCGCTGACCATGGCGCGGCTCAACGACACCCGCCTGGCCACCGCGGGAATCTCCCCCTACCCCGTTCGGCTGGTGGCCTTCGTCGTCTCGGCGATGATCACGGGGCTCGCCGGCGCGCTCTATGCCGACCTCAACGGCTTCGTCAGCCCCTCCATGCTCAGCTGGCACCTGTCCGGCGAGCTGATGGTGATCGTCATCCTGGGCGG
Organism: Halomonas sp.; assembly: GCA_046540755.1. Classification (GTDB taxonomy): domain Bacteria; phylum Pseudomonadota; class Gammaproteobacteria; order Pseudomonadales; family Halomonadaceae; genus Halomonas. The sequence continues at coordinate 57,858 of JBKHEO010000005.1, read as the reverse complement.
CGTCGGCCGGCTCTACGGCCCCCTGGCCGGGGCGGTGCTGTTCGTCTCCATGGAGACCCTGCTGGGCGGGCTCACCGAGTACTGGCAGCTGTTCCTGGGCCTGACGCTGCTGGGGGTGGTGCTCTTCGCCCGCCACGGGGTGATGGGCTGGCTGGCCGGGAGGGCGTCCCATGAGTGAGACGGTGCTGGCCCTGGAGGGGCTCCACAAGCGCTTCGGCGCCCTGGCGGCCACCGACGACGTCTCGCTGACCCTGAGGCCCGGCGAAATCCACGCCCTGATCGGCCCCAACGGCGCCGGCAAGTCGACGCTGATCGCCCAGATCGCCGGCGGCCTCGAGCCCGATGCCGGGCGCATCCTGCTGGGCGGTGTCGACGTCACCCGGGAGAGCGTGGCCGCCCGCGCCCGCCGCGGGCTGGGGCGCAGCTTCCAGGTGTCGTCGCTGGCGGAACCGCTGCCGGTGATCCGCAACGTGATGATCGGCGTCCAGGCGCTGGCCGGCCACAGCTTCCGCTTCTGGCGGCCGGTGGCGCGCGACCCGCGCCTGGTCGAGCCGGCGCTGGCGGTGCTCGAGCGCCTGGGCCTCGCCCACCGCGCCTGGACGCCGGTGGCCGAGCTCTCCCACGGCGAGCGCCGCACCCTGGAGGTGGCCTGCGCCCTGGCGCTGCGGCCCCGGGCGCTGCTGCTCGACGAGCCCATGGCGGGACTCGGCCCCGAGGGCTCGGCGCGGCTCACCGAGCTGCTGGAGGGGCTCAAGCGGGAGGTACCGATCCTGCTGATCGAGCACGACATGGAGGCGGTGTTCCGGCTGGCGCAGCGCATCTCGGTGCTGGTGGCCGGGCGCATCATCGCCCACGGCGACGGCGACACCATCCGCCGCGACCCGCGGGTCCGCGATGCCTATCTGGGAGACTGAGATGCTCAAGGTGGAAGCCATCGAGACCCGCTACGGTCCCTCCCAGGCGCTGTTCGGCGTCGACCTCGAGGTGGGCGCCGGCGAGCTGGTGGCGCTGATGGGACGCAACGGCATGGGCAAGACCACCACCCTGCGCTCGATCTTCGGGCTCACGCCGGCCCATGCCGGGCGCATCGCCTTCGAGGGCCGGGAACTGCGCGGCCTGTCGCCGCACCGCATCGCCCGGCTGGGGCTGGGGCTGGTGCCGGAGGGGCGGCGCTGCTTCCCCAACCTGACGGTGCGCGAGAACCTGCGGGTCGCGGCCCGCGCAGGCGACTGGACCCTGGAGGCGGTGGAGGCGCTCTTCCCGCGCCTGGGCGAGCGCGACCGCCAGGCCGCGGCCACCCTCTCCGGCGGCGAGCAGCAGATGCTGGCCATCGGCCGGGCGCTGATGACCAATCCGCGCCTGCTGGTGCTCGACGAGGCCACCGAGGGGCTGGCGCCGGTGATCCGCCGGGAGATCTGGCAGGCGATCCGCCGCCTCAAGGCCCGCGGCCAGGCGATCCTGATCGTCGACAAGAGCCTCTCGGAGCTGCTGCCCCTGGCCGACCGCTGCGTGCTGCTGGAGAAGGGCGTCAGCGTTTGGACGGGGCCACCCGAGGCCCTCACCGCGACGCTGCGCGACCGCTATCTGGGGGTGTGATGGCTTGCGTGCCGCTTTCTGGTCGGGGCTGATCCGGCGACAGGCCTGCAGGGAGGCGCTGTAAATACATCCCTGTACGCTACCTCGGCCATCCCTGGTCCCCGGACCTCCCTTTCGGCCTATCCCCGGCTCCCCTGACTTCTCGTATCTTGCCGATCATGGAAACCTTTGATCGTCGCGGCCAGGCGCCCGCCGTCGAGATAGCGCTCGAGGAGCGAGAAGTGGTCGTCGCCGGGCAGCAGGGCCTGCTCCACCTCGATGCCCTGCTCGCCGAGGTGGGCGGCATACTCGGCCATCTGGCGGGCGAACTCGTCGGACTCCTCGCCGCCGGCCACCAGGCTCACCTTCGCCTGCGCCCGGCAGGGCAGGAAGGCGGGGCTGAACTCGTCGAGGTCGCGACCGCCGAGCCGCAGCTTGGGCTGCAGCCAGGACCAGGGGAAGGGGCCAAGGTCATAGAGGCCGCTGACGCAGAGCGCCCCCTGGATCGGATCGCGGTGCAGGCCGTAGTCGCCCTGCCAATCGGTGGCCAGCAGCATGGCGCAGAGGTGGCCGCCGGCGGAGTGGCCGGAGACGCTGATCTGCGCCGGGTCATGGCCGAGCGATTCGGCATGGCGACAGGCCCAGGCCAGGGCGGCGCGGGCCTGGCGCACCACCTCGGCGAAGCGCACCCTCGGGCAGAGCGCGTAGTTGACCACCGCCACGCCGATGCCGCTTGCCACCAGGTCGTCGACGATGAAACCGAACTCCCGGTGGCCCAGCGCACGCCAGTAGCCGCCGTGGAAGAAGAGGTGCAGCGGCGCGCCCTGCTCTCTCCCCTCGGCGTGGTAGAGGTCCAGGCGCTCGGCGAGCGTCGGCCCGTAGAGCACATCGAGCGTCACTCGATGGCGGGCGCGGGCGGCGTCGCTGCGCGCGCGCCAGTCGGCCACCAGCGACGCGGCATCGCGCCCGATCATGGGGTCATAGGCGGCGTCGATCGCCTCCTGGGTGGCGAAGTCGCGGTAGAGCACCCTCAGCCGCGCTCCCGGAAGGCCGTGAGCAGCAGGCCCAGCGGGGCCAGGGCCAGCACCACGAAGCCGGCCAGGGTCCAGCCCGGCAGCGAGACGCCCAGGAAGAGGACGTCGATCTCGGCGCACTCGCCGGAGCCGGAGAGCACCCTTGCGACCACCTCCTGGAGCGGCAGGATATCCATCATGTAGCCGAGGTCGGGACCGCAGCTCGGCACCTCATCGGCGGGCAGCGACTGCAGCCACAGGTGCCGCCAGGCCACCCCGATGCCGCCACCTACGGCAACCAGGCCCAGCAGGCCGTAGAGGGCCCCGCCGAGGCGGCCGGCGGGATTGTGGATCGCCGCCACCGCGAACACCACGCCGGCACCGATCACCGCCACGCGCTGGAAGATGCACAGCGGGCAGGGCTCGAGGCCGACGATATGCTCGAGGCCCAGAGCCACGGCCATCATCAGCACACAGAAGGCGAGACCGGCGAGGCTCCACTGGCGGACGGAGAGACGTGCCAGGGCGCTCATCGGCCCACCCCCTCGACGACCCGCGTCTCGCGGGCCCGGGCGAAGTAGTCGGCCAGGAAGTCGGCGAAGGGGACGCGGTCGGCGGCCTCGATCTGCGCCTGCTGCTCGTGGGAGGTGGCGACCAGCTCGTCGAAGAGCGCCTCCCGCGCCGGATCCAGGGGCGCCTCGCGAAGCCGCGTGGCCTGCTCCCGGGCGATGGCCAGCATCGCCTCGCTGAACTCCTCGCCGTTCTCCTGCAGGCGCGCCAGCAGGCGACCGGAGGGGGTCAGGGCGGGGTCCGCCAGGCGCGGCGCCATGGCGGCCACGGCCTCGGCGTGGGGGCTGCCCTCCTCCAGGGCATCGAACAGCTCGGCCACCCCGGCCATCTCCGCCAGGATCTCGCCGCCCCACTCCGCCAGGCTCACCGGTTCTCCGTGACGACACAGGCGCAGCTCGGGGTCGCGGCCGCGCTCCACCACCCGGCGGCGGTTGTCGTCCAGGGTGTCGCACTCCGCGTCGGGGATCCAGGGGCTCTCGGCCAGCAGGCACCACATCAGGAAGGCGTCGAGGAAGCGGATCTGGGCCTCGTCCACCCCCAGGGTGGCGAGGGGGTCGAGGTCGAGGCAGCGCACCTCGATGTACTCCACGCCGCGGGCCTCCAGCGCCTGGCTGGGGGTCTCGTCGTGGCGCGCCACCCGCTTGGGGCGGATGTCGCTGTAGTACTCGTTCTCGATCTGCAGGATATTGGCGTTGAGCTGGCGCCACCCGTCGCCTTCGCGTACGCCCAGCGCCTGGTAGGCGGGCCAGGGCGTGGCGATGGCGTGGCGCAGGGTGTTCACGTAGTTGGAGAGGGAGTTGAAGCAGATCTTGAGTTGCTCCTGCACCTTGTTCTGGTAGCCGAGGTCCGACATGCGCAGGCTGGTGGCATAGCGCGAGACCAGGGTCTCCTTGCCATGGGGCTCGAGCTTGTCGGGGATCTCGCCGCCCCCCAGGAAGCTGCGGTCGACGGCCGGCGAGGCGCCGAACAGGTAGAGCAGCAGCCAGCTGTGGCGGCGGAAGTTGCGGATCAGCCCGAAGTAGCGAGCCGAGCGGTAGTCGTTCATCGGCGTGGCCTCGGCGCCGTCGAGCTCGCGCAGCAACGTCCAGAGGTCATCGGGCAGCGAGACGTTGTAGTGCACCCCGGCGATCGCCTGCATGATGCGCCCGTAGCGCACGTCGAGGCCCTGGCGGTAGACCCGCTTCATGGTACCCACGTTGGAGGGACCGTAGTCGGCGATGGGGATGCTGTCGTTGCCGTCGAGGCGCGCCGGCATGCTGGCGGGCCAGATCAACTCGTCGCCCAGGTGGCGATAACTGAAGCGGTGCAGGTCGCCGAGGAATCCCAGGGCGTCGGCGGGCCGGCAGGTGACCGGGGTGATGTACTCCAGCAGCGCCTCGGAGTAGTCGGTGGTGATATGCGGATGGGTCAGCTTGGAGCCCAGCGCATGGGGGTGAGGCGTCTGGGCCACGCGGCCGTCACGGTCGACGCGCAGCCCCTCCTTCTCGAGACCGCGGCGCAACCGGCTGAAGCGCCCCTTTCGGGCGGGGCCCTCCATGCGGGCAATAAGGCTGGCGAGTGAATCGGACAAGATGAACACCCCTTGTCTGGGAAGCCGTCACGAGGGACGCGCTTCTTCCTTGTGAAACGGGCGCCCCCGGGCGCCCGCAAAGAGCAGATTATGGTGCCTGGCGGCGGCGATTCAAAGCTCAGCCGACCCAGGTGGCGGCGCCGCTAGCGCTTCTTCTTTGCCTCGAGCAGGGCCGCCCCCAGGGCGCCCATGGGCCCACCCTGGCCGGCGTCGTTGCCACGCCCGGCGCCCTTGCGCGGCGGCTTGCCGCCGCGGGCCCGGCGCTCGCCGCCCCCGCGCCTCGGCTTCTCGCCCTCCTCCCCCGGGGTGTCGTCGAGCCGCATGGAGAGGCCGATCCGCGCGCGCTCGATGTCGACGCTCATCACCTTCACCTTGACGATGTCGCCGGCCTTGACCACCGAACGCGGGTCCTCGATGAACTTGTCGGAGAGCGCCGAGATATGCACCAGGCCGTCCTGGTGGACGCCGATGTCCACGAAGGCGCCGAAGTGGGTGACGTTGGTGACGCTGCCCTCCAGCACCATGCCGGGCTCCAGGTCCTTGAGGGTCTCGACCCCCTCGCGAAACTCGGCGGCCTTGAACTCGGGCCGCGGGTCACGGCCCGGCTTGTCCAGCTCGGCGAGGATGTCGGTGACCGTGGGCACGCCGAAGCGCTCGTCGGCGAAGTCGGCGGGCTTCACCGCCTTGAGGGTGGCGCTGTCGCCGATCAGGCTGCCGAGATCACGGCCGTTCCTTTTCGCGATGCGCTCCACCAGGGGGTAGGCCTCGGGGTGCACGGCGCTGGCGTCCAGCGGGTTGTCGCCGCTCATGATGCGCAAGAAGCCCGCGCACTGCTCGAAGGTCTTGGGCCCCAGGCGGCCGACGTCGAGCAGCTGCCGGCGACTGCGGAATGCCCCCTCGGCGTTGCGCCGGGCGACGATCGCCTCGGCCAGCGCCGGCGAGAGGCCCGCCACCCGGGAGAGCAGCGCGCTCGACGCGGTATTGAGATCCACCCCCACGGCGTTGACGCAGTCCTCGATCACCGCCTCGAGGCTGCGGGAAAGCTGCACCTGGGAGACATCGTGCTGGTACTGGCCCACGCCGATGGACTTGGGCTCGATCTTGACCAGCTCGGCGAGCGGGTCCTGCAGGCGGCGGGCGATGGAGACGGCGCCGCGGATGGTGACGTCGAGGTCGGGCAGCTCCCGGGAGGCATATTCGGAGGCGGAGTAGACCGAGGCACCCGCCTCGCTGACCATGACCTTGGCGAGCGCGCGCTTGCCGGCAAATAGCTTCACCAGTTCGCCGGCGAGCTTGTCGGTCTCGCGGCTGGCGGTGCCGTTGCCCACGGCGATCAGCGCCACCTCGTGCTTCTCCACCAGCCTGGCCAGCTCGGCCAGCGAGGCGTCCCAGCGGTTCTGCGGCGCATGGGGATAGATCGTGGTGTGGTCCAGGAACTGGCCGGTGGCGTCCACCACCGCCACCTTGCAGCCGGTGCGCAGGCCCGGGTCGATGGCCAGCGTCGCCTTCTGCCCCGCCGGGGCGGCCAGCAGCAGGTCCTTGAGGTTGGCGGCGAACACCTCGATCGCCTCCTGCTCGGCGCGCTCACGCAGGCGGCCCAGCAGTTCGGTCTCCAGGTGGGTGTAGAGCTTGACCCGCCAGGTCCAGCGCACCACGTCACGCAGCCACTTGTCCGCGGCACGGCCCTCGTCGTGGATGGCGAAGTGGCGAGCGATGGCGACCTGGGCCGGATGGATCGGCGCCTCCTCCTCCCCGGGCAAGCGGATGGCCAGCGTCAGCACCCCCTCGTTGCGGCCGCGGAACATGGCCAGGGCGCGGTGCGAGGGCACCCTGGCGAGCCGCTCGTCGTGCTCGAAGTAGTCGGAGAACTTGGCGCCCTCCTGCTCCTTGCCCGGGATCACCCGGGCGCCGAGCTCGCCCTCCTGCCAGAGGCGCTCGCGCAGGCGGCCGACCAGCTCGGCGTCCTCGGCGAAGCGTTCCATCAGGATCTGGCGCGCACCATCCAGCGCCGCCTTGGTGTCCGCCACGGCGGGGATGTCACCTTCCGCGGGACGAAGATAGCGGGCCGCCTCGGTTTCCGGGTCCCGGGTGGGATCGGCCAGCAGCGCATCCGCCAGCGGCTCGAGGCCCGCCTCGCGGGCGATCTGGGCCTTGGTGCGACGCTTCTTCTTGTAGGGCAGGTAGAGGTCTTCCAGGCGTTGCTTGGTGTCGGCGGCCTGGATCAGGCCGGCCAGCTCGTCGCTCAGCTTGCCCTGCTCGTCGATGGCGGCGAGCACCGCCGCACGGCGCTCCTCCAGCTCGCGCAGATAGCCCAGGCGCTCGTGGAGCGCTCGCAGCTGGGTGTCGTCGAGCCCGCCGGTGACCTCCTTGCGGTAGCGGGCGATGAAGGGCACGGTCGCCCCGCCGTCGAGCAGCTCCACCGTGGCCGTGACCTGCTGCGGGCGAACGGAGAGCTCCTCGGCGAGGCGCGTGATGATGCGGTTGCTGGCGTCCATGTAACCCCTTCGCTGATCTCGAGAACGAATCGCGACAAGGTATCACAGCCGCCCCGCCCGCGGCAGGCTTGACGCCGGCGCTGCCGTCAGGCGGGCACGAAGGTCAGGGCCAGGCCGTTGTTGCACCAGCGCAGGCCGGTGGGCTCGGGGCCGTCGTCGAAGAGGTGGCCCTGGTGGCCGCCGCAGCGCGCGCAGTGGTACTCGGTGCGGGGCAGGAGCATGCTGAAATCGAGCTGGCTGAGCAGGTGCCCTTCCACGTGCTCGAAGAAGCTCGGCCAGCCGGTGCCGGAGTCGTACTTCATGGCGCTGGTGAATAGCAGCAGATCGCAGCCGGCGCAGCGATACTCGCCCTCGCGCGTCTCCGTATCGAGCGGGCTGGAGAACGGCTCTTCCGTGCCGTGGTCGCGCAGGATCCAGAACTCATCGCGGCTGAGTCGCTCGCGCCACTCGGCCTCGGAGAGTTCAAGCGGCTCGATGTCCTCGGCCCGCTTCAGGTCCAGGCGAACGAAGCCCAGGCTCACGCCGGGGATCAGGATGGCCGCGCCGGTCACGCCGAGCAGCCCCAGGAAATGGCGACGCTGCATGGTCAGCCTCCTGCGGGGTGGCAGCCACCCCGAGTGGCATGGGTACCAGCGTAGACGGGGAAGGGCCTGCGCCCATCCCCGGTGAGACCGCATTGGGTGGAGGCGGTTCGATGCAAGCAGCGCTTTCAGACCAGGCTCGGGCCCGCCTGAACGATCGCCTCGTTGACGCCGTCGAACTTCTTGAAGTTGTCGACGAACTTGGCGGCCAGCTCCTGGCGCTGGCGGTCATAGGCGCCCTTGTCCTCCCAGGTCTCGCGCGGGTCGAGCAGGCGGGTATCGACGCCGGGCACCGCGGTGGGCACGTCGAGGTTCAAACCCTCGAGGCGACGAGTCTCCACATTGCGCAGCACGCCGGACTGGATGGCGCTGATGATGGCGCGGGTGGTGGGGATGGAGAAGCGCGCCCCGCCCTCGCCGTAGGCGCCGCCGGTCCAGCCGGTGTTGACCAGGTAGACCTGGGCGTCCTTCTCGACCACGCGCTTGATCAGCAGGTCGGCGTACTCGCGGGCCGGGCGCGGGAAGAAGGGGGCGCCGAAGCAGGTGGAGAAGGTGGCGGCCAGCCCTTCGGAGGAGCCCATCTCGGTGGAGCCCACCTTGGCGGTGTAGCCGGAGAGGAAGTGGTAGGCGGCGGCCTCCTTGGTAAGCACCGAGACCGGCGGCAGCACGCCGCTCATGTCGCAGGTCAGGAAGACGATGGCGCTGGGCTCGCCGGCGCGGTTCTCCGGCACGCGCTTCTCGACGTGCTCCAGCGGGTAGGCGGCGCGGGAGTTCTGGGTCAGGCTGTCGTCGGCATAGTCCGGCTCGCGGCGGTCATTCAGGACCACGTTCTCCAGCACGGTGCCGAACTTGATGGCGTTCCAGATCACCGGCTCGTTCTTCTCGGAGAGATCGATGCACTTGGCGTAGCAGCCCCCCTCCATGTTGAAGACGGTGCCCGGGCCCCAGCCATGTTCGTCGTCGCCGATCAGGTAGCGGCCGGGGTCGGCGGAGAGGGTGGTCTTGCCGGTACCCGAGAGGCCGAAGAAGAGACAGGTCTCGCCATCCTCGCCGACGTTGGCGGAGCAGTGCATGGGCAGCACGTCGGACTCGGGCAGCAGGAAGTTCTGCACCGAGAACATCGCCTTCTTCATCTCGCCGGCGTAGCGCATGCCGGCGATCAGCACCTTCTTCTGGGCGAAGTTGATGATCACGGTGCCGTCGGAGTGGGTGCCGTCGCGGGCCGGGTCACACTCGAAGTCGGCGGCGTTGAGGATGGTCCACTCCGCCTTGGCGGAGGGGTTGAAGGCCTCGGGGCGCACGAACATGGTGCGGCCGAAGAGGTTCTGCCAGGCGGTCTCGGTGGCCACCCGCACCGGCAGGTAGTGGACCGGATCGCTGCCCACGTGAAGCTCGGCGACATAGTGCTCCTTGCCCAGCAGGTAGTCCTCGACCCGCGCCCAGAGGGCGTCGAACTTCTCGGCATCGAAGGGGCGGTTGACGCTGCCCCAGTCGATCTTGGCGCTGGTGGACGACTCGTCGACGATGTAGCGATCCTTGGGCGAGCGTCCGGTGCGCACGCCGGTGCTCACCACCAGCGCGCCGTTGGCGGCCAGGCGGCCTTCGCCGCGAGCCACCGCCCGCTCGATGAGTTCGGCGCTGCTGAGATTGACGTGGGCGTGAGAAGCTTGGGGTGTGGTCATGTCGATTCCTTGGCCGGAGGGCCGATTCTCTCTCGTGTGCCTGGCGTCGCCGAAGACGCGGAAAAGCCGGGGAGGGATCGCGACCGGGCGGACGGTGGGCCGTCTTCTATGGGGCGGTCGCGCCTGAAAGCGGCGCCATTATGGCAAAAAGGGCCGGGGCGGGAAACGCCCTTTTTGGGCGAAATTCATGTAGTTTTTCTACAACATGAAGGGAATTCGCCGCCGATCCTGTTGTGCAGCGCAATATCGCCGAGATGACTCCCTGCATCGGGCCCGGGCGGGCCCGACAGGGGCCAGCACGGCCTCAATGCAGGGTGGGCGGCGGTTCGCTGGATTCGGCGAGCAGCGCCTCGACCTCCTCGGCGCTGAAGGCGTAGCGGGTATGGCAGAAGTGGCACTGGGTCTCGATGCCGCCCTGCTCCGCCACCACCTCGCGCAGCTCCTCGGCCCCCAGGGTCAGCAGCGCGTCGGCGATGCGCTCCCGGGAGCAGGTGCAGCCGAAGCGCAGCGGCTTGGGGGGAAAGACCCGCACCGTCTCCTCGTGATAGAGGCGATGCAGCAGCGCGTCGGGTGCCAGGCCGGTGAGCTCCTCGGCCTTGACGGTGTCGGCCAGGTGCACGGTGCGTTCCCAGGCGTCCAGGTCCTGGTTGTGCGACTCGCCGGGCATTCGCTGGAGCAGCAGCCCGCCGGCGCGCCGGCCGTCGGCGGCCAGCCACAGCCGGGTGGGCAGTTGCTCGGACTGGGCGAAGTAGGCCGCCACGCAGGCCGCCAGGCTCTCCTGGTCGAGGGCGACGATCCCCTGGTAGCGATGCCCTTCGCGGGGATCCAGGGTGATCATGATCTGGCCGTCGCCGAGCAGCTCGCGGAAACCGGCGTCGGCGGGCGGCTCGGCCCCCTCGGCGAGACGGGCGATGGCACGCAGCTCGCCGCCGGGGTTGGACTCGGCCATCAGCAGCGACAGGGCGCCGCTGCCGCGCACCTCCAGGCTCAGGGTGCCGTCGAGCTTGACGGTATCGGTGAGCAGCGCCACCGCGGCCACCAGCTCGCCCAGCAGGCGGTTGACCGCCGGCGGGTAGTCGTGGCGATCGAGCACCTCGGCGTAGGCCTGCTCCAGGGTGACGAGCTCGCCGCGCACATTGGTGTTGTCGAACAGGAAGCGCTGGATCTGGTCGGTCATGGGTCTCGTGTCTGGACGTGAAGGTGGGCGCATTCTAGCAAAAAACGTTCGATGCTTTTCCGGCGACAGCCCTTCAAGGAGGCGCTGTGAATACGTCCATGTACGCTACCTCGGCCATCCCGTGTCCTCGGAGCTCCTTTACGGGCAGTCCCCGGCGCGTCTCACTATGCCGCCTTGCGCTGGATGCCGCGGCCCGGCAGGCGTTCGCGGTCGTGGGGGCGCTCCAGCTCCAGCAGCGGGCCGTAGGGCACGATGCGAGTGGGGTTGATGGTGTCGTGGCTGTAGTAGTAGTGGCGCTTGATATGGTCGAGGTTCACCGTCTCCTTGATGCCCGGCCACTGGTAGAGCTCGCGCAGGTAGTGGGAGAGGTTGGGATAGTCCTCGATGCGGCGCAGGTTGCACTTGAAGTGGCCGTGGTAGACGGCATCGAAGCGCACCAGGGTGGTGAAGAGCCGGATATCCGCCTCGGTGAGCCACTCGCCGGCCAGGTAGCGATGCTCGGCCAGGCGCGCCTCCATTCGGTCCAGCGCCTCGAACAGCGCCACCACGTGCTTCTCGTAGACCCGCTGGTCGGTGGCGAAGCCCGACTTGTAGACGCCGTTGTTGATGTGGTCGTAGACGTCGGCATTGACGGCGTCGATGGTCTCGCGCAGCGCCTCGGGGTAGAAGTCCAGGCGGTTGCCGGTCAGGTCATCGAAGGCATCGTTCAACATGCGCAGGAGCTCGGCGGACTCGTTGTTGACGATACGGCCTTCCTGCTTGTCCCACAGCGCCGGCACCGTGACCCGGCCGGTGTAGTGGGGATCGGTGCGGGTGTAGAGCTCGCGGTGGTAGGTGACGCCGTTGACCGGGTCACCGCTTGAGCCCTCCTCCTCGTGGTAGGTCCAGCCCTGGTCGAGCATCAGTGGGCTGACGTGGGAGAGACCGATCAGCTTATCCAGCCCCTTGAGCTTGCGCAGGATCATCACCCGGTGCGCCCAGGGGCAGGCCAGGGAGACATAGAGGTGGTAGCGCCCGGCCTCGGCGGGCAGGCCCGGCTGGCCGTCGGGGCCGGGCGCGCCGTCGCGAGTGACCCAGTCGCGCAGCTTTGCGGATTCGCGCACGAACTCGCCGCCGTGCTTGTCGGTGTCGTACCACTGGTTGTGCCATACGCCGTCGATCAGAAGGCCCATGTCGTGCTCCTCGGGAGTCGCCTCCCTGTCGATGTGGGGTAATCTCCAGAATAAGACGAAATCATCGACGCATCAGCGCAGATAGTGGGCTTTTACATTCGATGGTTTCGAAAGATCACCCCTCGAGGCAGCGCGCCGCCTCCGTCATCAGGGCCTCGGCCAGGGCCCGGGTGGCGGGGCCGGCGCGGTCGCGGTCGCGATGGATCAGCTGCACGGGAATCTCGCGGATGCCGCCGGCGGCGAGCGGCAGCGGCGCGAGCCGCCCGGCCGCCAGCGCATCCCGTATCCGGGTCTCCGGCAGCCAGGCGAAGCCCAGGCCGCGCTCCAGCATGTCGATGGAGGTCTCCAGGTGGCTGAGGGTCCAGCGCTGCTCCGCCTTGAGCCAGCCCGCATCCATGGAGTGGCGCAGCGCCGAGTCGCGCACCACCAGCTGGCGGTGCTGCACCAGATCCCGCAGGTCCAGCGTCCGCCCCAGCCCGTGCAGCGGATGCTCGGGGTGGGCCACGGCGACGAAGCGCACCGTGACCAGCGGCTCGCCGAGGAAGCCCTGGGCGGCGAGCCCGGAGATCACCAGGTCGGCGCGGCCATCGTAGAGCATCTCGATGCCGCCGTTGAGCACCGTCTCGTGGAGCTGGACGCGCACAGGGGGGAAGGCCGCGGAGAAGGTGGCCAGGGCCCGGGCCAGGGCGTCCGGCGGGAAGACCTGATCCACCGCCAGCACCACCTCTGCCTCCAGCCCCTCGGCCAGGCGACCGGCGACGTCCTCCAGCGCCTCGGCGCCCTCGATCAGTTGCCGGGCGCGGCGCAGCAGCATCTCGCCGGCCTCGGTCAACCGTACCTGGCGACCTGCCGGCTCGAGCACGCGCACTCCCAGCTGCTCCTCGAGCTTGTGCACCGCATGGTTGAGGGTGGAGGGGCTCTTGTGGATGGCCTCGGCGGCGCGGGCGAAGCCGCCATGGTCCACCACCGCCGCCAGCATCTGCCACTGCGCCAGGGTGACTCGCGACATTTCGATATCCTCGAATTTATCAGGCGAAACTATGCGCTTAATTTTCGAAAATATCGTCCTAGAATGCCAGGAAAAAGGTCACGCATCGTCGCGAGGAGAACTCCATGACCGTCCCTGCCCTGCGCCAGGTCCAGCACCTGCAACCGAGCCACCCCAGCCAGGACGGCGACGGCGTCAAGATCCGCCGCATCCATGACTTCGGTGGCGGCCTCGACCCCTACCTGATGCTCGACGAGCTGGGCTCGGACAGCCCCGACGACTATATCGGCGGCTTCCCGCCCCACCCCCACCGCGGCATGCAGACCCTGACCTACGTGATCCACGGCGGGCTCACCCACGAGGACCACCTGGGTCACGCCAGCACCATCCGCGCGGGCGACGCCCAGTGGATGCACACCGGGCGCGGCATCGTGCACTCCGAGATGCCGCTGACCGACCACCAGGGGCTGCACGCCTTCCAGCTGTGGCTCAACCTGCCGGCCCGCGACAAGATGAGCGCGCCCACCTATCGCGACGTGCGCGGCAGCGAGATGCCGACCCTCGTCCAGGGCGACAGCCGCCTGGTGGCCCTGGGCGGGCACTGGCGCCTGGAGGGTGGCGAGAGCATCGAAGGCCCCCTGGATGCCCTGGCGGGCGACGGCGCCGTGGCCCAGCTGAGCCTGGCGGCAGGAGAGCGGCTCACCCTGGCCCAGGATGCCCCGACCCTGCTGGTCTATGTCTTCGGCGGTGAGCTCGCCATCGCCGAGACCCGCGTGCCCGCCGGCCACCTGGCCCGCCTCGGGGAAGGGGATCACCTGACGCTGGCGAGCCGCGGCGGCGGCGAGGCGCTGCTGCTGGCGGGACGCCCCCATGGCGAGCCGATCGCCCACTACGGTCCCTTCGTGATGAACACCCAGGCGGAGCTGGAGCAGGCGCTGCGCGACTACCGCGACGGCACCTTTACCGGCGGCGCGGCCTGAGGCAGATTGGCCGGGGCAGACATTCCGCTGTCGCCGGGAAGGCCTCGGGCGGTATTGCCCCATCTGCGATAACCCCTTAGAAGGTTCCGCCCGGGTTGCAAAACCCGGGCAAATCCGTTCCAATGAATAATTAGCAAACGGTGTTCACCTTCCCTCCGACCGCCCCTGGCCTTGGCACACACGCCGGCCGGAACGGTATAACTGTGCATGCATACAGCCTAGGCAATACCCCCTCCATGGGTTATGGTTCAAGGGCCTTTTTGTCTCCAAAACCAATATTCACTGGCCATTATCATGCTGCGAATCCTCCATTCGCTGCCCCGCACGCACAAGCTGTTACTGTTACCGGTCGCCACCCTGGTTACCGTGCTGGGCGCACAGAAGATCGTCACCACCTATCAGGATGTCCAGCGAGAATCACAAGCGCTCGACACCGTCGTCGTTCCCCTCGACGCCGACGCCTCCCCCGGCCTGCCCTCGCTGAACCACCAGCGTCACCCGGTGGGCGAGGCCATCGACCTGGCCAACCAGGCACTGGAGTCGACCCGCCGCCATATGCCCCTCTCCCAGCTCAGGCCCAGCGAGGTGATCGACCTCGACCTGCTCTCTCAGGCCGACGCCAGCGGCGAGGATAGCATCCCCGCCCAGCTCGCCCGCCCGGGCGAGGCGGACGCGCCGGAGGCGGCCGAGCTCGATCAGGGCACCCTCCATATCGCCACGGTAATCGGCACCATCGGCAGCGGCATGCTAGATCATGATGGCGGTCTGGTGGCCGACGCCACCTCCTACGAAGAGGTCCCCGAGGAGGAACTCAGCCTGTTCGAGGACGGCCCGATCTTCTTGGAAGAGGAGATCGCCGCCACCGACCCCTACGTGCCCGAGTGGGAGACCTACACCGTCAAGTCCGGTGACACCTTCGCGGTGATGGCCCAGAATCGTCTCGGCCTCGGCTACGGGGAGGTCCTCACCCTGCTCGAGCAATTGCCCGACCAGAACGCCCTGACGCGCTGGCGCGATGGCATGCGCTTCGACTACCAGCTCGACGAGGAGGGCAAGCTGCTCTCCCTGCGCCTGATGCGCGACGGCCGCAACGGCTTCGTGGTGGAGCGCAAGGATGGCGAATACGACGTCGCAACCATCGAGCGCACCGGCGAGGCGGCCCAGCGCCTCTTCGCCGGCACCGTCAGCGGCAGCTTCGCCCGCTCCGCCCAGGCCACCGGCCTCTCCAGCGCCGAGGTCTCGCGACTGACTCGCGTCCTGGAGAAGAAACTCGACTTTCGCCGCGACACCCGTCGCGGCGATCGTTTTCAGGTGCTGGTGGAGTCGGACGTGGTCGAGGGCGAGAGCTTCGATCCGCGCGTCCTGGCCGTCCAGTACGAAGGCGAGCGCGTCGACCTGACTCTGGTGCGCAATGGCGACGACAACAACTTCTATACTCCCGACGGCGAGAGCCTCGATCCGGCCTTCGCCCGCCACCCCTTCGAGGGGCGCTACCGCCTGAGCTCCAACTTCAACCCCCGCCGCAAGCATCCGGTGACCGGCCGCGTCAGCCCCCACAAGGGCACCGACTTCGCCATGCCCATCGGCACGCCCATCACCGCCCCCTCGGACGGCGTGGTGGAGAAGGTCAGCAAGCATTTCGCCGCCGGCCGCTACCTGGTGATCCGCCACGACAACGGCTACCGCACCCGCTACCTGCACCTCTCAAAGCCGCTGGTCAGCCGCGGCGACCGCGTGAGCATGGGGGAGCGCATCGCCCTCTCGGGCAACACCGGCCGCAGCACCGGCCCGCACCTCCACTACGAGGTGCTGGTCAACAACAACCAGGTCGACCCGATGAAGGTCGAACTGCCCGAGAACAAGAGCCTCAGCGGTGAGCGGCTGGCGGCCTTCCAGCGCGAGGCCGAACCGCTGCTCGCCACCCTGCGCTCCGGCGAGACCGGCACCGTGGTGGCGAGCGCCGACGCCGGCGAGCCCGACGACGCCGAGGGCGACGATGGCTGACCCCCGCCATCCCCATCGCCTCCTCCTGCGCCCCGCCCTCGTGCGGGGCGCTCTTCGAATACTCGTCATCGACGGCGGCGAGAGCCACAAACCGGGCGACCATGAGAAGCTGATGACGACCCACAACCGCTATGCGCGGCCCTTCCGGCTGCAGGCCAGCGGCAATGCGTGATCAGGGCGAGAGCGGCCGGTCCAGCGCCCGCAGCAGGGCGTCGTCGCGCCGGTAGATATCCGGGCGAAACTCCAGATCGCCCGCCGGGTCGGGATGCACCGTCCAGTAGTGCAGGACCACCGGCATGGGCTCGGCCAGGGGCACATCGCGGGTGCGTCCGTCCGCCAGCAGGGCGCGCAGGTCGCGGTCGCTGCCGCTGTCGTCGAGCAGCAGCTGGGCGAACTCCACCACCCCCTGTACGCGGATGCAGCCCGAGCTGAAGGCGCGCTGCTCGCGGGCGAAGAGCCCTTGGGCGGGGGTGTCGTGCAGGTAGACCAGATGATCGTTGGGGAAGCGCACCACCACCTGCCCGAGGGCGTTGTCGGGCCCCGCTGCCTGGCGGATCATCACGTTGCCCGGGTTCGACCAGTCCACCTCCTCTGGATCAAGGCGCCGGCCCGAGGACGAGAGCACCTGCATGTTCTGGCGCGCCAGGTAGCTCGGATCGCGACGCACCCGGGGGATCACGTCCTCGCGCAGGATCGTGGGCGGCACCGTCCAGCTCGGATTGACGGTGAGGTGGGTGATCGCCGAGCGCAGCGAGGGGGTGCGCCGGTAGGGCTGCCCCACCACGATGCGCGAGCGCCAGGTCTCGCCGTTGGGGCGGAAGTAGGCCAGACGGTAGCCGGCGATATCCACCAGCACGAAGGCCTCGGGCAGGCCGTGCATCAGCCAGCGGGCACGCTCCAGGTTGAGGCGGATCTGG
Organism: Halomonas sp.; assembly: GCA_046540755.1. Lineage (GTDB taxonomy): Bacteria > Pseudomonadota > Gammaproteobacteria > Pseudomonadales > Halomonadaceae > Halomonas. The sequence continues at coordinate 41,134 of JBKHEO010000005.1, read as the reverse complement.
TCGATGCGCCGCTCCACCGGCACGTTGAGGGCCGCCCGGGTCTGGGGGCCCACCACGCCGTCGCTTTCCAGCAGGTGGCGCCGCTGGAAGCGCTCCACCGCGGCCTCGAGCTCGGCGTCGAAGCGTTGCGGTTCCGGCGCCTCGAGCTCGGCCGCCGGCAGGATCGAGGCGTCCGCGGCGGCGACCTCCAACTCGCCGGCACGCACCAGTCGCTCGCGCAGGCGCGCCACGCCCGGGTGGACGTCGCCCCGGCGCAGGCTGGGCCCCTCCGGCAGGGTCGGCCAGCCGCCCTGGCGCCGCAGCTCCCGGTAGCGCGCCAGCCCCTGGCGCAGGCGCTCGTAGGGGGCATAGGCGGGGCGTACCTCCTCGAATAGCGCGGCGATCTTGCCCTCCTCCACCGCCCGGGCGATGCTCGCCGCGGAAGGCAGCCGCGCGTCGATGGGTACCTCCCAGTCGGGATCGATGCGCCGCGGGTCGACCTTGCCGCGATGAAGATGGCGCAGGGCCGTCAGCAGGGTGCGGGTGGTGGCGGTATCGAAGTGCCCCATGGCCAGGTCGTCGGCGCCACGGGCCCGGCGATGGTCGTCGAGCAGGCGCTCGGCGCCGTAGTCTGCGGGATCGAGGCCATCGGCGGCGAGGCCGCGCAGTGCCTCGGCCAGCGCCTCGACCCGGGACGCCTCGTGCCAGGCGGCGCGGAAGTCACGGGTGGCGTAGAAGGCCTGCAACAGGGCATCGTCGCCGGCCAACACCGGCGGTGCCGCCGGGCGCGCCTCCTGCCCGAGGACCATCCCGGGCATCGCCAGGATGACGAGAATCAACGCACCAATCGCGACAAATCGCCGCATGTTGGCCTCCGTTATCGTTTACACCTAATTTTGCCATCACGGCCCGCCCCACCATAATAGCGCCAAACCTGGAGGCCCCCACCATGATGCGATCGACCTTGCCCGCCTGGCTGCTCTGCGCGGCCAGCCTGATGACCAGCGCCCCGGCCCTCGCCGAGATCACCCTCGCCCAGGCGCTGCACCCCCGGGTGATGGAGGGCGAGCCCCTCGAGCGCACCCTGACCCGCCTGGCCCCCAAGGCCAGCCCCGAGGTGCTGCGCCTGGCCGCCGAGGCCCTCTCATGCGCCGACCCCGAGGCCGAGCGGCTGGCGGTAATCGACTACTCGCTGCCCTCCACCGAACCGCGCCTCTGGGTCTTCGACCTGGAGAGACGCGTGCTGCTGTTCGAGGAGCTGGTCTCCCACGGCCAGGGGTCCGGGGATGCCAGGGCCACCGCCTTCTCCAACACCCCGGAGAGCCACCAGTCGAGCCTGGGCCTGTTCCGCACCCTGAACACCTATCAGGGGCGCAACGGCTACTCGCTGCGGCTGGAGGGGCTGGAGCCCGGCGTCAACCACCTCGCCTACGATCGCGCCATCGTGATGCACGGCGCCGACTACGTCAGCGAGTCGTTCATCCAGCAGACCGGCCGCCTGGGCCGCAGCCACGGCTGCCCCGCCGTGCGCCAGGCGGTCACCGCCCCGCTGCTCGACAGCCTCAAGGAGGAGCAGTACCTGTTCGCCTACTACCCCGACCCCGAGTGGCTGGCGAGCTCCGCCTTCCTCGACTGCGACCGTGAGTCGGGGCAGCAGCTGGCCATGCAGTAATCCCGGCTTCCCCTCCCCCTCGCCGAGCTGCCATGATGCAGTGCAGCAGCACGACCTGACGACGGGGAGGGGGAAGCATGAGCGAGACCAAGCGTATCGACCTGGCCCTGCAGGGGGGTGGCGCCCACGGCGCCTTTACCTGGGGCGTGATGGACCGCCTGCTTGAGGATCCCCGACTCGAGATCGAGGGCATCAGCGGCACCAGCGCCGGGGCCATGAACGGCGTTGTGATGGCCGATGCCCTGACCCGCGGCGACCGCGACACTGCCCGCCAGGCCCTGCACGACTTCTGGGCCGCGGTGAGCCACGCCGGCATGGCCAGCCCCGTCCGCCGCACCCCGCTGGACATGCTCATCGGCAACTGGAGCCTGGACCACTCCCCCGGCTATGTGGCCATGGACCTGATGAGCCGGCTGGTCTCGCCCTACCAGTTCAACCCCTTCGACCTCAACCCGCTGCGCGACATCGTCGCCGAGCGGGTCGATTTCGAGCGGGTGCGCCGCTGCCCCGACCTCAAGCTCTTCGTCACCGCCACCAATGTGCGCAGCGGCAAGCAGCGCGTCTTCTCCCGCGAGGAGATGAGCCTCGACGCGGTGATGGCCTCGGCCTGCCTGCCCACGGTGTTCAAGGCCGTGGAGATCGACGGCGAGGCCTACTGGGACGGCGGCTACACGGGCAACCCGGCGCTGATGCCGCTGATGGAGCACTGCGGCTCCCGGGACATCGTCATCGTGCAGATCAACCCCATCTACCGCAACGAGGTGCCCACCAGCGCCGCGGCGATCATGAACCGCCTCAACGAGATCACCTTCAACACCTCGCTGATCAAGGAGGTGCGCATGATCGCCATGCTCCAGCGCCTGCTCGGCGACCACGGGGTCGACATCGGCTGCTACGCCGGCGCCCTCTTCCACCGCATCAGCGGCGACGAGGCGCTCGCCGAACTCTCCGTGTCGAGCAAGATGAACGCCGAGTGGGCCTTCCTCTGCCATCTGCGCGACCAGGGGCGACGCACCGCCGAGACCTGGCTGGCCGAGCACTTCGCGGATCTGGGCGAGCGCTCCACCCTGGACGTCGAGCGGGTCTACCGCCACGAGGAGTAGGCCACGCTGCGTTGACCCTTCGCCGACCGGCCGCCTTGCCAGCCTTCCCGCCACCGACCATGCTCGAATCGACGGGGCACCCGGTTCCCCGCCGCTTGTCCAAGGCCACAGGAGGAGTTTCCAGCGCCGCTGACACCGTCAGGCCGCTGTCACCTTCCTGACATCGTGCGCTGACAGTGTCGTCACCGGGGCGTCACATGACGTCCCTCTCGCGACAATCAGGAGAGCTGCGCCGATGGTACGCATCGACAAGAAGGCCACCCGGCTGTACGTGCTGGACACCAACGTGCTGTTGCACGACCCCGCCGCCCTCTACCAGTTCGACGAGCACGAGGTGGTCATTCCCATGACCGTGCTCGAAGAGCTCGACAAGCACAAGAACGGCATCCGCGAGATCGCCCGCACCGCCCGCCAGGTCAGCCGCACCCTGTCCGACCTCACCGCCGACGTGGGCCTGGAGCAGATCCGCGACGGCATCCCCATCCCGCGCCTGGAGGGCCCCCAGGGGCGGTTGCGGCTGCTCTGCTACCCCGACCTCGAGCCGCTGGACACCCTGGACGACAGCCCCGACAACCGCATCCTCGCCGAGACCTGCCGCCTGCGCCGCGAGCGCGACGACGCCTCGGTGATCCTGATCACCAAGGACATCAACCTGCGGGTCAAGGCCGCCGCCCTGGGCGTGCCCGTGGAGGACTACCTGACCGACCGCGTCTTCGATGACAGCGACGCCATGCTCGAGGGGGCGAAGGTCTACCCCGATGCCGGCAGCGAGCTGTGGAACGGCCTGGCGCTGGAGGTCAACGTGGAGCGCGACGAGCGACGCGTGCTCTACTACCTGGCGGGCGAGATCCCCGCCGAGTGGCACCCCGGCATGCTGGTCGCCGACGGCAACCACGAGGCCGGCTTCGAGGCCATCGTGCGGGCCACCAGCCGCCGCCAGGCCACCCTGGAGCTGCTCACCAACTACCGCCACGGCGCCAGCGTGTGGGGCGTGCACGCCAGCGACTGCCGCCAGAACTTCGCCCTCAACCTGCTGATGGACGACACCATCGACCTGGTCACCATCGCCGGCAGCGCCGGCACCGGCAAGACCTTCATGACCCTGGCCGCCGCCTTCCAGCAGACCCTGGACAGCAAGCGCTTCGAGCGCATCGTCTTCACCCGGGCGCCGATCTCCATGAGCGAGGACATCGGCTACCTGCCCGGCACCGAGGAGGAGAAGATGTCGCCCTGGATGGGCGCCTTCCACGACAACATGGACAACCTGCTGCGCGACGAGGATGGCGGCTCGAGCTGGGACAACGGCGCCACCCGCCAGCTGCTGGGCTCCCGGGTGCAGATCCGCGCCCCCGGCTTCATGCGCGGGCGCACCCTCAACGACACCTTCCTGATCATCGACGAGGCGCAGAACTTCACCCCCAAGCAGCTCAAGTCGCTGGTGACCCGTGCCGGGCGCAACACCAAGATCGTCTGCCTGGGCAACGTCGGTCAGATCGACACGCCGTATCTGACCGCCAACAGCTGCGGCATGGCGGCGGTGGTGCAGCGCTTCCGCGACTGGCCCCACGCCGGCCACGTCACCCTGAAGAGCGTGGAGCGCTCGCGCCTGGCCCTGGCCGGCGAGGAGCTGCTCTGACCCCTCCATCCCGGCCTGCCCCTTGGCCCCTGCCCTCGGGTCAGGCCGGGGCAACCAGCATCAGCAGGGCCAGCCCCACGGCCACGCCCATCATCAGCACCGCCGCATGGCGGCACAGCCAGTCCTCGCCGCGGCTCATGCCGTCCAGCGCCCGGATGGCATCGTGCTCGCGCGCCAGCCACCAGGCCACCCAGGCGCGCTGGGTGCGGCCGATCCACGCCAGGCTCCCCTGCGTCCGCGTCCCCAGGCGGCGCCAGCCGCGCATCAGCGGCCACCAGAGATCCCCCGGGGGGAGTCGCCGGGTGACCCACGGCGGCCGACGCCGCGCCACGGCCCAGGCCGCGAGCGAGCCTGCCAGGCCCAGGGCCGGCGGCCACAGCAGCCCGGGCAGCTCGGCCGGCGGCGGCCAGCCCCGCACGATGCCTTCTCCGCCCAGCCACCAGGGCAGTGCCAGCGCGGCCAGCAGGGTCGCCAGCCAGGCCAGCGGCATGGGCGACAGCAGCGGCTCCAGGCCATCCCGGCGGGCCTGGCGCTCGCCCTGCCACTGGCACCACAGGGTGCGGGCCATCAACGCGGTGGTGCCCACCGCCGCCAGGGAGAGCCAGGTCACCACTCCCTTATAGCCCTCCTCGTAGAGCACCGCCTTGAAGGCCCACTTGGCGACCAGCCCCGAGGCCAGGAGACCGGTGAGCGACAGCGCGGGCAGCGCCAGCAGGGCCCACAGCAGCCAGGCCGGCAGGCGCGGCGGGTGCTCGCCGATGCCCACGCCGAGGAACAGGGCACCCTTGGTCAGGGCGTGATGGGCGGCGAACACTATCACCGCCGCCGACAGCGCCGGCCAGAGCGCCGGGGCGACCAGTCCCATGGCCACCAGCACGGTGACCATGCCCATCTGGCTGACGCTGGAGTAGGCCAGCACCGTCTTGGGATGACGCTGACAGACCCCGTAGAGGGCCGCGCCGATGGCGGCCACCAGGCCGGCCACCAGCATGACCCGCCCCAACCAGGCGAAGGCCTCGCCGGCGGCCGTCTCGCCCAGCGGCAGGGTGGCGAGCCAGCCGACCAGCCCCGCCTTGATCATGGCCCCGCTGAGCACCGCGCTGGCCGGCGTCGGCGCCACCGGGTGGGCCAGCGGCAGCCAGAGATGCAGCCCCGCCACCCCCGCCTTGACCCCGAAACCGAGCCACAGCAGCAGGCCCATCCAGGCGCCTCCCGACGCCTCGAGCATCCCCTCGCGCAGCCCCCCCAGGGTGGTGGTGTCGGCACTGCCCGCCCCCCACAGCAGCCCGGCCAGGATCAGGCCCTCGCCCAGCACCGCCATCACCAGGTAGGCCAGGCCGCCGGTGCGGGCGTCGCGGGTCGCCGAGTGCACCACCAGGCCGTAGGCGGCGAAGGTCATCGCCGCGAAGCCCAGGTAGAAGCTGGCGATATCCTCGGCGACCAGCAGCAGCAGGTTGCCGGCAAGCGTCAGCGGCCAGAGCATCGCGAAGCGCGTCAGGCGCGACTCGGCCGCCCCGTCGCCGGCCTCCGCCCTGGCCTGCTCGCCGGCCAGGTAGCCCCGGGCATAGCCGCCGGCCAGCAGCCACAGCAGTGCCGTGACGGCCAGCATCGGGCCGCGCATGCCATCCAGCACCCAGCATCCGCCGAGCAGCCACCACTCGAGTACCAGTTCCCCCTCGTCGACACCCAGGGCCAGCGCCAGGGCGGGGAGCGGTGCGCTGCACCAGAGCCCATCCAGCTGCGCGGGCGGCCGGCCTCGCTCGGCCAGGGCCGCCATCAGCGGTACCCGCAGCATCAGCAGCAGCGGCCAGAGCAGCGCTGCCGGCAGCACGACCGCCAACAGGGCATCGCTCATGGCAGGTACTCCGCGTCGACCACCCGGGTGGCCCACTCCAGCGGGCTGAAGGGCATGCCCGCCAGCACCCCGGCCAGCAGGCTGAACAGCGCCGTCGCCACCGCCGGCCCCAGCAGCCAGGCATGGGTCTCCAGCCGGCCCAGGCGGCGCTCCTCGGGCCACGCCCCCACGCCGTGAGCGGGTCCGGGGCGAAACCACAGCCGGCCGAGGATCGGCAGGAAGTAGGCGGCGTTGAGCAGGCCGCTGGCCACCAGCACGGCGATCACCCAGGGCATCCCGGCCTGGATCGCCCCGGTGCCCAGGTACCACTTGCTCAGGAAGCCCACCACCGGCGGCACGCCGATCATGCCCAGCGCCCCGACGCTGAAGGCCAGGCTGGTCAGCGGCATGCGTCGCCCGACGCCGTCGAGCTCGTCGATGCGGTGGATCCCGAGCTCCTCGGCGTAGTTGCCGGCACAGAAGAAAAGCGTGCTCTTCATCAGCCCCTGGTGCAGCAGGTGCGAGAGCGCGGCGATGGTGCCCAGCGGGCCGAACAGGCCGATGCCCAGCACGATGTAGGCGACCTGGCTCACCGTGGAGTAGGCCAGCCGCGGCTTGAGCTCCTGCTGGGCCAGGGCGCGCAGCGAGCCGAAGAGGATGGTCGCCGAGGCCACCGCCGCCAGGCCGGGCAGCAGCCCGAGCGCGGCACTCAGCTCGATACCGTAGACGTCGTAGACCAGCCGCACGATGCCGAAGGCGCCGGCCTTGACCACCGCCACCGCATGCAGCAGGGCACTGACCGGCGCGGGCGCCACCATGGCGCGCGGCAGCCAGCCGTGCAGCGGCACCAGGGCCGCCTTGACGCCGAAGCCGGCGATCAGTACCCAGAAGAGCCCCACCAGCAGCGGCCGCCGATCGGGGCCGAGCTCGGCGAGGATCTCCCGCTGGCCGAAGCGGATCTCCCCGGCCAGGGCATGCAGGGCGACCATGCCGATCATCAGCACCAGCCCGGCGGTCAGGGTGAAGCGTAGGTAGACCTTGCCCGCCGCCAGCGCCTTCGCGGTGCCGCGATGCACCACCAGGGGGTAGGTGGAGAGGGTCAGCAGCTCGTAGAAGACCAGGAAGGTGAAGAGGTTGCCGGCCAGGCTGATGCCCAGGGTGCTGGCCACGCAGAGGCTGAAGAAGCCGAAGAAGCGCTTGCGGTTGGGCGAGTCCTCCAGGTAGCCGATGGCGTAGAGGGTGGTGAACAGCCAGAGCAGCGAGGAGAGCCCGGCAAACATGATGCCCAGGGCGTCGGCACGCAGGACGAAGGCCAGCCCCTCGAGGACCGGGAACTCCACGGCGTACTCGCGGCCGCGACTCAGACCCCAGACCATCCAGGCCACCAGGCCCAGCTTGACCAGGGCCGCGCCGAGGTTGAGGGCGGTGCGCGCCCGGAAGGCCCGCTCCGGCAGCAGGAAGATCAGCACCGCGGCGAGCAGTGAAGTGCCCAGCGTCGCCAGCAGCAAGAGCCCGCCGCTCATGGCATGCCCCCCTCGCGCAGCAGGGCCAGTGGCCAGTCGGCGCCGAGGCCCAGCCCCAGGGCCGCCAGCGCCAGCAGCAGGGCGATCGGGTCCAGGCCCGCGGGTAGCGGCCGCAAGGGGTGACCGGCGGACTCCTCGACGAAGGCGCAGCGCAGGACCCGGAACACATAGGCGGCGGTGAGCAGGGTACCAACCACCAGCACGGCGACCCATGGCCACTGCCCGGCGAGGATGGCCGACTGCAGCAGCAGCCACTTGGCGGTGAAGCCGGCGCTGGGCGGCAGACCCATCAGGGTCACGGCGGCGAGACCGAAGGTCATCAGCGAGAGTGGCAGCTGCCGGCTGGTGCCCGCCAGGTCGCCGAGGCGGCCCCCGCCGACGGCAAGCACCAGGTTGCCGGCCGCCATGAACATCGCGGCCTTGGCCAGGGCGTGCCCAGCCAGCTGCAGCCAGGTGGCCTGCCAGGCCAGGGTCGCCACCGCCGCGGAGGTGCCGGCCAGCAGCGGGAAGGCCAGCATCAGGTAGCCCAGCTGCCCCACCGTGGACCAGGCCACCACCTGCTTGAGCTCGCTGGCCCGCCAGGCCTGGAGCCCGCCCCACAGCACCGCCAGGCCGCCGAGGACACCGAGCAGCCAGGCCGCGCCCACGGCCTCCGGCACCAGCCGCTGCCACAGCCGCATCAGGATGAAGAAGGAAGCCTGGACCACCAGGGCGCCGTGGAGGGCGCTCACCGGGGTCCAGGCACCGGCATGCACCGGGACCAGCCAGGCATGCAGCGGGAAGATCGCCGCCTTGAGCAGCAGCCCCGCGGCCAGCAGGGCCATGGCGATGCCGGTCACCGCCCCCGGTTCGGCGGCGCCCGCCAACCCCACCAGGTCCAGCCGGCCCCAGGCCCCCAGCAGCAGCGCCACGCCCAGCAGCCAGGCCAGCGACCCCACCAGGGCATAGAGCAGGTAGCGCATGCCCGCCGCCAGCGCCTCCACCTTGCCGGGCAGCAGCATCATGCCCACGGCGCAGAGCCCCATCAGCTCCAGCGCAGCGTAGAGGGTCAGCAGGTCGGCGGCCACCCAGATCAGGCCGAGTGCCGCGGCCAGCCCCCCCAGCAGCGGCCAGAACGCGGCGAAGGCACCCACGGACAAGGCGGCGGCCTGCCGGTGCCCCACCGCATAGGCCGCACTGGCCAGCAGCAGCAGCTGGGTCAAGAGCAGCAGCAGCCCCGCAAGGGCGTCGAGCCGCCAGTGGAGCAGCAGGCCCCCGAGCGCCCCGTCCCCTTCGAGGCCACCGCCAGCCGCGATGCGCGGCAGAAGCCAGAGGGTCGCCAGCGGCAGCGGCAAGCCGGCCAGCAGTACCGGCCACATGCGCCGGGGCGGAAAGCGCCACGCCACCAGGCCCAGCAGCACAGGCGCCAGCAGCACCAGCCACAGCAGCGCCGCCTCGACGATGGGAGAAGAGGCCGGCGGCACGCTCATGGCGGCATCCTGGGCCCGTCACCCAGGGTCACCCGGCCGTCCAGGGCGTGCAAGCGACGCAGAAGCGCCACACCCAGCACCGAGCCGACCAGGGCCACCACCAGCCCCACCAGGATCAGCCCCTGCACCTCGACCCGCGGCCCGGCCAGGCCGGCCAGCAGCAAAAACACCCCCGAGCCCAGCACGTTGAAGGCCAGCAGGCGACGCATCAGGTGAAGGTGGAGAGCGAAGGCCCACAGGCCCAGCGCCATGATGGCCAGTCCCGTGAGCAGCAGCGGACGCTGCATCACCTCGCCGGGAATGGAGTCCTCACCGGTGGCGAGCAGCCCCCGGACGGCCGCCGTGGCCAGGGCCAGCCAGGCGAGGGTCGCCAGCCAGCGCGCCATGGCCTGGTGACGGGGACGACGCGCGTGGTCACGCCCGGGAAGCGCTGAGCGGGCCCCGGGACGGCCCAGCCCGCGGAAGAGCGCCGTGCCGGTCAGCAGCGCGCCCAGCACGGCCTCGGCCAGCGCCAGCCAGGGCGACCCGAGCCGCCACCAGGCCCACGCCATCAGCAGCGCGAAGAGGACGAAGACCAGGCAGGCGCGCCGCAGGTGGCGGTCGAGGAGACAGGTTGCGGCCAGGATCACCAGCAGGCCGGCCGGGAGCAGTTCACCCGACAGCGACACCGCCGGTTCAGCGATCGACGCGGTTGACGGCCTTCTCGATCAGCGCCTCGCTCTCGCTACCGGGACCCTGCCTGAGCACCGACTGGGCCTCGTGCCACAGGCAGATCACCTTGCCGCACGAGGAGCAGTGGACCACGTCGTCGGGGTTCTTCACCCGGGAGACACGCATCAGGTGGCTGCCGCAGCCCGGGCAGGCGACCGGCAGGCGGAAGTCTTCGGAGAGTCCTGACATGCCGAGATACTCCTCTCTGGAAAGCTGGGACGATCATCGTGACGCGGCAGGGCGTGGAATGCCAGCCCCGCTCAGGGGGCGCCCGACGCCTGCACCAGGGATTCGGGCCCGCAGATGCGGTTGCGCCCGCTGCGCTTGGCGCGGTAGAGGGCGCGATCGGCCTGGCCGAGCCCCGATTCCAGCGAACCGTCGCCGGAGAGCACGGCCAGCCCCAGGCTGACGGTGAAATGCAACGTCTCGCCCTCCGCCTCGAGCTCGAGGGCCTCCACCGCCTGGCGCAGTCGCTCCAGGATGGCCCAGGCCTCCTCGGGCCGGCTGTCGATCAGCACCACCACGAACTCCTCGCCGCCGATGCGCGCGAAGAGGTCATAGGGGCGTAGCGACTCGCGACAGGTGGAGGCGAAGGCCTGGAGGGCCAGGTCGCCGACGGCATGGCCGTAGGTGTCGTTGAGGGCCTTGAAGTGGTCGAGGTCCAGCATGGCCAGCGCCAGCGTCTCTCCCTGGCGGCTGGCGTGGGCCAGGGCCGCCTCCCCCTGCTCGAGGAAGGCGCGTCGGTTGAGGGCACCGGTCAGCATGTCGGTGCCCACCAGGCGCTGGACACGCTGCTCGACCTGCTTGCGCTCGTCGATATCGATCAGCACGCCGTCCCACATCAGCTCACCCTCGCGACGCGCCAGCGGCGTGCCCCGGCCCTCGACCCAGCGCAGGCCGCGGGGCAACGAGAGGCGAAACTCCAGCCGCCAGGGCGCCAGGGAAACGGTCGACTGGGCCAGGGCCTCGTTCAGGCGCGGGCGATCCTCCTCGGGCAACCGGCCCAGCAGCGCCTCGGGTTCCTCCATGCAGCGCTCCGGGGCCAGCCCGAACAGCGCCTGCAGCCCTGCACTGAGGTAGAGGAACTCGAGGCTGCCATCCTTCGCCTGGCGAAGGCGGAACAGCACCCCCGGCATGCGCGCCACGCTGCTCTCCAGGCGGCCCAGCTGGTGACGCTCGCGCAGCTCTCGCTCGCGCATGCCGGTGACGTCATACTGCATCACCAGCAGGCGCAGCGGCGCCTCGCCCTGCTGCAGCGGCTGTATCATGGTGGTCTGATGGCGCAGGGAACCGTCGGCACGGCGGCACAGCAGCACCCCCTGCCAGGCACGCCGGGTTGCCAGGCACTGCTCCAGCGCCCGGGCGAAATCGCCGTGCAGCGGGTCGATGTCGAGCATCACCGCGCGCCGGCCGATCATCTGCTCCGGCGGGTAACCGGCATGGCGCTCGAAGGAGGGGTTGACCTCGCACACCACCCCATGGTCATCGAGCAGCATGACCGCGCCGGGGTAGTGGGTCAGCAGCAGCTCGTCGAGGCCGGGCCCTGCGGCCGGCTCGCCGCGCCACCAGCGTCGCCATCTCTTCCTGAGTGGTAGCATTTCCTCGCCCCGGGGTTCCCTGTCGTAACGGCGGGCCACTCCGAGCCCTTGGGCCACCCTACTCCAGTTTGCCCCGGGAGACACCCTCGAGTGACGCACGGGAAACGACAGGGGCCCCGCCTCAGCGACCCAGGCGCTGGCCGAGCCAGTGGCCGATATCGGCCACCTGCTGGGGGCAGACGGCGTGGGCCATGGGATACTGTCGGTAGTGGGCCGGATAGCCCAGGCGCTTGACCGTCTCGAAGCCCGCCTTGCCCAGCGCCTCGGGCACCACCGGATCGAAGCTGCCATGGTGCACCTCGATGGGCAGCTCGCGGTTGGCCTCGGCCAGGGTAATGCTGTCGGCGGTGGCGAAGTAGGTGGAGAGCGCCAGCAGCCCGCCCAGGGGGGCATCGAAGGAGAGCGCCGCCTGGTAGGCCACCGCTCCGCCCTGGGAGAAGCCGGCCAGGATGATGCGCCGGCTGTCGATGCCGTGGCCGATCTGCTCGCGCACCAGGGCCTGGATGCGCTGAGCCGAGGCAACCAGCTGGGACTCGTCGACGCGGCGATCGAGGCTCATCTCCCTGATGTCGTACCAGGCCGGCATCACCATGCCGCCGTTGATGGTCACCGGCAGGCGCGGCGCATGGGGCAGGATGAAGCGCACGCTGGCACCCTTCGGCAGCGCAAGCGCCGGCACCAGCGGCTCGAAGTCGTGGCCATCGGCGCCCAGGCCGTGGAGGATGAAGACGCAGGCGTCGGCGGGCGCGCCGCCCTGGGGGTCGATGATCAGCTCACCGGGTTCGCTCATGGGAAGGGTTCCGTGTCTCGACGAGGGAAAGCCGTCACCCTACCGCAAATCCCCCCGCGGCGGCGAGGCGACCGCCACTCACCAGGGCCACACCAGCGGGATCAGCCCCAGCGCCACCCCCGCGGTCAGCAGGTTGAGCGGCGCCCCGAGGCGCAGGTAGTCGACGAAACGATAACCGCCGGGGCCGTGCACCATCAGGTTGGTCTGGTAGCCGATGGGGGTCAGGAAACTCGCCGAGGCGGCGAACATCATCGCCACCACGTAGGGCATGGGGTCGACGCCGAGCCGCTCCACCGCACTCATCACGATCGGGAAGGTGATCACCGCCGCCGCGTTGTTGGTGATCACTGCGGTGAGCAGGCTGACCAGCAGGTAGACCGCCACCAGCAGCGCCCAGGGACTGTCGCCGGCCAGGCCCAGCACCCCGTCGGCCAGGGCCCCCGCGGCCCCCGAGCCTTCCAGGGCGGCGCCGAGGCCGAAGGAGGCGGCGATGGTCAGCAGTACCTGGGTATCGATCCCGCGCCTGGCCGCCGCCACCGAGCAGCAGCCGGTGGCCAGCGCCAGCGCCGCCCCCAGCATGGCGGCGTTCATCAGGCTCATCACCCCCAGCGCCCCCAGCGCGACCGTGCCTGCCAGGATGCTCCAGGCCAGCCACGCCTTCTCGTGGGCCGGGCGTGCCGCCCCTTCGACCTGGCTGATCAGCAGGAAGTCACGGGACTGACGGTGCCGTTCGATGAACGGCGGACGGGCCTCCAGCAGCAGCACGTCGGCGGGCTGCAGGCGCACCTGGCCGAGGTTGCCGGCCACCCGCTGCCCCCCGCGACACACCGCAAGCACGGCGGCACCGTAGAGGGTGCGGAAGTGGCCGTCGCGAATCCGGCGGCCGACGAACTGGCACTGGTCGGAGACCACCGCCTCCACCAGCCGGCGCTCGCGGAAATCCTTCTCCAGGCTCGAGGCGCCGTGCCGCGAGGGCACCAGGCCGCGGATCTGCTGCAGCTCCACGGCGCCATCGGAGGTGCCGGCGAAGACCAGGCGATCGCCGCCCTTGAGGCGCTCCCCCGGCCCCACCACGCTGACCACGTTGCCGTCGCGCTCGATCTCCACCAGGAACAGCTCGCACAGGTGGCGCAGCCCGGCCTCCTCCACGCTGCGGTCGACCAGCGGCCCGGCCGGGTCCACCGCCATCTCGATGGTGAACTCCCGGGGGTTCTCGAAGGCCTCTTCCACCCCGCGACGACGGGGCAGCAGTCGCGGCCCGAGCAGTACCAGGTAGCCAAGCCCTGCCACCGCCACCGGCACCCCCACCCAGGCGATGTCGAACAGCCCCATGGCGAGCTCGGGGGCGCGCTCGACCAGCAGGCCATGGACCACCAGATTGGTGCTGGTGCCGAACAGGGTGACGGTACCGCCGAGGATCGAGGCGAAGCTGAGCGGCATCAGCAGGCGGTGCGCCGGCAGCGACAGGCGACGCGCCCAGCTCAGCACCGCAGGGATGTAGGTGGCTACCACCGGGGTATTGTTGATGAAGCCGCTGAGCGGGGCGACCGGCAGCAGCAGGCGCGCCTGGGCACGCCACTCGCCGCGCGGCCTTCCCAGCACATGGCGGATGATCAGGTCGATGCCGCCGGTCTCGCGGATGCTGGCCACCAGCACGTAGAGGAAGGCCACGGTGAATAGCCCGGTGCTGGAGAAGCCTGACAGCGCCTGCTCGGGCTCGATGACGCCCAGGGTCAGCAGCAGTATCACGGCCCCCAGCAGGATGATGTCGGGCCCCAGGCGCGAGAGGGCCATCGCCGCGACGGCGGCGATCGTGACGGCCAGCGAGATCCAGGCATCCAGGGGCATGGGGGCAATCCGGTGACGGGGGGACGCCCCATTCTGCCGTCTGCCATGTATTCTAAAAAGTTCTTTATAGAAATCTTGATATTCAGAAATAGACTATCCGGCATGCGGATGCCGGATACGAGAAAGGCCCGCCGAGGCGAGCCTTTCATCACACTGCGGGCATTGCTGCCCGGGCAGTCACATCAGATCAGTCGATGACCTTGATGTTGGAGGCCTGGAGGCCCTTCTTGCCCTGAGTGACCTCGAAGGAGACCTTCTGGCCGTCCTGCAGGGTCTTGAAGCCGTCGGCCTGGATCTCGGAGAAGTGCGCGAACAGGTCGTCGCCGCTGTCGTCCGGAGAGATGAAGCCGTAGCCCTTGGTGTCGTTGAACCACTTGACGGTACCGGTAGCCATTATCGAATTCCTCGAATAGCGTTTTGATTTGCCGGGAAATACCCGAGTTGCAGTGGGTAAAACAAGAAACGTTCACCGGGAAATCGAGCGCCAGAGCGATTCGATGCTTACCTAGGGTGTTACGACTTGCTAACCAACTGCGTGCAGGATGCGCCCTTGGCGGGCGCACGTCAAACACTATTTGCGATGGATGACCAGAAAGTGACGCTCAGACCCCGGCGAGGATCCAGCGCGCCGCCTTCTCGGCGATCATCAGGGTCGGCGAGTTGGTGTTGCCGCTGGTGATGGTGGGCATCACGCTGGCGTCGACAACCCGCAGCCCCGCCACGCCGCGCACCCGCAGGTGCGGGTCCACCACCGCCATGGGGTCATCGTCGCCCCCCATCTTCGCGGTGCCCACCGGGTGGAAGATGGTGGTGCCGATGTCGCCGGCCAGGCGCGCCAGGTCGTCGTCGCTCTGGTACTCGAGGCCGGGCTTGACCTCCTCGGGCCGGTACTTCGCGAAGGCGCTCTGACCGGCGATGCGCCGGGTGACCCTGAGCGAATCCGCCGCCACCTGGCGATCCTCGGGAGTGCTCAGGTAGTGGGGGGCGATGGCCGGGGCCTGGCGCGGGTCGCGGCTCTTGATGCGCACCGTGCCGCGGCTGGTGGGGTTGAGGTTGCACACGCTCGCGGTGATCGCCGGGAAGGTATCCAGCGGCTGGCCAAAGGCGGGAAGACTGAGCGGCTGGACGTGATACTCGATATTGGGATGGGTAAAATCGTCGGAGCTGCGCGTGAAGGCGCACAACTGCGACGGCGCCATGCTCATGGGACCGCTGCGCCGGAGGGCATACTCCAGACCTATCTTCGCCTTGCCCACCAGCGAGTTGGCCATGGTGTTGAGGGTCTTGGCCCCCTTGACCCGGTAGACCGAGCGGATCTGCAGGTGATCCTGGAGGTTCTCCCCTACCCCGGGCAGCTCCACCGCCAGCGGGATCTCGTGTTCGGCGAGCAGGTCCGCCGGGCCGATGCCGGAGAGCTGCAGCAGCTGCGGCGAGCCGATCGCCCCGGCCGCCAGGATCACCTCGCGCCCGGCGCGGGCGACCCATTCCTCGCCGCCGCGCTCGACGCGCACGCCACGGGCCCGGGTCTCGCCGCCCCCCTCCCCGACGAGCTCCAGGCCCAGCACCTGGGTGGAGTGCCACAGGGTGAGGTTCTCGCGCGCCTCGACGTCGCGCAGGAAGGCCTTGGAGGTGTTCCAGCGGAAGCCCGAGCGCTGGTTGACCTCGAAGTAGTCGACCCCCTCGTTGTCGCCGCGGTTGAAGTCGCGGGTCCGCGGGATGCCGGCCTCCACCGCCGCGGTGGCGAAGTCGTCGAGCACCTGCCACTTGAGGCGCTGCTTCTCCACCCGCCACTCGCCGCCGTGGCCATGATAATCGCGATGCACGGCATCGGCGTCACCGCCGTCATCCAGGCGATGGTGGTCTTCGTGACGCATGAAGTCGGGCAGGCAGTGCTCCCAGCGCCACTCGGGCTCGCCGGTGAGCTCGGCCCAGCCGTCGTAGTCGCGGGCCTGGCCGCGGATGTAGAGCATGCCGTTGATGCTCGAGCAGCCGCCCAGGGTCTTGCCGCGAGGGTAGATCAGCGAGCGTCCGTTGAGACCGGCGTCCGGCTCGGTACGGTAGCGCCAGTCGGTACGCGGGTTGTCGATGCAATAGAGGTAGCCCACCGGGATATGGATCCAGTGGTAGTTGTCGCGACCGCCCGCCTCGATCAGCAGCACCCGGTTGGCCGGGTCGGCACTGAGGCGATTGGCCAGCAGGCAGCCGGCGGTGCCGGCCCCCACCACGATATAGTCGAATTCCTGTTCCGCCATGGTGTGCTCTCTCGACATGCCGTCGGCGATCTGAGCCAACAGCAACACGTCTCTTGTAATACGCCAGCAAGTTCACGGTCGAGGCTACTCCGAGGGGCAGACCCCGGAGCGCCGGACCGTCGATGAGGCGCTGTGAACCCCTCCCTGGGCGCTACCGACGCCATCCATGGCGCAGGACCTCCTCTTCGGTCTCCCCTCGGCGCCTCTCCCTCTCTGCTTACCTGCTTTCTGTAGCCCTGTTGGCAAGGATTACTTGTGGGTCGGCATGGCGAACTCGGCGCCGCCGCGGATGGAGTCGGACCAGCGCTGCATGATGGACTTCTGCTTGGTGTAGAAGCGCACGCCCTCCTCGCCGTAGGCGTGGGTGTCGCCGAACAGCGAGCGCTTCCAGCCGCCGAAGCCATGCCAGGCCATGGGCACCGGGATCGGCACGTTGATGCCCACCATGCCCACCTGGATGCGCCGCCCGAACTCGCGGGCCACGCTGCCGCTCTCGGTGAAGCAGCTCACCCCGTTGCCGAACTCGTGCGCGTCGATCAGCTCGATGGCGGTGGCCACGTCCGGGACCCGCACGCAGACCAGCACCGGGCCGAAGATCTCCTCCCGGTAGATGGTCATCTCCGGGGTGACGTGGTCGAAGAGGGTGCCGCCCATCCAGAAGCCCTGCTCGCAGCCCTCGCCGGTGGCGGAGGCGTCGAACTCGCGGCCGTCGACCACCAGCTCGGCGCCCTCCTCCACGCCCTTGGCGATATAGCCGCTGATGCGCTCATGGGCCTGGCGGGTGACGATGGGCCCCATCTCGGCGTCGAGCTGCATGCCATCCTTGACCTTGAGGGCGCGCGCCCGCTCGGCCAGGCGCGGCACCATCCGGTCGCCCACGTCGCCCACCAGCACCGCCACGCTGATCGCCATGCAGCGCTCCCCGGCGGAGCCGTAGGCGGCGCCGATCAGCGCATCCACCGCCTTGTCGAGGTCGGCGTCGGGCATCACCACCATGTGGTTCTTGGCGCCGCCCAGGGCCTGGACCCGCTTGCCGTGGCGGGCGCCACGCTCGTAGATCAGGTTGGCGATGGGCGTGGAGCCGACGAAGGAGAGGGCCCGCACCTCCGGATGGTCGATCAGCGCCTCGACGCTCTCCTTGTCGCCCTGCACCACGTTGAAGACGCCATCCGGCAGCCCGGCCTGCTGGAGCAGGTCGGCGATCATCAGCGAGGCGCTGGGGTCCAGCGGGCTGGGCTTGAGGATGAAGGTGTTGCCGGTGGCGATGGCGACCGGGAACATCCACATCGGTACCATGGCCGGGAAGTTGAAGGGGGTGATGCCGGCCACCACGCCCAGCGGCTGGCGCATCGTCCAGTTGTCGATGCCGGTGCTCACCTGCTCGGTGTAGTCGCCCTTGAGCAGCTGCGGGATGCCGCAAGCGAACTCGACGATGTCGATGCCCCGGGCCACCTCGCCCTGGGCATCGGTGAACACCTTGCCGTGCTCCCGGGTGATCGCCTCGGCCAGGGCGTCCTTGTTGGCGTTGATCAGCTCGAGGAACTTGAACAGCACCCGGGCACGGCGGATCGGCGGGGTATCGGCCCAGGCCGGGAAAGCTGCCGCGGCGGCGGCCACCGCGCCATCGACGTCGGCGGCGCCGGCCAGGGCCACCTCACCGGTCACCTCGCCGGTGGCGGGGTTGGTGACCGGCTGGGTACGGGAGGAGTCGCCGCCGGAGATTCGGCCGTTGATATAGTGCTGGATGCTGGCTGTGCTCATGTCTTGCCTCGTCTTGTCGTGCGGGTATCCCCGGGGGATGGGACAGGGAGCCCGTGTCATGGGGATGCAGCCCTTCCAGCCTAGCGCGCCGACGCCCTGGATCAATTGAGAAATGCAAAACCCGGATATAAATTATCCTGATATCACTCGCCCCGGAGCCCTCCCATGGCGGACCTTCAGACCCTGCGCGCCTTCGTCGGCGTGGCCCGCGAGGGCAGCGTCTCCCGCGCCGCCGAGCGCCTGCACCTGACCCAGCCCGCGGTGAGCCTCAAGCTCAAGCAGCTCCAGCAGGCGGTGGCGCTCACCCTGTTCCGCCGCCGCCCCCAGGGGCTCACCCTCACCGAGGACGGCGAGGCGCTGCTGCCCGCCGCCGAGAAGGCGCTGGCCGCCGTGGCCGCCTTCGAGCAGCAGGCCCGGGCGCTGCACAGCACCCTGCGCGGGTCGCTGCGCATCGGTACCATCGTCGACCCCGAGTTCATCCGCCTGGGCGCCTTCCTGCACCGCCTGGTGGAGCGCGCCCCGCAGCTCGAGACCGAACTCTCCCACGGCATGAGCGGCAGTGTGCTGGCCCGCCTGGCGCGCGACGAGCTGGATGTGGGCTTCTACCTGGCGCCGCCCGGCGAGGGGCCCGGCGAGCAGGCCGACACCATCGCCCACCGCGAGCTGACCCACTTCGACTACCACGTCATCGCCCCGCCCGGCTGGGCCCACCGCCTGGGCCGCGCCGACTGGCGGCACCTGGCGGCCCTGCCGTGGATCGTCACGCCCCCCGAATCGGTGCACCACCGCCTGCTCGAGGGGGTGCTTTCGCCCCTGGGGCTTGCGCCGCGCGGGGTGGCCCGGGTCGACCAGGAGGCGTGCATGCTCGACCTGGTGCGGGCCGGCGTGGGGCTGAGCCTGGCGCGCGACGCCCTGGCCATGGCCGAGCGTCAGGAGCGCGGCCTGACGCTGGCCGAGGGGATCCGCCTGCCCTGCGCGCTCTGCTTCCTGTGGCGGCGGGGGCGCGAGGAGGAGCCGGTGATCGCCGAGGCCCTGGCGGCGCTGGAGGCCGCGTGGGAGCGCCCCGGGACCTGACGCGGCGTCGACATACGCTCCCCGGCGGCGCATCATGAATGCTTTTCCGACTAACGATCGCCCCGACCTCGCCCATGAGCCACGACACCACCCGCCTCAATCGCCAGCGCGACCACTTCGCCGGCCACGACGCCCTCTGGCTGTTCGGCTACGGCTCGCTGATCTGGAAGGCCGACTTCCCCTGGCTCGAACGCCGCCCGGCACATATCCACGGCTGGGTGCGGCGCTTCTGGCAGGGCTCCCACGACCACCGCGGCACCCCGGAGGCCCCCGGCCGGGTGGTCACCCTGGTGCGCGAACCCGGCGCCATCTGCCACGGCATGGCCTACCGCATCACCCCGGAGGTACTGGTGCCGCTGGATGTGCGCGAGAAGAACGGCTACCTGCGCGAGGTGATCACCCTGTGCTTCGACGACGAAGTCGGCGGGCGTGCCGAGGGGCTGGTCTACCTGGCCGGTGCCGACAACGCCGCCTACCTGGGCGACGCCCCGCTGGATGCCATCGCCGCGCAGATCGCCGCCGCCCACGGCCCCAGCGGGCCCAACCGCGACTACCTGCTGCACCTCGCCGAGGCGCTGCGCGCCCTGGAGGCGGAGGATGAGCACGTCTTCGCCCTGGCGGCGCGGCTGCCCGGGGGGCGTGGCTGATGGCGGAGCTTGCGACCTGGCAGTACCTGGCGATCGCCCTGATCTTCGTATGGAGCGGCTTCGTGCGCACCAGCCTGGGCTTCGGCGGCGCCGTGCTGTCGCTGCCCTTCCTGCTGCTGGTGCACGACGAGCCGCTGGTGTTCCTGCCCATCATCGCCATCCACCTGCTGATCTTCTCCAGCTGGATCGCCTGGAACGGCCACCGCCAGCTGGTGGCCGAGAACGGCGGCGTCCCGCCGGCCGAGGGCAACATCGACTGGACCTACCTGTGGCGGGCCATGAAGGTGATGATCGTGCCCAAGATGGTCGGGGTGGTGGGCCTGCTGACCCTGCCCGGCCACGTCATGACCAGCATCATCTTCGTGATCGTGATGGTCTATGCGGTGGGCTACGTGCTCGACCGGCCCTTCCGCAGCAAGAACCGCTGGGTCGATGCCCTGCTGCTGGGGCTGGGCGGCTACGTCAGCGGCACCTCGCTGATCGGCGCCCCGCTGATCGTGGCGGTGTTCGCCACCCATGTGGCGGCCCACCAGCTGCGCGATACCCTCTTCGTGCTGTGGTTCATCCTGGTGCTGATCAAGATGGCCTCCTTCCTGATCGCCGGGGTCGACCTGCAGTTGATCCACCAGCTGTGGCTGCTGCCCTGCGCCCTGGTGGGGCACCTGATCGGCGAGCGCGCCCACCGCTACCTGGTGGGCAGCCGCGCCAACCTCTACTTCCGGGTGCTGGGCGCCGTGCTGATCCTGGTCAGCGTGGTGGGGCTGCTCGCCCCGCCGCGTTGAACCCGCGGGAGCACCCCCAGTCGTCAGGCGTGCTCGTCGGCGCACTCCCCGCGCGCCTCGAGCTGGATGGTGGCGTGGCGGATGCCGTAGCGCTCCACCAGCAGCGCCTTGATCGCCACCAGGGTCGCCTGGCGATCCTCCCCCGCCTCCACGGCGGCGTGCAGCGAGACCAGGTGGCGCCCCGGGGTCAGCGACCAGACATGGACATGGTGGACGTCGTGCACCGCGGGCAGCGCCTCGGGGATCTCCCGGCGCAGCCGCGCCGCGTCCGGGTCCAGCGGCGAGCCCTCGAGCAGGATGTGCCCCGCCTCGCGGGTGAGCTTCCAGGCGCTCTTCAGGATCAGCGCCGCCACCAGCAGCGACAGCAGCGGGTCGATGGGGGTCCAGCCGGTGGCGAGTATCACCAGGGCGGCGACGATGGCCGCCACCGAGCCCAGCAGGTCCCCCAGCACGTGCAGCGCTGCGCCGCGGATGTTGAGGTTCTGCCGATCGCCGCCGTGCAGGATGGCGAACACCGCCAGGTTCACCAGAAGCCCCAGGGTCGCGATCACCAGCATCGGGGTGCCCATCACCGCCACCGGCGAGAGCAAGCGGCGCAGCGCCTCGATGGCGATCCACACCACGATGGCGATCAGCGTCAGGCCGTTGACGAAGGCGGCCAGGGTCTGCACCCGGTGGTAGCCAAAGCTGCGCCGGCCATCCGCCGGGCGCCGGCTGATCCAGGCGGCGAACCAGGCCAGTCCCAGGGCGGCGGCATCGGTGAGCATGTGGCCGGCGTCGGCCAGCAGTGCCAGCGAGCCGGAGAGGATGCCGCCCACCGCCTCGGCGACCATGAAGCCGCCGGTGAGCAGGATGCCCCAGGCCAGGCGGCGACGGCTGTCGTGGGCGTGGTCATGGGAGTGATCGTGTGACATGGGCCCTCCATCGGCGGGCCACCAGCATAGCGCAGGGCCTACACGCCCTTCACCAGGCGCGCGGCCTCGCGGCGCCGCTTGAGCTCATAGACCGCCGCCAGCACCACCGTCACCAGGATCAGGATCAGCCCCAGGGCGTTGACCGCCGGGGTGAGGCCGGTGCGCACCTTGGAGGCGATGTAGACCGTCAGGGTGGTGTCGTGGCCCACCACGAACAGGGTGGTGTTGTAGTTCTCGAAGGACTGCAGGAAGGCGATCACCGCCGCCGAGAGGATCGCCGGGCGCAGGAAGGGCAGCAGGATGCGCCGGAACGCCTGCCAGGGGGTGGCGCCGAGATCCAGGGCGGCGCGCTCCAGGGTGCGGTCGAAGCGCTGCAGCCGGGCGGTGACCATCAGCATCACGTAGGCGGCAATGAAGGTGGCCTGGCCCACCACGGTGAGGAAGATGCCGCCCCCCACGCCCCACTGGCGCCAGAAGATCAGCGTGGAGATGCCGATGATCACCCCCGGGGTAAGCAGCGGCGAGAGGATCAGCGCATAGAGGAAGGGCTTGGCACGGCTCTGCACCGTATTGAGAAAGAGCGCCGTGGCGATGCCGATGGGCACCGCCAGCAGCAGGACACCGATGGCGACGAGGGCGCTGTTGGCCAGTGCCTGCCACATGGCGCCGTCCTCGGCCAGCTCGCCGAACCAGCGCAGGGTGGTGCCGCCCCAGGGCGTCACGGTGGGGAAGCGGCTGTCGTTGAAGGTGGCCGCCGCCATGATGGCGAGCGGCAGGAACAGATAGCCGAAGAACACCACCACGTAGAAACGCAGGCCCCAGCCCATCAGCCGTCGAGAGGTCATTTGGCGATGTCCCCCAGGCCGACCCTGAACACCTTCATGACCAGCGACATGAAGCCGATGCACAGCACCAGCAGCAGGAAGGCGTAGGCCGCCCCCTGGTTCCAGTTGCCGCCCTCGAAGAACCAGTTGTAGATGATCTGTGTGAACCAGCGACTGCCCGGCGAGCCGAGCAGCGCCGGCACCGCGTAGCTGCCTGCCGCCAGCATGAAGGTCATGATGCAGCCGGTGGCGATGCCCGGCTTGGCGTGGGGAATGACGATGCGCCGGTGGGTGCGCAGCGTGCCGGCACCGAGGTCGCGGGCAGCGCGCACCTGGTTGTCGTCGAGGCTCTCGATGGCGTTGTAGAGCGGGAACACCATGAACAGGATATAGGCGTAGACCATGCCCACCATCACCCCGGCATCGCCGCTCAGGAAGCGGATGGGGCGCTCGATCAGCCCCAGCATCATCAGCAGCTCGTTGAGGGGCCCGCGGAAGGCCAGCAGGATGAACCACGAGTAGGTGCGCAGGATCTCGTTGATCCAGAAGGGGATGATCAGCAGCAGCAGGCACAGCGCCGCCTGCCGCGGCGTGGCCACCTTGGCCAGGTACCAGGCCAGCGGGTAGCTGACGCCGAGCGTCAGCAGGGTCACCAGCACGCTGGACCAGAGGGTCTTGAAGAAGATCGCCCGGTGGATGTCGTTGGCGAACAGGGTGGCGTAGTTGGCAAGCGTCCAGCCATCCTCTTCCCCGCCCTGGCGGGACGGGGGCAGGTTGGGACGCAGCGAGTAGTCGATCATCTGCAGCTGCGGCAGGGTCACCATCAGGATCAGCCAGATCCCCAGCAGGGCGAGGATCGCCGCGCCGAGGGGGCCGCCGAAGCGCGCGGCCAGCTGCCTAGCGATCGTCATCGGCTGCCTCCACCACCTCGCCGGTCTCGGCATCGACACGCGGGCCGTCGTCCCGCGGCAGCACTACCGTCTCGGCCGGGTCGTAGCCCAGGGTCAGGGAGACGCCCGGGGCCAGGCCGTCGGCGAAGGTCCGGGAGACCTCGCTGCCGAGCAGCACCCGCAGGCTCTCGCCGGAGCCGCCGAGGCGCAGTTGCACCATCAGGGCGGCCCCCTCGAAGTGCACCGCCTCGACGCGGCCGGTGAGGGTCGGGCCCGAGGCCCCCGCGCTCACCGGGCGCAGCTGCTCGGGCCGCACGTAGAGCGAGACCTGCGCGCCGCCGCCCAGGCCGGCCTCCTCCCCCACCCGGCCCTCGAGCTCGCCCAGGGCCCCCGCGTCCAGGCGCACCCGCTCGTCCAGGCGCTCGATCACCCTGGCCTCGATGCGGTTGTTCTCGCCGACGAAGGCGGCCACGAAGCCGGTGGCCGGGCGCCGATAGAGGGTCATGGGGTCGGCCACCTGCTGGATGCGCCCCGCCGACATCACCGCCACCCGGTCGGACATGGTCAGCGCCTCGCCCTGATCGTGGGTGATGTAGATGAAGGTGATGCCGGTCTTGCGCTGGATCGCCTTGAGCTCGCTGCGCATGTGCTGGCGCAGCTTGAGGTCCAGCGCCGAGAGCGGCTCGTCGAGCAGCAGCACACGGGGCTCCACCGCCAGCGCCCGGGCGATGGCCACGCGCTGCTTCTGGCCCCCGGAGAGCTCGGTGACCCGGCGCTCCCCGACGCCCTCCAGGGCCACCAGCGACAGCAGCCGCTCGGCGGTGGCACGCCGGGTGCGGCGGTCGACCCCGCGCACCTCGAGGCCGAACGCGATGTTGTCGTAGACCGACATCAGCGGGAAGAGCGCCAGGTTCTGAAAGATCATCGCCGTGGGGCGGCGATTGACCGGCACCCCGGCCATGGGCTCGTCACCGATGAACACCTGCCCCTCGCTGGGAGTCAGGAAGCCGCTGATGATGTTGAGCAGGGTGGTCTTGCCGCAGCCCGAGGGCCCGAGGAAGCTGAAGAACTCCCCCGAGCCGATGGTGAGCGACGTGGCGTCGATGGCGGTGAAGTCGCCGAAGCGCATCACCACCTCCTCCAGGCGGACGCTGCCGTCCATGGTCACCTCGTGGTCAGGCGTCCGTCAGGCGGACAGGTAGCGGTCCTGGTACTCGTTGCGCAGCGCCACGTACCAGGGCTCCTGGATCGGCCACCACCACAGGTTCTCCAGGTCCTGCTCGGTGTAGGAGTCGGTGAAGAACTGGCGCGTCTCCTCGGGCAGCAGCTCGGTAGCCCCCTTGGAAGTGGAGTTGTAGCCGGTGGCCTCCACGAACATGGCGCCGGCCTCGGGGGTGTAGTACCAGTTGATCAGCTCGTAGACGGCGTCCGGATTGCGGGCATTCTTGGGGATCACGAAGCCCTCCATCCAGGCCAGGGCGCCCTCCCGCGGCGCGCCGTAGGCGATCTCCTCGCCCTCCTGGATCAGGCGGAAGGCGGTGGAGTCCCAGGTCTGGCCGATGATGGCACCGTTGGTGCGGAAGGCGGCCTGGGCCTCGTTCTCGGTGTCCCAGAACTGCACCAGCAGTTCCTTGTGCTTGATCGCCTCCTCGACGATGACGTCGAAGTTGGCACGCATCGCCTCCTCGTTCTTGTAGGAGTCGAGCAGCGGATGGGGCAGCTTGCCCTCCCGCTCGAGCCACAGGCCGATGCCCACCAGCGCCGAGTGGCCGCGCACCGTGACGCCCTGGCCGTGCTCCGGGTTCCAGAGGTCCGCATAGCTGAGCCTGTCGCGGTCGATGTCGACGTAGCGGCGGTGCCAGGTGATCGCCTCCGTGCCCCAGTCGCTGGGGGCGAAGTAGCGCTTGCCCTCCACCACGCCGCCCACCTCGGAGCCCTCGATGGCGCTCTCCAGGGCGCCGTCCCACTGGATGCGCGACTCGTCCAGGGGCTGGATCAGGTCGTAGTCCAGGTAGCCCGGCACCCGGTCCACGGTGGGCATGATCACGTCGTAGCCCTCGCCGTCGCTGGCGCGCAGCGAGTTCATCAGCTCGTCGTTGGTGCCGTAGGGGGTGAAGGTGGCCTTGATGCCGGTCTTCTCGGTGAAGTCGTCCAGCATCCGGTCGGTGAAGTAGCCCGCCCAGGCATAGATGCGCAGGGGCTGTTCCTGGGCCAGCACCTTGTTGATGTAGAAGGAACTGGGCAGGGTGGCGGCGGCACCGGCGGCCAGCGAGCCCTTGAGGAAGCGGCGACGAGTGAACGACATGGAGGTTCTCCTTGGCAACGGAAGGCATGGGGCGACGTGGACCCGGCGCACGCCGAGGCATGGCGTGAGTTCCCTTATGACGGTCCGAGATGACGGTGGCGTGTCCGCCCCATGACGCCCGGATGACCGTTCGACCCTGAACATTCACTGTAGGCGATTCATGCCCGGGGCCAGTGCCTCCCGATCAGGACGACGCCCGACGCCGTCGCCAGAGCCCGAGGCCCCCCGCCACCACCAGCCACGCCAGGGCCGCGGCGATAAGGTCGTCGAGCACGATGCCGGCGCCGCCGGGCACCGCCTCGGCCAGGCCCACCGGCGGCGGCTTGGCGCCGTCGAACACCCGGTACGCCACGAAGGCGCCGGCCATGGCCACGGGCTGGCGGGCCGCCGCCAGCCCCAGCACCGCCACCGGGAAGGCGACGATCTCGTCGAGCACGATGCGCCCATCGTCCTTGCCGCCAAGGGCCTGTTCGGCCAGGTGGCACACCGGCACCGCGGCCAGCAGCAGCGCCAGCGTCACCGCCGCCTGCATCCGCCGCGCAAGGCCCAGCAGCCACCAGGCGAGCGGCACGCCGGCAAGCGACCCCAGCGTGCCCGAGGCAAAGGGCGAGAGGCCGAGCCCCAGGCCGGTGGCCAGCACCATCAGAGGGTCGGGCATCAACCGTCCTCGCCGCCGGCCTGCTGCATCAGCTGCTCGAGAATCCTGCTGGCGTTCATCGCGTTCTCCTCGTGATCACACGCATGAATGAAAGGGGTACCGTGTGGACTCTATCCCAGGCGCCGGGGTTTCGATATCCGCTTCCACGGGCGTTTCGACATCCGCACCGCGGCGACGCATCATGAAGGGCGACACGGACCCAAGGAGCGGCCAGATGAGCGTCACCCTGGAAGACATTCGCACCGCCGCCGCGCGCATCCAGGGCAGCGTGGAACGCACCCCCTGCCTGCACTCCCACACCCTGTCGCGGATCGCCGGCTGCGAACTCTTCATCAAGTTCGAGAACCACCAGTTCACCGCCGCCTTCAAGGAGCGCGGCGCCCTGAACCACCTGCTCACCCTCACGCCCGAGGAGCGCGCCCGCGGCGTGATCGCCATGTCCGCCGGCAACCACGCCCAGGCGGTGGCCTACCACGCCGCCCGGCTCGGCATCCGCGCCACCATCGTCATGCCCAGGCACACGCCCAACCTCAAGGTGCACAACACCCGCCGGCTCGGTGCGGAGGTGCACCTCCACGGCGACGGGGTCGCCGAGGCCGGCGACTACGCCCATCGACTGGCGGCCGAGCGCGACCTGGTCTTCGTCCACCCCTACGACGACGAGCGCATCATCGCGGGCCAGGGCACCATCGCCCTGGAGATGCTCGAGGATGCCCCCGGCCTCGACGCCCTGGTGATCCCCGTCGGCGGTGGCGGGCTGATCGGCGGCAACGCCATCACCGCCACCGAGCTCAAGCCCGGCATCGAAGTGGTGGGCGTGCAGACCACCCGCTTCCCCGCCATGAAGCAGGCGCTGGCCAACGAGCCGATCCACTGCGGCCAGGCCACCCTCGCCGAGGGCATCGCCGTCAAGCAGCCGGGCAGGCTGACCCTGCCCATCGTGCGCGAGCGGGTGCGCGACATCGTGCTGGTGGACGAGCCCGAGATCGAGCGCGCCATCCTGCTGCTGCTGGAGATCGAGAAGAGCGTGGCGGAGGGCGCCGGCGCCGCCGGGCTGGCCGCGGTGCTGGCCGACCCCGAGCGCTACCGGGGTCGCAAGGTGGGGCTGATCCTCTGCGGTGGCAACATCGACATGCTGGCCCTCTCCTCGGTGATCCAGCGCGGCCTGGTGCGCTCGGGTCGCATCGTGCGCGTGCGCGTGGCGATCCCCGACGTGCCTGGCGCCCTCGCCGAACTGACCCGGCGCCTGGCGGAGTGCCACGCCAACGTCATCCATATCGCCCACCATCGCACCTTCACCGACCTCTCGCTGCGCGCCACCGAGGTGGAGGCCACCCTGGAGACCCTGGGCAGCGACCACACCCGGGAGGTGATCGAGGCGCTGCGCCAGGACGGCTACGACCCGGTGCTGCCCGCCAACGAGGTCCACCCGGACGAGCGCTGGGCGGGCAGCGAGGGATGAACGCCCTTCACACTCAGGGCTATCGCAGTTTATCGACAAGGTGATAGCGAAAGGCGCCGGGACAGGTCGGAGAGGGGGTCCGAGGACCAGGGATGGCCGAGGTAGCCTACAAGGACGTACTTGTAGCGTCCCATCGACGGTCCGGCGTTCCGGGGCCTGGCGCCGGATCAGCCTTGAGCGTTGCTGCCATCGGCGATGGCCCAACCTTCCCCCTTGGCAGCATGGCGCCTCCGGGCCTTCCGGCGTAACCTAGGCGCACTTTCCCGCGCGCAGCAGAAGAGACGAGGCGATGAGCAGCAAGATCACAGTCGACGCCCCCCTGGTCATCCTCCACGGTGACGAGATGGCCCAGGTAGCCTTCGAGAAGATTCTCGACACCTTCGTGACCTCCCGACTGGAGATCCCGCTGGTCGAGATCGACCTATCCGCGGAGAACCGCCTGGTCACCAACGGCCAGGTGGTGATCGACGCCGTCGAGGCCCTCAAGCGCCATGGCGTGGGCATCAAGAATGCCGGCATGACCGTCAACCGCACCCAGCTCGGCGAGCTGCTCGCCAAGCACCCGGAGCTCGACGGCACCAAGCTGCACCCGCTGGCCACCAAGTCCCCCAACGGCGCCATCCGCAAGGGCATCGGCGGCAACATCACCCGCGAGGACATCGAGTTTCGCAACCTCCAGGTCAAGCGCCCCGAATGGGTCGGCCGCGACATCGAGGTGGAGACCATGGAGGTGGGCGGCATCAAGGAGAGCTACAACAAGCTCTCCCGCGCCACCGGCATCGTCAAGCTGATGTTCGTGGGCGCCAGCGGCGACCCGGTGGAGCTGCACCGCCGCGAGGTCAAGAAGGGCGACCCCTGGCTGCTCGCCACCAACGACCTGGAGGTCGTCAAGGCCTGGGCCCACCGCTTCTTCCAGCGCGCCATCGACGAGAAGCGCGACATCTACCTGGGCCTCAAGGACACCGTGATCTCCGGCTACGACGGGGTGATGCGCGCCGCCATCGAGGGCATCTTCGACCAGCACTATCGCGAGCAGGTCGAGGCCCTGGGGCTCAACTACTTCTACGAGCTGATCGACGCCCAGGCCGCGCGCCTGGTGGCCAACCCGCCCGAGCGGGCGCTGTGGGGCGTGCCGGACAACACCACCGGGCGCAAGCTCTACAAGCTGGTGGAGCAGCTCAAGCGCTACGGCATCCCCGACCGCAAGGCCCAGGTCTCCATCTCGCGCATGAGCGCCGGCGGCGGCGACCAGTACGGCAGCTTCAACGCCCCCGCCGAGGAGGACGGCATCCTCAAGGTGATCGTCGACGGCGAGGAGCAGCACGCCCGCCATGTGCGCAAGGGCGACCCCATCCTGCTGATGTCCAACGACCACGCGGCGATCAAGGACTGGGTGCTGCAGGTGTTCCGCGACGCCTCGCGCAAGGGCAAGGAGGTCTACTTCGGCCTCAAGCGCGAGTACATGGAGTACGACGAGGTGTTCAGCACCGTGATCACCGACGTGCGCCGCGAGCTCGCCGAGGCCGGCACCCCGCCGCCCTCCTTCATGATCATGCGGCCCTCCAGCCAGCTCATCAAGATGATCACCGACCCGCCCCGCAACGCCCTCTACCCGGCTCAGAACCTGGACGGCGACATCTTCTCGGACATCTCCGCCGCGCTGGGCGGCAGCCTGGCCACCGCCAGCTCCATCATCGAGAGCAAGGACGGCACCATGCTGTTCGAGGCGCCCCACGGTACCGCCCACGACCTCTACCTGAAGTACCTGGAGAGCGACGGCCGCGAGGCGCACTTCAACTCCTCCGCCCTGCTCTACGCCGTGGCCAACGCCCTGGAGACCCTGGGCGAGCGCGAGGGGAACGCGGCCCTGGTCGACTATGCCCACCGCCTCAAGGCGGCGCTGATCGACACCGTGGACGCCGGCATCATCACCGGCGACCTCAAGGGCAAGACCAACGCCCCGGACAACGAGACCCTGGTGGACATGCAGGGCTTCCTGGACGCCGTTGCCAGCCGGCTCTGATTCCTCGCCCCTCCCGACCACGGGCCTGCCTTTGCGCAGGCTCCGCTTCGTTGGGCCACTCGCATCGCGGCGCCTAAATGCCGATACTGGGGGCACTCGACGTCAGCCGGAGCCTCCCCATGAGCGAGCACGAACATACCGTCATGGCCTTCGACGACCGGGGCCGCGAGGTGATGATCGATATCCTGGTCAGCGTGAAGGAGCTCGGCGAGCTGGTCCGCGCCGGGCCCGTCAGCGGCGAGACCGCCCTGCGCACCCGCGAGGGGCACCCGGTCCGCTACCTGGGCGGCGGCGAGTTCGCCGTCACCCTGCCCGGCGAGGAGGCGACGGTCTTCCGCACCGAGGCCCTCGACGACATCTGAGCATCGCGCTCGCCGGTTTCCGATAGGAAAACCCGGAGTCCGGTCCGGGCATCGCCTGGGCGGCCCCTGGTGCCGCTCGTGATCCGTCGCGGCGACGCCCCTCCCGCCCCGGCGGGTGGCTTTTCATGGCCCCATTGTTTCTTATAGGAAACTTCGTCTACTCTAGGCGACATGCTGCCGGTTGTCGCTATCCTTGAGGCAAGCCGTTTCGATCCCCCTGTTTCCGGAGGCCCCCATGAGCGAGCTGAAGCGCACTCCCCTGTATGACCTGCACGTCGAGCTTGGCGCCAAGCTGGTGCCCTTCGCCAGCTACGAGATGCCGGTGCAGTACCCGCTGGGCGTGAAGAAGGAGCATGAGCACACCCGCCAGGCCTGCGGGCTCTTCGACGTCTCGCACATGGGCCAGCTGCTGCTGCGTGGCCCCTCCCCGGCCGAGGCGCTGGAGACCCTGGTGCCGGCAGACATCGTCGGCCTGCCCGAGGGCATGCAGCGCTACGCCCTGTTCACCAGCGAGGAGGGCGGCATCCTCGACGACCTGATGGTGGTCAACGCCGGCGACCACCTCTACCTGGTGGTCAACGCCGCCTGCCGCGCCCAGGACGTCGCCCACCTGCGCCGCGGCCTGCCCGAGGGGCATACCATCGAGGAGCTCGACCGCGGCCTGATCGCCATTCAGGGGCCGAAGACCGCCGAGATGATGGCGCGCCTCTGCCCCGAGGCCAACGAGATGGTCTTCATGCAGCACGGCCACTTCGAGATCGACGGCATCCCGGTGTGGGTCAGCCGCAGCGGCTACACCGGCGAGGACGGCTTCGAGATCTCGGTGGCCGCCGAGCAGAGCGAGGCCCTGGCCCGCCGACTGCTGGCCGAGCCCGAGGTCGAGGCGATCGGCCTGGGCGCCCGCGACTCCCTGCGCCTGGAGGCCGGCCTGTGCCTCTACGGTCACGACATCGACACCACTACCACCCCGGTAGAGGCCGGCCTGA
Organism: Halomonas sp.; assembly: GCA_046540755.1. Lineage (GTDB taxonomy): Bacteria > Pseudomonadota > Gammaproteobacteria > Pseudomonadales > Halomonadaceae > Halomonas. The sequence continues at coordinate 10,031 of JBKHEO010000005.1, read as the reverse complement.
TCTGGGCCATCGGCAAGCCGCGGCGCCGCGACGGCGAGCGCCCCGGCGGCTTCCCCGGCGCCGACCTGATCCTCCACCAGGTGGCCGAGAAGGACCACAGCCGCAAGCGCGTCGGCCTGCTCGGCGAGGGGCGCGCCCCGGTGCGCGAGGGCGCCCCGCTGCTCGACGCCGACGGCAACCAGATCGGCGAGGTCACCTCCGGCGGCTTCGGCCCCAGCGTCGGCGCCCCGGTGGCCATGGGCTACGTGACCATCGCCAACGCCGAGTTGGGCACCACTGTCTACGCCGAGGTACGCGGCAAGCAACTGCCGATGACCGTGACCAGGATGCCCTTCGTCACGCCGGGCTACTACCGCGGCAAATGATCGCCGCGGCACCGTCCACACCGCCCGACCCAGGGTGCTTGCCATGTCCATCAGCGTCTTCGACCTGTTCAAGGTCGGCGTCGGGCCGTCCAGTTCCCACACCGTGGGCCCGATGCAAGCCGCCTGCGACTTCGTGGGCGAGCTCGAGACCCGCGACCTGCTGACCCGGGTCGCCCGGGTCGAGGTGCAGCTCTTCGGCTCGCTCGCCGCCACCGGCGTCGGCCACGGCACCGACCGTGCGGTGATCATGGGGCTGATGGGCGAGCGTCCCGACCGCATCGATCCCGACATCATCGCCCCCTCCATCGAGGAGCTGCAGGAGGCCGAGGCGTTGCGCCTGGCCGGCCGCCACAGCGTGCCCTTCATCTGGGCCCGCGACCTGCAACTGCTCGAGGAGAGCCTGCCGCACCATCCCAACGCCATGCGCCTGATCGCCCACGGCCAGGCCGACACGCTCTACCGCAACACCTACTACTCGGTGGGTGGCGGCTTCGTGATCGACGAGGCCCGGGCGGCCGAGGGGGCGCTGGACACCGACCACATCGAGCTGCCCTACGACTTCCAGACCGCCGACGAGCTGCTGCGCCTGTGTCGCGAGCACGACCTGCGCATCAGCGAGCTGATGCTGGAGAACGAGAAGGCGTGGCGTAGCGAGGCCGAGATCCGCGAGGGCCTCTGCCGAATCTGGCAGGCCATGCAGGCCTGCGTGGAGAAGGGACTGGAAGCGGAGGGCGTGCTGCCCGGCGGGCTCAACGTCAAGCGCCGCGCCCGCGCCCTGCACGAGCGCATGCTGGCCAGTACCGACGACCACTCGCTGATCGCCACCACCATGTCGGCCATGGACTGGGTCAACCTCTACGCCCTGGCGGTCAACGAGGAGAACGCCGCCGGCGGACGCATGGTCACCGCCCCCACCAACGGCGCGGCGGGCATCATCCCGGCGGTGCTGCACTACTACATGCAGTTCCAGAAGGGAGCGGGCGAGCGCGACGTGGTGGACTTCCTGCTGGCCGCCGGCGCCGTGGGCATCCTGTGCAAGAAGAACGCCTCCATCTCCGGCGCCGAGGTGGGCTGCCAGGGCGAGGTGGGCTCCGCCTGCGCCATGGCCGCCGCCGGCCTCACCGAGGTGATGGGTGGCACCATCGACCAGGTGGAGAACGCCGCCGAGATCGGCCTGGAGCACAACCTGGGGCTGACCTGCGACCCGGTGGGCGGCCTCGTCCAGGTGCCCTGCATCGAGCGCAACGCCATCGCCTCGGTGAAGGCGATCAACGCCGCCCAGATGGCCCTGCGCGGCGACGGCCAGCACTTCATCTCGCTGGACAAGGTGATCCGCACCATGCGCGACACCGGCGCCGACATGCAGGCGAAGTACAAGGAGACCTCGGCGGGCGGGCTCGCCGTCAACGCCATCGAGTGCTGAGGTCAGCGCCCCCGAGGCCAGAGCATCATCCGGGGCTTCCGCAGCGCCTCGCCCGCCTTGCACAAGCGGGTGGCGCTGGCGGAGGCGAGCTTCACGCCGGCGCGCGGATCTCACCCAGGTGGTCGCGCTTGAGGTAGCAGGTGGCGCCGGCACCCCCGGCGACGAGGATCGGCGTGTCGCCCGGGGGCAGGCGCAGCCAGCTGCCTTGCGCCAGGGTGTCGCCGTCCAGGTCGAGCTCGCCGGCCAGCACCAGCAGCTCCGCGCCGAGGGTCGCCTCGAGCGGCAGGGCCTGCCCCGCCGCCAGGCGCGCCAGGCAGACCCGCTCGGCGGCGGACGCGTACAGCGGGCAGACCTCGCGCCCCTCCCCTTCGTGACGCCAGGCGGCGGGGTCGTTCGTGTCGACGCGCACCTGGCGCTCCTCCTCCGGCGGCATCTGCCACAGCTTGACGAAGAGGGTGGCGCCCGGCTTGCTCTCGGGACGATGCGCGGAGCCCGGCGGGTTACGCACATACCAGCCCGCCGGGAAGTCGCCGCTGTCGTCGGAGAAGGTGCCGGAGAGCACCAGGATCTCCTCGCCCCCGGGATGCTCATGGGGCGGGAAGTGGGAGCCTCGCGCATAGCGCACCAGGCTGGTGGCGCGGGCCTTCTCGGCCCCCACCCGGTCGAGCATCACCCGCTCGACGCCGCCCTGGGGCGAGGCCACCCACTCGTGCTGCTCCGGCGTGACGACGGCACGCCGGGTGAAATCCGCATTGATGCGCATGGGTCGCTCCTCGCAGGCTGGAAGGTCATCGATGCCCATGATGGCCGATTCCGTGGCTGCGGCAAGCACCGGCGCGCCTCTTCCCCCGATAGCGCCCCGCTATGGCTCCCCGGCTGCCGCCGATGCGGCGATTGACAGCCACGCGGGCACCGCCGTATTGTGAACCCAGCGCCGATTTGACTTCCAGCTTGCGGGCGCTCTACAAATGCCGCTAAAGCGACGCCGAGAGCCCGCTTTAGCAGCTGCAAAGCGGGTTTCGTGTATCTGGCCCCGGGCCACCGCCGATTTAAGCACCAACTGCCCCGAGCTTCGCGACGACGCCATCCTCGCCGAACGCACACGCCGCGAGGAGAAATCACGACCCGACGGGCGCGAGCACAGCAGCCGCCCTTGCGGTGCATCTGCTAGGATCAGGGGTTCACGCCCCGCCCCCACCGGATCACCGCCGCGGAGACCCCATGACACGCAAGGAAGCGAGCCCCCACCGCCTGGACCGGGCACTGGTATGGGAGGGATTCAAGGCGCTGCTGCCGCTCTCGCTGTTCGTCATCGTCTTCGGGGTGGCCTTCGGCCTGGCGGCGACCCAGGCCGGACTGGGCGACGGCGCCATCGTGCTGATGAGCACCCTGGTGTTCGCCGGCGCCGCGCAGTTCGCTGCCCTGGAGCTGTGGGGGCCGCAGGTGCCCTTCTTCACCCTGCTGGTGACGGTGTTCGCCATCAACGCCCGCCACCTGCTGATGGGCGCCACCCTCTATCCCTGGCTCGAGCCGCTGCCGCCGACCCGGCGCTACGCCATCATGCTGGTCACCTCCGACGCCAACTGGGCCATGGCCATGCAGGCCTTCGGCCGCGGGCGACCGGGACTGGGGCTGCTGCTGGGCGGCGGCATGGCGTTGTGGGGCTTCTGGGTGCTCGGCACCTGGCTCGGCCTGCACGTCGGCGGCGCGGTCCAGGAGCCGTCAAGCCTCGGGCTCGACATGGTGATGGGCTGCTTCCTGCTCGCCATGGTGGTGGGCGGCGAGAAGAACCTGCGCATGCTGCTGATCTGGACGGTGGCCGCCGGCGCCTCGCTGCTCGCCTTCTACCACCTGCCGGAGAACAGCCACGTGGTGGTGGGCGCCATCGCCGGCGGCCTGGTGGGCGTGATGTGGGGGAAGCGCGAATGAGCCTCGAGACCGGCGGCCTGGGCGCGCTCCTCGTCATCCTGGCCATGGCCCTGGTGACCCTGGCGACGCGCTGGGGCGGCGTCTTCGTGATGTCCTTCGTGCCCATCGGCTACCGGGTGCGGCAGTTCATCCACGCCATGTCCGGCTCGGTCCTGGTGGCACTGCTCGCGCCCCTGGCGGTGACCGGCGACGCCGGTGCCCGCCTGGCGCTGCTCACCACCGCCGTGATCATGCTGGTCCTGAAGAAGCCGCTGCCGGCCATCGCCGGCGGCATCCTGGTAGCGGCGCTGTGCCGCCAGTTGCTGCCTGCCGTGGGATAGCCCGCTGTGTCGCCTGCCGCTACGCCACCGGCAGCCCCGCGGCCTTCCACTCCGGATAGCCCTCCTCGAAGCGCCGGACGCGATAGCCCAGGGCGCGCAGCCGCTGCACGGCCTCGTGGGAAAGGGCACAGTAGGGCCCGCGGCAGTAGGCCACGATCTCCTTGTCCCGGGGCAGCCGCTCCAGCATCTGTTCCAGCTCCGGCAAGGGGATGTTGATCGCCTCCGGCAGGTGGCCGGCCGAGAACTCATCCTCGGGCCGCACGTCCAGCAGGGCCACCTCTCCGCGTTCCAGGCCTGCCATCAGCTCGTCCCGGGTGACGGCTTCCAGGGCACCATTAGCATCGTCAGCATCGTCATCCGCGAACAGCTGCCCGACCAGGCGCTCCATCTCCGCCAGGTTGGTCTCGGCGATCTCCCGAAGCAGCCCCATCAGGCCGACGATACGCTCGTCGGTCAGCCGGTAGATCATCTGCTTGCCCGCACGGCTGGCGGTGACCAGCCCGGCGCGACGCAGCTGCTGCAGGTGCTGTGAGGCATTGCCGACCGTGAGACCCGCGGCCGTCGCCAGGGTCTCCACGGGGGCCTCGCCCTGGGCCAGGCGCTCGAGCAGGGCCAACCGATGGCCGTTGCCCAGCGCACGCCCCACCTGGGCCAGGGTATCCAGAAGCTGCTGTTGATCGCTCATGTTCACTCTCTTGAAGGTACGGCAACCAATGGGCCGCTTGACAGGCATTGGCATCCATCACCATCATTCTATCGTTTTATGGAATGATGGCAAAAGGAGCCTTCCAGTGAAAAGCCTGATCATCATCAACGACCCGCCCTATGGCACCGAGCGTCTCTACAACGGCCTGCGCCTGGCCCATGCCCTGATCAAGCGCGAGCACGAGGTGACGGTCTTCCTGATGGGCGATGCTGTCTCCGGCGCCAAGGCCGGCCAGAAGACACCGGATGGCTTCTACAACGCCGAGCGCATGGTCAAGCGCGTCACCACCAAGGGCCGCGTGCTGCTGTGCGGCACCTGCCTGGATGCCCGCGGCATCACCGAGGAGGAGGTGGTGAAGGGCGCCGAGCGCAGCACCATGGACGCCCTGGCCGAGGCCACCGAGCTGGCCGACAAGGTCATGGTCTTCTGATGCATTCCACGGAGAGCAGTGACATGCCCATGGAGACGGCGCGGCGGGAGAAGTGGAACGTGGCCATCCTGGTGAGCAGCCAGGTGCTGTTCATGGTGGCCGCGATCACCGTGATGACGCTGAGCGGCGTGGTGGGCCATCAGTTGAGCCCCGACCCGGGACTGGCCACGCTGCCCATCGCCATGATGATGCTGGGCACGGTGCTCTCCACCCTGCCCGCCTCGCTCTACATGAAGCGGGTGGGCCGGCGCCGCGGCTTCATCACCGGGGCGAGCCTCGGCGGCGTGGCCGGCGGCCTGCTCAGCTTCGCCGCCATCGCGCTCGGTTTCTTCTGGCTGTTCTGCGCCGGCAACCTGCTGCTGGGGCTCTACCAGGGCTTCGCCATGTACTACCGCTTCGCCGCCGCCGACGTGGCGAGCCCCGCCTTTCGCAGCCGGGCGATCTCCTTCGTGATGGCCGGCGGCGTGGCGGCGGCCTTCCTGGGCCCCTGGAACGCCAGCGCCGCCACCGGCCTGGTCGCCGGCGTGCCGTCGGGCGGCCCCTACCTGGTCATCGCGCTGCTCGCCCTGCTGGCCATCGGCCTGCTCAGCCAGCTCAAGGTACCGCCCAGCGGCGAGCCACAACCCGGCGAGCGCTCCCGCCCCATGGCGGAGATCGCCGCCCGGCCGAGCTTCCGGGTGGCGGTGCTCGCCGGCGCGGTGGGCTACGCCATCATGGTGCTGGTGATGACCGCCACCCCGCTGGCCATGCGCGCCCGGGGCTTCGAGATGGGCCAGGTCGCCTTCATCATGCAGTGGCACGTGCTGGGCATGTTCGCCCCCTCCTTCTTCACCGGCGGCCTGATCGCGCGCTTCGGCGTGCCACGCATCCTGCTGTCGGGCGGGCTGCTGATCGCCGGCACGGTGCTGGTGGCCAACCTGGGCACCAGCCTGGCGCACTTCTGGGTGGCGCTGGTGCTGCTCGGCATCGGCTGGAACTTCCTGTTCGTGGGCGGCAGCGCCCTGCTCTCCACCGTGCACAGCGAGGCGGAGCGCGGCAAGGTGCAGGGGGTGAACGACCTGATCATCTTCTCGCTGGTGGCGCTGGGTTCGCTGCTGGCCGGCGCGCTGCTGCACCGCCTGGGCTGGGAGGCGCTGAACCTCGCCATGCTGCCGGCCGTGCTGGTGGTCCTGCTGGCCACGCTGTGGCTGCGCCTGGCGGGCAAGCGGCACGAGATGGGTGCCCTAGAATGAATCGCTACGCGGCGCGCGGGGCCGCCAGGTCCGCAACCACCAGCAGGAAGGCGCCGCCATGCGGCCATCCGGGCCAGTAGCGTTCGGAGCGGCGGGCCAGCCAGCCGCCGCCCGGCAGCCAGATGGCACTGCTGACGCCGACGCCGGTCACCGGCAGGCCGTCGAACAGCGCCCGCGCCTCGCCGGCCGTGTGCCAGCGCGCGCCCCGATAGGCACCCTGGCCGCCACGTCGGCCCTTCTGCCACCACAGCAAGCTGTGCCGGTTCAGCAACCCCAGCACGACGCGTCGACGGGCGACCCGGACCATCTCGCTGACGGCCAGGCGCTCCTCCTCGACGAAACAGAGGGCGGTGATCGACACGACCCGATCGAAACGGTGATCGGGGAAAGGCAGTGTCCGGGCATCCCCCTGCACCCAGCGGATCCCGGCGGCGTCGCGCCCTCGCGCATGGGCCAGCCACTCGGCGTCACGGTCGAGTCCGACCACACGACCGGGCCCCTTGGCGGCCAGGCCACGGGTGAAATACCCGGTGCCGCAGCCGACATCCAGCAGCGCATCGCCCGGCTTCAGGGCAAGCGACCTCTTCACCAGATCGAGCTCACGGCCGCCGATCCAGCGGCCGCGCGGCGTTTCGTACCAGGCGTCGTACTCTTCGGCGTCCACGTTGATCTCTCCCTGCCCCTTCCCCATTCAGCATAAGCGCAGAGCCGAGACAGCTCGCGTTTCAGGAGGACCCGATGACATCCCCCGATTCCTCACACGAGCACTACCGCCACGGCATCCGCGAGAACCTCCACCAGTTCCTGCATCAGCTCGGCCAGGTGTTCCTGGTCGGCCTGACCATCGGCATGCTGCGCACCGTGGTACCGGCGCTGGCGGAGTCCGAGTTCGGGGTCGCCGAGGGCTCCTTCATGATGCTCACCGCCTTCGTGGTCGCCTTCGGCTTCGTCAAGGGCACCCTCAACTTCGTGGCCGGCCGGCTCGCCGAGCGCATCGGCCGCCGCCAGGTGCTGCTGCTCGGCTGGCTCTCGGCCATCCCGATCCCGTTCATGGTGCTGCTCGCCCCCTCCTGGAGCTGGATCGTCGCCGCCACCGTGCTGCTGGGCATCAACCAGGGGCTCTGCTGGTCGATGACCCAGACCGCCAAGATGGACATCACCCGGGCCGACGAGCGCGGCTTCACCATGGGCATGAACGAGTTCTCGGGCTATGTGGGTGTCGCGGTGGCGGGGATCGTCACCGGCTACCTGGCCATGGGGCTGGGCCCGCGGCTGGGATTGTTCGTGTTCGGCGCCGCGGTGATCGCCCTGGCCATCGTGCTGACCCTCACCGCGATCCGCGAGACCCACGGCTGGGCCAGGGCGGAGAGCGCTCGCCATGCCGGCGGCCACCACGACGGCCCCCGGGCGCGGATCTCCCGACAGGTCTCTGACCACCCCACTACCGGCGAGATGTTCGCGCTGATGAGCTGGCGGGACCGGCGCATGGCCGCCTTCAGCCAGGCGGGCCTGGTGGAGAAGTTCGTCGACGCCCTGGTGTGGGTCTTCTACCCGGTCTTTCTCTACCAGCAGGGACTGGGCCTCGACGCCATCGGTTGGGTGGTGGGCATCTACGGCTTCGTGTGGGGCGGCTCCCAGTTCGTCACCGGCCGGCTGTCGGACCATATCGGCCGCCTCAAGCCCATCGTCTGGGGCATGTGGATCTGCGGCGGCGGCGTGGCCCTGATGCTGTTCGGCAGCGGCGTGGTCTGGTGGTCCTTCGCCGCCGCCGTCACCGGCCTGGGCATGGCGCTGCTCTACCCCAACCTGAGTGCGGCGGTGGCGGATATCTCCCACCCCAGCTGGCGCAGTTCCGCCATCGGCATCTACCGTTTCTGGCGCGACCTCGGCTACGGCATCGGTGCCCTGGGCTTCGGCGTGGTGGCCCACCTCACCGGCGCCGTCACCGCCGGCTTCTGGTTCGTGGCCATCGCCATGTGCCTCTCCGGCGCCCTGGTCATGGCCTGGGGCGAGGAGACCCACCCGCGGCTCAACCCCGAGGCGTGACCTCCCCTTCGGCATGGCCCACCGATCCGCTATCCTCCGCGGTCACGATGCCGTCACCCTGCATCCGCAGGGTGTCAGCCTTGCCACCGGTTTCAGGAGATTGCCATGAGCGGCGACCAGGCCAGCCCGGGCCGCATCCGCGAGGTCTTCCGCGCCTTCCTGCTGCTGGGCCTGACCTCCTTCGGCGGCCCCATCGCCCATCTGGGCTACTTCCGCAGCGAGTTCGTGGAGCGCCGCCGCTGGCTGACCGAGCAGGCCTACGCCGACCTGGTGGCGCTCTGCCAGTTCCTGCCCGGCCCCGCCAGCAGCCAGGTGGGCTTCGCCCTGGGATTGATGCGCGGCGGCCCCTGGGGCGCGGCGGCGGCGTGGACGGCCTTCACTCTCCCCTCGGCGATCCTGCTTTCGCTCTTCGCGCTGGGCGGCGCCGCGTTCGAGGGCCCCATCGGCCAGGGCCTGATCCACGGCCTCAAGGTCACCGCCGTGGCCATCGTCGCCCATGCGGTATGGGGCATGGCGCGCAACCTCTGCCCCGACCGGGGCCGCGCCGGCATCGCCCTGGCCGCGGTGTTCACCGTGGTGCTGGTCGGCGGCCCGCTAGGCCAGGTGGCCGCCATCGTGGTCGGCGCCCTGGCCGGCATGGCGCTCTGCCGGCGCCACGCCGAGAGCGAGGCGCATCCCCTGACACTGCCGGTATCGCCACGCGCCGGCCACCTGGCGGGACTCGCCTTCGTCGCGCTGCTGGTGGGCCTGCCGCTGCTGGCCTGGGCCACGCCCTCCATGACGCTGGCGGTGATGGACGCCTTCTACCGCGCCGGCGCCCTGGTGTTCGGCGGCGGCCACGTGGTGCTGCCGCTGCTGGAGGCCGAGGTGGTGCAGTCCGGCTGGGTAAGCGCCGATGACTTCCTGGCGGGCTACGGCGCCGCCCAGGCGATCCCCGGGCCGCTGTTCACCTTCGCCGCCTACCTGGGTACCGTGATGGGCCCCTTGGGTGGCGGCCTGGTGGTCGCTACCCTGGCGCTGGCGATGCTCTTCCTGCCTGGCATGCTGCTGCTGGTAGCAGTGCTGCCCCACTGGAACCGCTTCCGCCGCTGGGACAGCGCCCAGGCGCTGATGCGCGGCGCCAACGCCGCCGTGGTGGGGATCCTGGGCGCGGCCCTCTACCAGCCGGTGTGGACTAGCGCCATCCTCGGCCCCCGGGAGTTCGCCCTGGCGCTGACCGGTTTCCTGCTGCTCGGCGTGTGGAAGCTGCCCGCCTGGGCGGTGGTCGCCCTGCTGGCCGGTGGCGGGGTGCTGATCTCGGTGTGAGGCAGCCCCTGCCGAGAGGGTTGCTGGGCCCGTCCCCGATCTCCCAACCAGCAATTAGACGAGGCTGGAGAAGCGCATCAGCCAGGCCACCTTGCTGGCCGAACTCCTAGACGGTCGGCTCACGCCGAGGCTGGTGGCCGACACCACGCCGCAGCCCCCACGCCGGAGATTTGATCTTGATCTTACTCAGCAATAGCGGACAGAGGGAGGCGATAAAGCATGGTGGGCCCAGCAGGACTCGAACCTGCGACCAAGGGATTATGAGTCCCCTGCTC
>JBKHEO010000004.1:0-68369 GCA_046540755.1 Halomonas sp. | reverse complement strand
CCAGCGGTAAGGTCGCCAGAGGGCAGTGACTGCCCCCTTGTGCCGCGGGGCGCCGGAACACCGGCGCCCCGCTTGTCTTTCCGTTTCGCTGCCTTTGCCCCCTGGAAGGTGGCGTCGCTGCCAGCACCGGCGAGGCGCCGCCGCCCGGCATGCCGGGCGGCGACTCCGCTCGAGCCTCGGCTCAGCGGCCGGCGTTGGGGGCTTGATCGGCGCCATCCGGACGATGGCTGTCCGCCTCGGCCACCGGCTGGGCGTCCGGGTCCTGCCCCGCGGCTTCGGCGTCGGCGCGGGCGATCTCCTCTCGCTCGCGCCGTTCGTCGGCCAGGGTGCGGTGGGGCAGCACCAGGTTGAGCACGAAGGAGGTGATCGCCGCCACCACGATGGGGGCGCCGCCGATGACGTTCTGCAGCATCTCGGGGAAGTGCTCGATGGCCTCCGGTACCTCGGCGATGCCCAGCGCCAGGGCCAGGGAGAGGCCGACGATGGTCAGGTTGCGGGCCGAGAGCTCGTCCTTGATGAGCAGCTGGATGCCGGTCATGGTGATCATCCCGAAAACCGTGATGGTGGCGCCGCCCAGCACCGGGTAGGGAATGGTAGTCATGATGGCGCTGAACTTGGGGCTCAGGCCCGCCAGCAGCATGAACACCCCGGCGATGGCCAGCACCGAGCGGCTGATCACCTTGGTCATCGCCACGATGCCGACGTTCTGGCTGAAGGTGGAGGTGGGCAGCGCCGCGAACAGCGAGCTCACCACAGTGGTCAGGCCGTTGCCGAGCAGGCCACCGGTGAGCTCACGGGTCTTCAGCTCGCGGTTCATGCCCGCCACGCTGGTGGCGGAGAGGTCGCCGATGGTCTGTACCGAGTTGATCACGCAGATCACCACCATGGAGACGATCGCCGCGGAGTGGAACTCGAGCTCGAAGGGCATGAACCGCGGCACCGCCAGCCAGCCCGCCTCGGCCACCGAGGCGAAGTCGACCATGCCCATGGGCAGGGCCACCGCATAGCCCACCAGGATACCGACGATGATCGCCGAGAGCCGCACCACCCCGCGGCCGAACTGGGAGGCGCCCAGCACCGCCAGCAGGGTGATGATGCCCACCATCCAGTTGGCCGGGTCGCCGAAGCCCTCGGCCTCGACGTCGCCGCTGCCGGCCATGTAGCGGATGGCGATGTCGTAGAGCGAGAGGCCGATCACCAGCACCACGGTGCCCGCCACGATGGGCGGAAAGAGGTGGCGGATGTACTGGATGAAGTAGCCGACCACCATCATGGTGATGCCGCCGACCAGCTGGGCACCGAGGATCCCCTCGATGCCGAACTGCCCGCCCACGGCGATCAGGGTCGGCACATAGGCGAAGCCGACACCGAAGATGGCCGGCAGGCGGGCGCCGAACTTCCACACGCCGTAGAGGTGGAACAGGGTGCAGACGCCCGAGGCGAGCACCGCCACCTGGATCAGCAGCAGCTTCTCCTGGGGCGTCGAGCCGACCACGCCGGCGATGATGATGGGGGGCGTGATCACGCCGGCGATCATCGCCAGCACGTGCTGCAACGAGATGGGCAATGCCTTGTGGACCGGCGGTCGCCCGTCGAAGTCGAACAGCGAGGTGTTGCGCGTCTTGGTTGTCATGGGGCTACCCGGGGCTGTCTGTTGTTGTCCGTCGTCCATGCATAACGCATGTCGACATAGATGGCCATGGAATTGCCATCATTTAGACACAAGGTTGTATACATTAATAGAACCTTATTGCGTTCAGAAATGCCACTCCAGCTGCAGGGGCGGTGCCGTCCGACTGCAGCAGGTCCAGCTTGAGAAAGTGCTGGCCCAGTGAGTATCCGCTGGCACGGGTGAACTGCAGCACGTTCTTCTCGACGAGCTGCGGGTTGCCGGGCTCGGTGAACTGGGTGCCGTAGCGGTAGCCGAGGAAGCTGTCGCTCCAGGTGGCCGCTTGGGCGGTACCGGTGACGAGGCCGCCGATCAGCAGCAGGGCACCGAGGCGCCACTTGGGGATGCGCTCTCGCATGGAAAGATCTCCGCTTGTTGTGTTTATTGGATACAATCGAGCATGCTAGCCGTATACACACTAGCCCAATAACGCACACTTGGAAAACCTTTCCATTTTATTGCCACTCACCGGGACGCCACGCCTGCCTCGGCCGCTACCCTGGCTGAGGCGTCGAGGAAAATCGCCCTCTCTTCTAGACTGGGGGAGGAAGTTGCCGAAGGAGGTCCACCATGTTCCGCAACCGTCAGGACGCGGCCGAGCACCTGGCCGAGCGGCTGGGTCACCTGGCCGACCAGCACCCGCTGGTACTGGCGATCCCCCGTGGCGGGGTGCCCATGGGCCGGGTCATCGCCGACACCCTGCAGGGCGAGCTGGATGTCGTGCTGGTGCGCAAGGTCGGCGCCCCCGGCAACCCTGAGTGCGCCATCGGCGCGGTGAGCGAGGATGGCAGCGTGCACCTGGAGGAGGAGGCACGAGGCTGCCGCGAGGAGTGGCTGGCCGCAGAGATCGCGCGACAGCGGGAGCTGATCGCCGAGCGTCGCCGCCGCTACACCCCAGTGCGCTCCCCCATCGATCCCAAAGGCCGCACCGTGGTGGTGGTGGACGACGGCAGCGCCACCGGCGCCACCATGGCAGCAGCCCTGGTGACCCTGCGCCAGCGCGGCCCGAGCCGCCTGGTCGCGGCCCTGGGAGGCGCGCCGCCCGACACGGTGGCACGACTCGAGGCGCTGGCCGACGCGGTGGTGTGCGGCGAGGTCCCCGAACACTTCGTCGCCGTGGGGCAGTTCTTCGCCGACTTCGATCAGGTCAGCGACGACGAGGTGGTGGCGCTGCTCGGGGCCGGGCATCAAGGCGATACCCCTCCCTCACCCTGACCCACCGGCGCACGTCATGGCCACACGACGAGAGCGGGCCGCCCCGAGGGGCGGCCCGCTGTCATCTGCCGAAAGACGCCGGGCTTACTTGGTGCCGACGGCCTTCAGGCTCTCCTCGACCAGCTTCTGACCCTTCTGCAGGTAGTCCTGGTTGAGGGTGGAGAACTTCTCCACGTCGGACTTGACGTGGTCGCCGAGGTCCTGGGCGGCCTTCTGCTGGCCCTCGAAGGCCTGCTTGAAGCCGTCGGCATCGCGCACCGCGATCCAGGTGCGGGCCTGAGCCAGGCTCAGGTCGGTATAGCGACGCGCGGCGTCGAGCTGGGCACCGACGAGCTTCTCGGTGTACTCGAGGGCCAGCGAGCCATAGGCACGGGCCGGCTCCACGAAGAGCCCTTCGAACTGATCGGTCGCTTTCTGCTGGGTTGCCTTGGTGGTCATGGAAAACCTCCGTCACTGGTGGCCGGACAGGACGACATGCCCTGTGCTGCAATGCAACATAGCAGGCGTTTTTGTGCATTGCAACATCTCCGCTAGCCTCAGCGATAGGCCCCCTCGACGTCGGTGATTCGCATCGCCTTTCGCCCCAGGCCATCATGCTGGTCGAGCATGCGCTCGAGCCAGGCGTGGACCGGGTCGGCGTTGGAGACCAGGTCGGCGCTGGAGACGCAACGTGCCCACATGAAGCAGCCGAAGACGATGTAGTCGGCGCCGGCCGGGGCGTCGCCATCCAGGTAGGCCGCCTCCTTGAGCCGGCCGCGCAGGGGCTCCAGGCCGGCATCCAGCTGGGAGAGCCCTTTCGACGGCGAGTGGAACTCCTCCAGGGTGCGCCCCAGTCGCTTCTCGCGGGTCTCGCGAAAGTAGGCGCGGTCGTCGGGGTGGATGGCGTTGAGCAGGTCCATGACGATGGTGCGCAGCATTGCCGGCTGCAGGGTGCGCTCGGCATGGTGCTTGACGAATCGCGCCCGCCCCTCGGCCAGGCCATCGCCCAGCAGCGGGGCCTCGGGGTAGGCGCGATCCAGGTAGCGCAGGATCTCGTAGCTGTCGGCCACCACCGTGTCGCCATCCACCAGCACCGGTACCTTGTCGTGGTCCGCGAAGGCCAGCGCCGCCTTGTCGGTGAAGCGCCAGGGGCGCGTCTCCACCGCCAGCCCCTTGTGGGCCAGGGCGTAGTGCACGCGCCAGCAGTAGGGCGAGAAGCGCAGCCCCTCGTCGACGCCACACAGGTCATAGAGCACTCGGGTCATGCCATCTCCTCTCTCGCAGGGGATTTCGAAGCGATACCGATGCAGTCTGGCAGGGATCGCCAGGCGCGCCAACAGCGGACATCGCCCGGTTTCATGCTGTCCATTAGTCTAATGCCCTGCGCCCGGATCAAGCAGCCGGACTCGGCATGGCCCAGGCTTTCTCCATGATCCACAAGTGGTTAAGTACCATTTCCCTCTTGCTGTGGCGCAATACATTTTGGTCATACCAATTTCCCATCTCTGGAAAGCCGGCTCGACAGGACTTAAGGTCACGCTGACCAATAAGCCCGACCGGCGCCGTCGCCGGCCGGAACAACATTGACAGCTGATCGAGGTAACCTGCTCCATGAATGACACCCTCCTTGCACTGCTGGCCTTCACGCCGCTGGTGCTGGCCGGTGTGCTGCTGATCGGTCTGCGCCTGGCGGCCAAGGTCGCCATGCCAGTCGTGTTCGTGGTCACCGCCCTAATAGCCCTCTTCGCCTGGGAGATGAGCGCCACCCGCGTGCTGGCCTCCACCTTCCAGGGCCTCATCCTCACCGTCTCGATCCTGTGGATCATCTTCGGTGCCATCCTGCTGCTCAACACCCTGAAGCACTCCGGCGGCATCAAGGCTATCCGCAACGGCTTCTCCGGCATCAGCCCGGACCGCCGCGTGCAGGCGATCATCGTCGCCTGGCTGTTCGGCTGCTTCATCGAGGGCGCCTCGGGCTTCGGCACCCCCGCGGCCGTGGCCGCCCCGCTGATGGTCGCCCTGGGCTTCCCGGCGCTGGCAGCCGTGGTCGTCGGCATGATGATCCAGTCTACCCCCGTCTCCTTCGGCGCCGTGGGCACGCCCATCGTGGTGGGCGTCACCGGTGGCCTCGACCGTGACGGCATCACCGAGACCCTGGAGGCCGGCGGCGCCACCTGGATGGAATACTTCCGGCTGATCGCCGGTGAGGTAGCCATCATCCACGGCATCGTCGGGATCCTCATGCCGCTGATCATGGTGGTCATCATGGTGCGCTTCTTCGGGGCCAATCGCTCCTGGAAGGAAGGACTCTCCATCGCGCCCTTCGCCATCTTCGCCGGGATCAGCTTCGTGGTGCCCTACATGCTGGCCGGCGTGCTGCTGGGGCCGGAGTTCCCATCGATGATCGGTGCCATGGTGGGCCTCGCCATCGTCGTGCCGGCGGCGCGCCGCGGCTTCCTCATCCCCAAGGACACCTGGGACTTCCCCGAGTACTCCTCCTGGCCGGACCAGTGGATCGGCAAGCTCGAGATCAAGCTGGACGACGTCACCGGCAAGGCCCCGATCTCCACCCTGATGGGCTGGGTGCCCTACGTGCTGCTCGCGGTGATCCTGGTCGCCTCGCGCACCATCGAGCCGTTCAAGAACGCCCTCAACTCGCTCTCCATCGGCTGGACCAACATCCTCGGCGAGGCGGGCGTCTCGGGCACCATCGAGCCGCTCTACCTGCCCGGCGGCATCCTGCTGATGGTGGTGCTGCTCACCGGCCTGCTCCACCGCATGCGCCTGGGTGAGCTCAAGGCCGCCTTCGGCGAGTCCTCCAAGACCATCCTCGGCGCTGGCTTCGTGCTGATCTTCACCATTCCCATGGTGCGGATCCTGATCAACTCCGGCGTCAACCAGGCCGACCTGGTCTCCATGCCGGTCGCCATGGCGCAGTTCGTGGCCGACAGCGTAGGCGGGGTCTACCCCTTCTTCGCCCCGGCCGTGGGCGCGCTGGGTGCCTTTATCGCCGGCTCCAACACGGTCTCCAACCTGATGCTGTCCGACTTCCAGTTCAACGTCGCCCAGCAGCTCGGGATCTCCACCGCCTTCATGGTGGCCCTGCAGGCCGTGGGCGCCGCGGCGGGCAACATGATCGCCATCCACAACGTGGTGGCGGCCTCGGCCACCGTGGGCCTGCTCGGCCGCGAGGGCGAGACCATCCGCAAGACGATCCTGCCGACGATCTACTACCTCGTCGCCAGCGGGATCATCGCGCTGATCGCCTTCTACGTGCTGGGCGTCGCGGACCCGTTGCTCGGACTCGACTGACCGGGCCTCGCCCCTCGCTAGAAGAGAAGCGCCCCCGGCATATGCCGGGGGCGCTTGCGTTGGGGCTCTGGACCGGGGCGGCCATGGGCCTGGCGTCAGCCGATACGCTTGAGCCCTTCGGCGTGTCGTCCTGCCCGCTCCACGTAGCCGGCCGCGTTGCGGGAAAGCCCCGTGACCTGCTCCTCGGAGAGCTCCCTGACCACCCTGGCCGGCGCCCCGACGATCAGGACATTGTCGGGGAAGGCCGCGCCCTCCTTGACCACCGCACCGGCGGCGACGAGGCAGTTGCGTCCGATCCGCGCGCCGTTGAGGATCACCGCCTGGATGCCGACCAGGCTGCCATCGCCGATGGTGCAGCCGTGGAGCATCGCCTGGTGGCCCACGGTGACCCCCACACCGACCCTGAGCGGGTAGCCGGGATCGGCATGGAGCACGGCGCCGTCCTGGATGTTGCTGCCCTCGCCCACCTCCAGCCGCTCGGTGTCACCGCGCAGTACCGCCTGGTACCAGACGCTGGCGTCACGCTTCAGGGTGACCCGTCCGATCACGTCGGCCGTCTCGGCCACGTAGACACTCTCTTCGATGGTGGGGGCCTCCTCCCCGTACTGATAGATCGCCATGCCATCCTCCGCTTGCGTGGGGGTTGCCCTGCCGCCAGCGTGGCAGGGTCCGGGGCTCTACGGATCAGGCCAGGGCCTGCTCCAGCAGGCGTGCCACATGCACCGCCTCGCGGCCGCTGCCGTCGTGGATCTGGTGGCGACAGCTGGTGCCGTCGGCCACCAGCACCGCATCGTCGCCGCGGTCGCGGATCGCCGGCAGCAACGAGAGCTCGGCCATCTGCATCGAGGCATCGTAGTGCTCGGCCTCGTAGCCGAAGCTGCCCGCCATGCCGCAGCAGGAGGACTCGATGATCTCCACCTCGAGGTCGGGGATCCACGACAGCACCGTCTCCACCGGGCGCAGCGCATCGAAGGCCTTCTGGTGGCAGTGGCCATGCAGCAGGGCGCGCCGCCGAGGCAACGCCCTCAACTCGAGCGGCAGCTCGCCGGCGTCACGCGCCCGGACCAGGAACTCCTCGAACAGGAAGGCCGAGCGGGAAAGCGCCTCGGCCTCCTTGCCGAACCCGTACTGCAGGAACTCGTCGCGCAGGGTCAGCAGGCAGGAGGGCTCGAGCCCGACGATGACCACGCCCCGCTTCACATGGGGCATCAGATGGTCGAGGGTACGCCGCGCCTCCAGCCGTGCCCTGTCGAACTGCCCGGACGAGAGGTAGGTACGCCCGCAGCAGAGCGGGCGCTGACCGGGCGCGACGTTGAGATGCACGCGATAGCCGGCCGCCTCCAGCACGCGTCTGGCGGCCCGGGCGTTGGCCCCCTCCTGGTAGTTGTTGAAGGTGTCGACGAAGAGCAGCACCTCCCGCGAGGCGGAAGCTGGGCTCTCGTGCGGCTCGGCCAGGAAGTTGCCGCGGAAGGCCGGCAGCGAGCGCTGCGGCGCCAGACCGAGGGTGCGCTTGATGGCGCGGGCCAGGACCGGCACCCGCTCGACCCCGTTGACCAGCCCGGCGAAGCGGCTCGCCCAGGGAGCGTAGCGCGGCATCTCGCCGATCAGGCGGTCGCGCAGCGAGAGCCCCCGGGCGCGGGCCCGGGCGCTGCGCGCCTCGATCTTGAACTTGGCCATGTCGACGCCGGTAGGACAGTCGCGTTTGCAGCCCTTGCAGGAGACGCAGAGATCAAGCGCCTCCTTGACGGCGTCGCCGGCCAGCCCCTCCTCGCCCAGCTGTCCCGAGAGCACCAGCCGCAGGGTGTTGGCGCGGCCACGGGTCAGGTGCTGCTCGTCCCGGGTGACGCGGTAGCTGGGGCACATGGTGCCGGCATCGAACTTGCGGCAGTGGCCGTTGTTGTTGCACATCTCCACCGCCATGGCGAGGCCATGGGTGACGTCGCCACCGCTGCCGGGCGCGCTCTGCTCACCGGTCAGTGGATCACGCTCGACGTTCCAGGCCGACCAGTCGAACACCGGGGTCAACGGGATACGCCGATAGTCACTGGAGAAGCGAAAGTAGCGGTCATCGTCCATTTTCGGGGTATCGACGATCTTGCCCGGGTTGAAGCGGTTATCGGGATCGAAGAGCCGCTTGACCTCACGAAAGGCGTCGTTGACGGTGTCGCCGAACTGCCAGGCCACCCACTCGCCGCGGCACAGGCCGTCGCCATGCTCCCCCGAGTAGGCGCCCTTGTACTCGCGCACGAGGGCGGAGGCCTGCTCGGCGATCTCGCGCATCTTCTCGGCGCCGTCGCGGCGCATGTCGAGGATCGGCCGCACGTGGAGGGTGCCGACGCTGGCGTGGGCGTACCAGGTCCCCTCGGTGCCGTAGCGGTGGAAGACCTGGGTCAGCTTGTCGGTGTACTCCGCCAGATGCTCCAGGGGCACCGCACAGTCCTCGATGAAGGAGACCGGCTTGCCGTCGCCCTTCATGCTCATCATGATGTTGAGCCCGGCCTTGCGCACGTTCCACAGTGCCTTCTGCTCCGCCGCTTCGGGCATCTCCACCACGCTGTCGGGCAGGCCCAGGTCGGCCAGCAGCTCGGAGAGGCGCGCCAGCGAGGCCAGCTGGGCGTCGCGGTCGCTGCCGGCGAACTCCACCAGCAGCACCGCCTCGGGCCGGCCGATCAGCGCCTTCTCGATCACCGGCCGGAAGGCCGGGTTCTCGAGCGACAGGTCGATCATGGTGCGGTCGACCAGCTCCACCGCCGTGGGGTCCAGGGTGACGATGTGCTGCGTCAGGTCCATGGCCTGGTAGAAGGTTGGGAAGTTCACCACCCCCAGCACCTTGTGGTCGGGCAGCGGCGAGAGCGCAAGGGTGATCCGCCGGCTCATCCCCAGGGTACCCTCGGAGCCGATCAGCAGGTGGGCCAGGTTGGCACGGCCATCCGGGTCGTAGGGCTTGGGGTTCTGGCAGTCGAAGAGGTCCAGGTTGTAGCCGCCGACCCGCCTGAGCACCTTGGGGAAGTGCTCGCGGATCTCCGGCGCCACCCCCTCGGCGATGGCGCGCACGCCCTCGGCAAGTTGGCGAATGCGCCCGGTATCGGGTAGCTGGTCGACGAAGCCGAAGTGGCCCTCGCCTCCGTCGGCGAGGATGGCGTCCACCCCCAATACGTTGTGGACCATATTCCCATAGCGGATCGAGCGCGAGCCGCAGGAGTTGTTGCCGGCCATGCCACCCAGGGTGCACTGGGCGCTGGTGGAGACGTCCACCGGATACCAGAGCCCATGGGGCTTGAGCCAGGCGTTGAGATGGTCGAGCACGATGCCCGGCTCGACCACCACGGTGCGAGCCTCGGCGTCGAACTCGACCACCCCGTTGAGGTAGCGGCTGGTGTCGATCACCAGCGCCTCGCCCACCGTCTGGCCGCACTGGCTGGTGCCGGCTCCACGCGGCAGCACCGGCACGCCGGCGTCCCGGGCGATCTCCAGTGCCATGCCCAGATCGTCCTGGTGACGAGGGATCACCACCCCGACCGGGGTGACCTGGTAGATCGAGGCATCGGTCGCGTAGCGACCCCGGGAGGCATGATCGAACAACACCTCGCCTTGCAACTCCCGGGAAAGCCGGGCGGCCAAGTCGGTTACCGGCTTGATCCTCGCATTCCGAGACCGGGCGTTATCCTTAAGGGATGTCATGCGTCACTCCTGGCCGTGCTGGCCATAGCCGATGATCAACGAGCGCTTTCCAGGGGGTGATTGGCGAAGTACTCGAGCGCGGCGCAGACACCGCTCTCCTTGAGCTCTACCCCTGCCAGTTTCATGCCCGCCTCGCAGCCGCCCAGGGTGGCGATCAGCGTCAGATCGTTGCAGTCGCCCAGATGGCCGATGCGGAACATCTTGCCCTTGGCCTTGCCGAGGCCCATCCCCAGCGACAGGTCGAAGCGCTCGTAGATGATCCGGCGTACCTCGTCGGCATCGATGCCCTCGGGCATGACCACCCCCGTCAGCACCGGGGAGTAGACCGCAGGATCCTGGCACTGGACCTCCAGGCCCCAGGCCTCGACCGCCGTGCGCACGCCGGCGGCCCAGCGCTCGTGGCGCGCCAGCACGTGGCCCAGGCCCTCCTCCAGCAGCATGTCGAGCGCCTCGTTGAGGCCATACAGCAGGTTGGTGTTGGGGGTATAGGGCCAGTAGCCGTTCTGGTTGGCCTCGAGGATCTCGTCCCAGGCCCAGAAGCTCTTCGGCATGCGATTGTGGCGGCTCGCCTCGACGGCCCTGTCGGAGACGGCATTGAAGCTGATGCCCGGCGGCAGCATCAGGCCCTTCTGGGAGCCGGAGATGGTCACGTCCACGCCCCAATCGTCGTGGCGATAGTCGGCGCAGGCCAGCCCCGAGATGGTATCGACCAGCAGCAGCGCCGGATGGCCGGCGGCATCGATGGCTCGCCGCACCGCGGCAATGTCGCTGGTCACCCCGGTGGAGGTCTCGTTGTGCACCACGCAGACCGCCTTGAGCTCATGTGCGGTGTCTTCCTTGAGGCGCGCCTCGATCATCTCCGCCTGAACGCCCTGGCGCCAGCCCTCGTAGCCAGGCAGGCCGAGGAACTCGGGGTCGAGCCCCAGGCGGAGCGCCATCTTGTGCCACAG
Organism: Halomonas sp.; assembly: GCA_046540755.1. GTDB lineage: Bacteria > Pseudomonadota > Gammaproteobacteria > Pseudomonadales > Halomonadaceae > Halomonas. The sequence continues at coordinate 57,563 of JBKHEO010000004.1, read as the reverse complement.
GGTGGCGAAGTGGCCGGTCTCGAACATCAGCACCCGATCCCCGGGTGAGAGGGTATTGGAGAGCGCCGCCTCCCAGGCCCCGGTCCCCGACGCCGGGTAGATGATCACCGGGCTGTCGGTCTTGAAGACCTGCTTGACCTTGTCGAGGATCTCGAGGCCCAGGGCGCCGAACTCGGGGCCGCGGTGGTCGATGGTAGGCAGGCTCATGGCGCGCAGGATGCGATCCGGCACCGGCGAGGGACCGGGGATCTGCAGGAAGTGGCGGCCGGACGGGTGGAAATCGAGCTTCAGCATGGGGAGAATCTCCGTGCGTCGTTGTTGTTTGGATAATGAATGCAGCGGGTGCCACAGGAAACGCACCTACTTGATGCAGCCCTCGGCCCTCAGGCTCTCGAGCTCCTCGGCGGAGAGCCCCATCTCGCCCAGCACCTCATCGGTGTGCTGGGCGAACAGCGGCGCCGGCTGGCGGATCCGGGACGGAGTGCGTGAGAACTTGCTGGGGAAGCCGATGGTCTTCATCCGGCCGATCCTGGGGTGGTCCATCTCCTGCACCATGCCGCGCGCCAGGTAGTGCTCGTCCTGCATGGCCTGGGCGAAGTCGTTGATCGGCCCGGCGGGCACCCCGGCCGCATCGCAGCGCGTGAGCCAGTCGTCGACGTCGCGCTCGGCGAGGATCGTCTCCAGCAGCGCCTCGAGTTCCTCGACGTGCTGGCCGCGATCGTGGTTGGTGAGGAAGCGCGGGTCCTTCATCAGCTCCGGGCGCCCCAGAACGTCACCGGCGAAGCGCTCCCAGGTGCGCTGGTTGGCGCAGCCCAGCATCAGGTAGCCGTCGCGGGCCTTGACCGCCTGGTAGGGGGCCGAGACGCGGTGCCGCCAGCCGGTAGGCTGGGGCACCCGCCCCTCGGCGAAGTAGGCCGCCGCCTCCCAGGTGAACCAAGGCAGGCCGCACTCGGTGATGGCGATGTCGATGTGCTGGCCCTCGCCGGTGTTCATCCGGTGGATGACCGCAGCCAGGATCGAGTAGACGGCCGTGATCCCCGCTCCGATGTCGTAGACGGCGATGCCGGTCTTCAGCGGTCGCCGCCCCGGCTCCCCGGTCATCGACATCAGCCCGGTCATGCCCTGGGCGACCAGGTCGAACCCCCCCTTGTGGCTGTAGGGGCCGGTCTGGCCGTAGCCGGAGATCGAGCAGTAGACGATCGCCGGATTGATCGCCTTGATGGTGTCGTAGTCGATCGCCAGCGACTTGGTCACCCCGGTGCGGTAGTTCTCGACGATGACGTCGGCCTCACGGGCCAGGCGGTAGAAGATCTCGCGCCCGCGGTCGTCCTTGAGGTTGAGCGAGATGCTCTTCTTGTTGCGGTTGATCTGCGAGAAGCAGGTCGACTCGTCGTTGACGTAGGGGCCCATCTGGCGGCTGTCGTCGCCGCCGTTGAGCTTCTCGACCTTGATCACCTCCGCGCCCATGTCGGCCAGCACCATGGTGCAGTAGGGGCCGGCCATGATCTGGGAGACATCCAGGATCTTGAGGTTCTCGAGTGGCAGCATCGCGTGCTCCCTCCTTATGGTGTCTGTCTAGCGGCCCGTCCACTCGAAGGGCGTCTTGTGGATGAACTTGTCGACCGCGGCCTTGAAGTCATCGCTCATGTAGCAGGCGGTGACCCAGTCGTCGCCGGCCTCCGCGGCCGCCCGGCGCTGCTCCAGGACCCGCCCCACCAGCGCCTTGCTGGCCTGGACGGTGAGCGGCGCGCGCTTGGCGAAGCCGGCGGCGATGGCGGCCACCTCGTCGTGGATCACCTCGGCCTCGAACACCGCGTTGACCAGCCCCGCCTGCCGGGCCTCCTCGGCACCGAACAACCGAGCCATCATCAGCGCCTCCTTGGTGAGGGCCACGCCGATCATGTCGACCATCCGCGAGACGTTGGTCATCGACAGGGTGTTGCCCAGGGTCCTGGCGATGGGCACGCCGAACTTCATCGACGGCGTGCAGTAGCGGAAATCGCAGGCCAGCGCCAGGGCCGCCCCGCCCCCCACGCAGGCGCCCTCGATCAGGGCGATGGTGGGCCTGGGCAGCGCCTCCAACTTGCCCACCACCCGGTCGATGCGCCGCTCGTAGCCGATGGCGTCCTCGGGGGTGGCAAAGTGCGCGAACTGGGTGATGTCGGTGCCGGCGACGAAGGCCTCGCCGCCCACCCCGTGCAGCACCACCGCCTGGATGGCGTCGTCCTCGGCCAGGTCCTCGCAACACGCCTCCAGGGCGTCGTACATTTCCCAGGTCATGGCGTTACGGCTCTCGGGCCGGTTGAAGCCGATCCAGGCGAGGTGGCCCTCGCGCCGGACGATCAGGGGCTGATCGGACATCAGGGCTCTCCTTTCGGGGTCAAGGGGTTCATCGGTAGAACAGCTCCACCAGGCCCATCGGGAAGACCGGCACATAGGTCACCAGCATCAGCAGCACGAACAGCAGGATGACGAAGGGCACGTTGACCTTCGACACCTCCCAGATGTCCGCCTTGGCCACCGAGCAGGCGGTCATCAGCACGCTCGCCACCGGCGGCGTCTGCTGGCCGATCGCCAGGTTCAGGGTGACGATCATGCCGAAGTGCACCGGATCGATGCCGACCATCATCACCAGTGGCATGACGATGGGCACGGTGAGGATGATCGCCGCCGCCGAGTGCAGGATCATGCCGATCAGCAGCAGGAAGATGTTGAGCAGCGCCAGCACCATGTACTTGTTGTCGGTGAAGTCGCTGATCATCGACGCCAGCATCTGCGGCAGCTGGGCCCGGGTCAGGAAGTCGCCGAGCAGCGCGGAGCTTGCCACCAGCAACATCACCACGGCGGTCTGCACGCCGCCCTCGACCATGGCCGCGCGCAGCTTCGACCACTTCAGTTCGCGGTAGTGGAAGCTGATCACCAGCGAGGCCACCACCGCCAGCGCCGCCCCCTCGGTGGCGGTCATGAAGCCGCCGAAGATGCCACCCAGGATCACCAGCGGCAGCACGAAGGCCAGGCCCGCGGCCTTGAAGGTGCTCCACACCCGGCTGAGCTGGAAGACATGTTCCACGGGCCAGTTGTAGCGGACCGCGAAGTACCAGGAGAGCGCCATCATAAAGAGCCCGCCGACCACACCGGGCACGATACCGGCGACGAACAGCTGCACCACCGAGGTGTCGGCCATGGCGGCGTAGAGGATCATCGGGATCGAGGGCGGGATGATGATCGCCAGGGATGCCGAGGAGGAGGTGAGGGCCGCGCTGAATTCCGGCGGATAGCCCTTCTTCTTCATCGCCGGCATCAGGATCGAGCCCAGGGCCGCGACATCGGCCACCGCGGAGCCGGAGATCTCGGCGAAGAACAGCGAGGTGCCGACGTTGACCATCGCCAGGCCGCCGCGGATGAAGCCGAGCAGCGCCGAGGCGAAGTCGATCAGCCGCCGGGAGATGCCACCGGTGTTCATGATGGCCCCGGCCAGGATGAACAGCGGGATGGCGATCAGGGGAAACTTGGTGGAACCCTCGAACATCACCAGCGGAAAGCCGAGCAGGCTGCCCGGTCCCTGCAGTACCAGCATGGCGACGATGGACACCGCGCCGAGCGCCACGGCGATGGGGATGTTGATGAAGATCATGGCCAGGCCGGCCAGGAGGATCAGTGCCGTCGTCATTGCAGTTCCTCCACGATGTCCTGCTCCGAGGGCGGCGCCTTGCCTTCCCAGGCCTCACGCAGGATGGTCGGCAGGTTGATCAACTCGGCGATGACATAGAGCGCCGCGCCGACGGGGATGGTGGACTGAGTCAAGGCCGTGGGGATCGGCACGCTGACCAGGGTGGAGCCACCGAGGACGCCGATCACATAGACGCCGTAGGCGGCGAGCAGCACGAAGAAGGTGAGGATGATGACTTCGCCCAGCGCCACCAGCGCCACTCTCACGGCACGGGGCTGCGCGTAGACGAGGCCCGGCACGCTGATATGGGCGCGCTTGAGGGCGGCCAGGGCGGCACCATAGTAGGTCACCCAGGCCAGCATCACGGCGGCGACCTCGTCGTACCAGCCCAGGGAGTTACCGGTGAAGCGAAAGGTGACGCCGAGCAGCACGATCACCGCCAGCGACACCACCAGGAACATGGTGATGACCTCGAGCAGCCACTCGAAGCCGGATCGCAATCTTGCCAGGGACATGGAGGAAGCACTCCGTCGAGTCAGGGAAGGACCGCCCCGGGCGGGGCGGTCAGGGAAGGCGGCTCAGCGGGAGAGGATCACTCCTCCTCGCCGAGCTCCAGCACGCGCTCGATCAGGTCGCTGCCGCCGTCCACTTCCTCGCCGAAGCGGTCGTAGATGGGGCCGCTGGCGTCGATGAAGGCCTGCTGGTCGGCCTCGTTGACCTCCATGCCGGCGTCCTTCATCTCCTGCAGGAGCTCCTCGTCCTGCTCGGCGGCGGTCTCGTAGACGAAGCCCTGGACCTCCTCGGCGGTCTCCTGGAGCACCTCACGCACGTCCTCCGGCAGGTCTTCCCAGTGGCTCTTGGAGACCACCACATAGGCCGGGGTGTAGACGTGGTTGGTCATCGACAGGTAGTCCTGGACTTCCTGGAACTTCTGGGAGTGGATCTGCACCAGGGGGTTCTCCTGGCCGTCCATGGTGCCGGTCTGCAGGGCGGTGAAGACCTCGGAGAGCGCCATCGGGGAGGGGCTGGCGCCGTACTCCTCGAACATGCGCACCCGCCACTTGCCCTTCGGGGTCCGCAGCTTCAGGCCATCCAGGTCCTCGGGGGCCTCGATGGGCCGCTGGTTGTTGGTGATCTGGCGGAAGCCGTTCTCCCAGACGGCGAGGATCTTGTAGCCCTCCTCCTCGACCAGCGGATAGAGCTCGGGCTCGATCACCTCCTCGATGACCCGCTTCATGTGCTCCCGATCCTTGATCAGGTAGGGCATCTCGAACAGGCCGAACTCGTCCACCACCGAGGACATCACGGTGGACGGCAGGGTGAAGGTGACCTGGCCGAGCTTGAGCTTCTGCATCATGGAGTTGTCGCCACCCAGCTGGCTCGAGCCGTAGGCCTCCACCTTGTAGTCGTCGCCCAGTTTCTCGTTGGCTCGCTCGGCGAACTCCTTGACGGAAGCGTCGAAAAGCGAGCCGGGGTTGCCGACATGGCCGAACTGCAGCTCGGTCTGCGCCATGCCCACGCCGGGTGCCATGGCGGCGGCAAGGGCGGTGGCGGCGAATGCTGTCTTGATCACTTTCATTGGATACTCCGGTGCTGGCTTGTTGTTGTGCGCATCTTGCCGGGGAGGCGACCTCGCGCCGGCAGCCTGGGGCTGAGGCGGGCATCGCGTTTGTGTTTGTGTTGTTGACGCCACGGGATTCCGACGTTCGGCGTTGCTCGCCAGGCCTCACTCACTCAATTTGAATTCAAAATTCATAATCAGGTATTAAACTTTAGTCGTCCGCGCTCGAGGGGCACGCTCACTCCGGCTCACGGCCCCAGTCGAGACCGGCGGCCTCGATGCCGGCGATCACGGCGGCCTCGTCCTCGGCGGAGCTCGCCCCGCTGGCCCCGGCGGCACCGATCACCCGTCCCTCCTCGTCGAGGATGGGCACCCCGCCGGCCACCGGCACGAAGTGCCCGCCGGAGGCGGCGGCCACGCTGGCGAGGAAGGCGGGACGCTCGGCGTTGCGCTCCCCCACCACACCGCTGGCGACCCCGTTGCCCAGGGCGGCGAACGCCTTGCCCTGGGCCACCGGAAAGCGCAGCGGGGCACAGCCGTCTTCGCGCTCGGCGGCCACGACGTGCCCGCCCGCATCGATCACCACCACGGTGAGGGGCTCCATGCCCTGCTCCCGCGCACGGGCGAAGGCCCCGTCCAGGATGTCGCGGGCCTGGCGCCGACCCAGCTGGAAATGACTGCGAAACACCTTGCCTGCCATCGAACTCTCCTCGTGTTATCCGGCTTGCGTTGCCTGGCTTGCGGTCTGCTGCCTGGACTTATTGAATTTTGAATTCATAATCCCTTACACGACCCCCTGTCAAAATGGCATCATCCAACTCTGGAACACCGCCTGCCCGCCGGCACCGCCATGCCGCCAGCCAGTCACGGCAGTGACGCCTCTGAAAGGAACCGTCCAATGAGCAAGATCCAGCAACGCAGCCTTTATCTGGACGTCGCCGATCGCATCCGGGAGCTGATCGAGCAGGGCGACCTGGCCCCGGGAGAGCGCATCTCGGAGAAACAGCTGTGCGAACGCTTCGGGGTCTCCCGCACGCCGCTCAGGGAGGCGTTGAAGGTCCTGGCGTCGGAGGGGCTGGTGGAGCTGCTGCCCAATCGCGGCTCCCGGGTGGTGCGCCTGACCCTGAAGATGGTCAAGGACACCTACGACCTGATGGCCGCGCTCGAGGGACTCTCCGGGGAGCTGGCCTGCCAGCACATCAGCGACGAAGGCATCGCGGCGATCCGCGAGCTGCACGACACCATGCTGGTGCACTACCGCGAGCGTGACCTGGCACGCTACTTTCAGGTCAACCAGCGTATCCACGAGGCCATCATGAGCGCCTCGGGCAACGAGGTGCTGCAGGAGATGTACGACAACCTGAGCCAGCGCGTGAAGCGGGTCCGCTACTCCAAGAAGATGACCGACGACTTCTGGCGCCGGGCCGTGCAGGACCACGAGGAGATGATCGCCGCCCTGGAGGCCCGCGACAGCAAGCGACTGGGCCAGGTATTGCGCGAACACCTGTGCAACAAGCTGGAGGTGGCGACGCTGTCCGGCGTCATCGAGGAGGACGAGCCCCGGGATGCCGCCAACGGTTGAGGTCCCTAGTCGCCCCACCCCTCCAGCCGCATCGCCGAGCGCTCCAGGCGCTCGTCCTCCGCCTCGATCTCGCGCAGCGCCTCGCCGAGGCCCTTGAGGTGCTCCAGCGACACGCGGCGGGCCAGCTCCGGCTTGCCCTTGACCACGGCGTCGTGGAGCCTGGCATGCTGGCGATTGATCATCTCCCGGGGCTCGGGGCGGTGGTAGAGGTTCTTCACCGAGGCGAACACCGAGCTGAGCAGCAGGTCGGTCAGGCTCTGCAGGGTGTGCACCAGCACCGGGTTGTGGGAGGCCTGGGAGATCGCCAGGTGGAAGGCGTGGTCGAGGCGCGCCAGGCGCTCCACGTCGATGGGCTCGGCGCTCGCCACGTAGTCGGCCATCTCCCGGTAGCGCCGGGTGATCAGCACCCGGTCCGCGGGGTTGCCGCGACTGGCGGCCAGCCGCGCCGACTCGCCCTCGAGCAGGGCGCGCACCTCGAGCAGGTCGAAGAGGGTGCGCGGATGGTCGCGGAAGAGGTGCATCAACGGGCTCTGCTCCCGGGCCGGCAGCAGCGAGGCCACGGTGGAGCCGCGCCCCTGACGGGTCTCGATGATGCCCTTGCTGCGCAGGATACGCAGCCCCTCGCGCAGCGAGGCGCGCGACACCCCCAACCGCTCGCACAGCCGGCGCTCGGAGGGCAGCAGCTGCCCGGTGCGGAAGGTGCCGTCCAGGATCAGGCGCTCGAGGCGCGCGGCAACCCCCTCCGGCGTGCGCCGGCCGCCGTAGGCGTCGTCGTGGCTTGGCGTCATGGGCTCCTCCTCGCACAGGGGGCATCGCCACGGTGGCGGTCCGGGCGACGCGCGGTTAGGCTTGGAGCATACACTGGAAAATACTTCCAAATAGTAGACCAATTACTGGTCTGACCAGTGCACCACAGACTGGACAGCAGCGCCAGTACTGCCACGATAGTGGCCAGTTGTGCCGCCAGGCGCGCCCTCCGCCGTGACCGGGGCGCGCCGCGACCGGCCGTTCCGCCCTGACGAGACGCATGGGGAGTCCGCATGAACACCCAGTATGACGCCCGGCTCGATGGCGAGCCGCCCCGCATCGCCCAGCCCGAGGTGCTGGCCGACCTGCGCCAGGCCCTGCCCGGCATGACCCTGCTGCATCGCGAGGAGGACCTGCGCCCCTTCGAGTGCGACGGCCTCTCCGCCTACCGCGCCCTGCCCATGCTGGTCGCCCTGCCCGAGACCCTCGAGCAGGTCGAGACCCTGCTCAAGCGCTGCCACGCCCTGGGCGTGCCGGTGGTCACCCGCGGCGCCGGCACCGGCCTCTCCGGCGGCGCCATGCCCCTGGAGCACGGTGTGCTGCTGGTGCTGTCGCGCTTCAACCGCATCCTCGAAATCGACCCCGATGCGCGCACCGCGAGGGTCCAGCCCGGGGTGCGCAACCTGGCGATCTCCGAGGCGGCCGCCCCCTACGGGCTCTACTACGCCCCGGACCCCTCCTCCCAGATCGCCTGCTCCATCGGTGGCAACGTGGCCGAGAATGCCGGCGGGGTGCACTGCCTCAAGTACGGCCTCACCGTCCACAACGTCATCAGGGTCGAGGTGCTGACCATCGAGGGCGAGCGCATGACCCTGGGCTCCGACGCCCTGGACGCCCCCGGCTTCGACCTGCTGGCGCTGTTCAACGGCTCCGAGGGCATGCTCGGGGTGGTCACCGAAATCACCGTCAAGCTGCTGCCCAAGCCCGAGACCGCCAAGGTGCTGATGGCCAGCTTCGACGACATCGAGAAGGCTGGCGACGCCGTGGGCGCCATCATCGCCGCCGGCATCATCCCCGGGGGGCTGGAGATGATGGACAACCTGGCGATCCGCGCCGCCGAGGACTTCATCGGCGCCGGCTACCCGGTGGAGGCCGAGGCGATCCTGCTCTGCGAGCTGGACGGCGTCGAGGCCGACGTCGACGACGACTGCCAGACCGTGCGCCGCGTGCTGGAGCAGGCCGGCGCCACCGACATCCAGCAGGCCCGCGACGAGGCCGAGCGAGCGCTGTTCTGGGCCGGGCGCAAGAACGCCTTCCCCGCGGTGGGCCGCATGTCGCCGGACTACTACTGCATGGACGGCACCATCCCGCGCCGCGAGCTGGCCCGGGTACTCAAGGGCATCGGCGATCTCGGCGAGGAGTACGGCCTGCGCGTGGCCAACGTCTTCCACGCCGGCGACGGCAACATGCACCCGCTGATCCTCTTCGATGCCAACCAGCCCGGCGAATTCGAGCGCGCCGAGGCGCTCGGCGGTCGCATCCTCGAGCTCTGCGTCGAGGTGGGCGGCACCATCACCGGCGAGCACGGCGTGGGACGCGAGAAGATCCACCAGATGTGCGTGCAGTTCAGCCCGGCCGAGCTTGTCACCTTCCGCGCCGCCAAGGCGGCCTTCGACCCGCAGGGGCTGCTCAACCCGGGCAAGAACATCCCCACGCCGGCGCGCTGCTCCGAGTTCCGCCTGACCAAGAGCGCCGGCGACGCGCCCGCGCCGACCCACGCCTGAGAGCTGAGCAAGAGACAGGCCGAGAGACAGGACGACATGGTGACCATGAACGACATCCCGAGCCATGACGCCAGCGAGGCGCTGGCCGATCGCATCCGCCGCGCCGAGGCCGAGGGCACCCCGCTGCGCCTCGTCGGCGGCGACACCAAGGCCTTCTACGGCCGCCCCGTCGAGGGCGAGGCGCTCTCGACCCGCGAGCACCGCGGCATCACCGAGTACGACCCGGTGGAGCTGATCGTCTCGGTGCGCGCCGGCACGCCACTTCGTGAGCTCGAGGCGGTACTGGCCGCCCAGGGGCAGATGCTGCCCTGCGAGCCGCCCCACTTCGGCGACAACGCCACCGTGGGCGGCATGATCGCCACCGGCCTCTCCGGCCCGCGCCGCCCCTGGGCCGGCAGCGTGCGCGACTTCGTGCTGGGCACCCGCATCATCATGCGCCAGGGCAGCGAGCAGCGCTTCGGCGGCCAGGTGATGAAGAACGTCGCCGGCTATGACCTCTCGCGCCTGATGGTGGGTGCCCAGGGCACCCTGGGGCTGATCACCGAGGTCTCGATGAAGGTGCTGCCGCTGCCCGGCGCCAGCCGCAGCCTGCACCTCGACATGCCGCTGGCCGACGCCCTGGAGCGGCTCGCCGAGTGGGGCCGCCAGCCGCTTCCCATCACCGCCGCCGCCTGGCTCGAGGGCGCCCTGCACCTGCGCCTGGAGGGCGGCCCCAGCTCGGTGGCGGCCACCGCCGAGCGCCTGGGCGGTGACGAGCTGCTCGAGGGCTTCTGGGACGCCCTGCGCGAGCAGCGGCTGGACTTCTTCAGCGCCGAGGACCCCAGAGCGCTGTGGCGGCTCTCGCTGCCCCACCATACCCCGGCTCTCGAGATCCCGGGCGTGACCGCCGAGACCGACATGCTCTACGACTGGGCCGGCACCCAGCGCTGGGTGCGCAGCGACGCCGATGACGAGACGATCCGCGCGGTGGCGCGCCGGGCCGGTGGCCACGCCACCTGCTGGCGAGGCGCCGGCGGCACGACGGTGGATGCCCCCTTCACCCCGCTCGAACCGGTGGTCGAGAAGTACCACCGCAACCTCAAGACCCAGCTGGACCCCAAGGGGATCTTCAACCCGGGCCGGCTCTACGCGGCATTCTGAGACACGGGGAGACGCCACCATGCAGACGCACTTCACCGCGGAAGACCTCCAGAAGCCGCATATCCGCGAGGCCGATCGGGTGCTGCGCACCTGCGTGCACTGCGGCTTCTGCAACGCCACCTGCCCCACCTACCAGCTGCTGGGTGACGAGCGCGACGGCCCGCGCGGGCGCATCTACCTGATGAAGGAGATGCTCGAGGCCCCCGAGGGCAGCGACAAGGTGACCGAGGAGACCCGGCTTCACCTCGACCGCTGCCTGACCTGCCGCAACTGCGAGACCACCTGCCCCTCGGGGGTGGAGTACCACAAGCTGCTCGACATCGGCCGCGCCGAGATCGAGCGCCGGGTGCCCCGCAAGCCCGCCGAGCGCGCGCTGCGCTTCGGCCTGCGCAAGGCGCTGGTGGAGCCCAAGCGCTTCCAGGTGCTGCTCAAGCTGGGGCTGACCTTCAAGCCGCTGGTGCCGGGCGCACTCCGCGACAAGATGCCCCCGGCCCCGGTGGATGCCGGCCAGCGCCCCGAGGGCAAGCAGCACGCCCGACGGATGTTGATTCTGGAGGGCTGCGTGCAGCCGGGCCTCTCGCCCAACACCAACGCCGCCACCGCCCGGGTGCTCGACCGCCTCGGCATCGGCCTGACCCCGGTGGCCGAAGCCGGCTGCTGTGGGGCCATCGATTTCCACTTGAATGCCCAGGACGAGGGGCGCGCCCGGGCGCGGGCCAACATCGACGCCTGGTGGCCCCATATCGAGGCCGGGGCCGAAGCCATCGTGCAGACCGCCAGCGGCTGCGGCGCCTTCGTCAAGGAGTATGCCGAGATACTGGCCGACGACCCCGACTACGCCGACAAGGCCGCCCGGGTGAGCGAGCTGGCGAAGGACCTGGTCGAGGTGCTGCGCGACGAGGCCCTCGACGACCTCCAGGTGAAGCAGGGCCGCCGGCTCGCCTTCCACTGCCCCTGCACCCTGCAGCATGCCCAGAGGCTCGGCGGCGCCGTGGAGGGCGTGCTGACGAGGCTCGGCTTCGCGCTGACCCCGGTGGCCGACGCCCACCTCTGCTGCGGCTCCGCAGGCACCTACTCCATCACCCAGCCCGAGCTCTCGAAGCAGCTGCGCGACAACAAGCTGGACAACCTCGAGGCCGGCAATCCCGAGGTGATCGTCACCGCCAACATCGGCTGCCAGACGCACCTGGCCGGCGCCAACCGCACGCCCGTTCGCCACTGGATCGAGATCGTCGACGAAGCCCTGACCCCCTGAAAGGAGAGAACCATGAAGACCAAGCCTGCCCTGACCCTGACCGACGTCAACGCCATCCTCGATGCCGCCCAGCAGGAGGCCGAGGCCAACGCCTGGGCCGTGACCATCGCCGTGGCCGACGACGGCGGCCACCTGCTCGGCCTGCGCCGCCTGGACGCCGCCCCGCCCTTCAGCGCCGAGGTGGCCGCCCAGAAGGCGCGCAACGCCGCCATCGGCCGTCGCGAGACCCAGGCCTTCGAGGAGATGATCAACGGCGGCCGCACCGCCTTCGTCACCGCCCCCATGCAGTCGCTGCTGGCCGGCGGCGTGCCGGTGCTGGTGGACGGCGAGGTCGCCGGCACCGTGGGCATCTCCGGCGTCAAGCCCGACCAGGACGTGCAGATCGCCCGCGCCGGCGTCGCCGCCATCGCCTGAGGCGCCCCCTTTCGCCCGAGCCTTCCCGGACGCGGTAACGACACAGGCCCCACCTCGGTGGGGCCTGTGTCGTCTGTGCGCCGGGCCTGAGAGGCGCCCTGCCAGCCACCCGGCCTATCCGCCGCGATGTCGCCGCAGTTCGCCGTCGAGTGCCCGGACGATGGTGTAGCACATCAGCAGCATCACCACCGAGAACGGGATCGCCGTCGCGGTGACCCCGGCCTGCAGCGCCGAGAGGCCGCCCCCGAGCAACAGCACGATGGCGATCAACCCCTCCACCGCCGCCCAGAACATGCGCTGCGTGCGCGGCGCGTCGATCTTGCCGCCGGCGGTGATGGTATCGATCACCAGCGAGCCGGAATCCGAGGAGGTGACGAAGAAGACCAGCGCCAGGAAGATGGCCAGGGTGGACATCAGCCCGGTCAGCGGCAACTCCTTGAGCATCCCGAACAGCGACAGCTCCGGGCTGTAGTTGTCGATCACGTACTCCTTGACCAGGCACCGACACGATGAACTCCCGCACCGTGCGCCCGCGGGACACCCGCGCGATGAACATACCCACGAAGGGCGCCCAGCTGATCCACCAGGCCCAGTAGAAGATGGTCCAGGCCTCGCGGAAGGCGTCATCTTCCCGGCCGAAGGGCGCCGACAGCGGGATGAAGTCCGTCACATAGGTCACGAGCCCCGTCCAGAAGCCGCTCAGGGCCAGCAGGGTCGGGCAGGCGAACAGGAAGAACAGCACGGCCAGCACCATGTTGATCTCGGAGAGCTTCTTGACGCCGCCATCGAGGCCACGCCACACCGAGACCATCGCCACGGCAGTCACCAGGATGATGGTGATGACCTGGAAGCTGGTGCTGACCTCCAGGCCGAACACGAAGTTCATGCCCGCGTTGGCCTGCTGCGCGCCGAGTCCCAGGGAAGTGGCTAGCCCGAACAGGGTCGAGAAGACCGCCAGGATATCGATCACGTGTCCCCACCAGCCCCACACACGGTCACCGAGGATCGGGAAGAAGGCCGAGCGGATGGAGAACGGCAGCCCCTTGTTGTAGGTAAAGAGGGCCAGCGCCATCACCACATAGACGGCCCAGCCGTGCAGCCCCCAGTGCAGGTAAGTGCCGGCAAGCCCCAGGGCGCTGGCGTCGGCGATCGCCGCGGTGTCGAGCTCCCCGTCGCCGCCGAAGGGGGACGTCACCCCCAGGGGGAGCGAGACGTTGGCGTGATAGACCGGCAGCACCCCGAAGAACAGAAGCCCGATGCCGATGCCCGCGGCGAACAGCATCGAGAACCAGGAGAGGTAGCCGTACTCGGGCCGGGCGTCGGGGCCACCCAGCCGCACCGAGCCATAAGGCAACAGTACCAGCGCCACGCAGAACAGGATGAAGAAGTCCAAGACGATCATGAAGTACCAGTCCAGGCTGCCGGTCGAGAAGCCGACGATGGACTGGAAGAGACTTCCCGCCCGCTCGGGAAACAGCAGGGTGAGCAGGATGAATACCACCGAGGTCAGCGCCGAGACGACGAACACCCGGTTGTGGATGTCGAACCCGATAGGCCCCAACTGCCCCTCGATGTTGTCCTGACCGACGACATAGTCGGTCTGCATGTCACTGGTCTCGGCATGGGGGGGAAGTCATGCCGGGATCGTCAGGATCCCTGGAGTCGTTCATGGGAAACGGCCTCGCGCGATGGGAATGAGGAACAGGTTCAGTCTACCATGTGCCCCTTCGACTCCCCTGGCCATGACCGGCCGGTTTTCAACGGATACGGAACCGCGATGTCTCCCCTGCACTTCCTGCCCCCGCTCGGCGCCGTGCTGATCTGGTCGGGCAACATGACCATCAACCAGCTCACCGTCGGCGCCATCGCACCGAGCAGCATCGCCTTCCTGCGCTGGGTGCTGGCGCTCGCGGTGCTCACCCCTTTTCTGGCCCCGGCGGCCTGGCAGCATCGGGCGACGATCCGTCGCGAGTGGCCGAAGCTCGCCGTGCTGGGCCTGCTGGGCATGGGACTGTGGCAGGGGCTCGCCTACGTGGCGGCCGAAACCACCAGCGCCACCAACATGGGTATCCTGGCCGCCCTGGTGCCGCTGCTCACCGTACTGCTCAGCGCCCTGATCCTGCGGGAGGCACCGACGCTCGGCGGCACCCTGGGCGGCGGTGCGGCCCTGGTCGGCGTGCTGGTGCTGCTGGGTCGCGGCAACCCCGCTTCCCTACTCGACCTGGAGGTCGCGGTGGGCGATGCGCTGATGCTGGTGGCCGCCACCTGCTACGCCCTCTACGGCGTGATGCTCAGGCGCTGGCCGCTGGATCTGCCGCCCTGGGTGGTGCTCTATGCCCAGGTGATCTTCGCGGTGCTCTTCCTGCTCCCGCCCTACCTGCTGGGGCCGATGACGCCGGTGGATGCGGGCAATGTCGGGCTGATCGTGTACGCCGGCATCCCTGCCTCCATCGTCACCACCTTCCTGTGGATGCTCGCCATCCGCCGGATCGGCGCCAGCCAGGCGAGCATCTTCATCAACCTGATGCCGCTGTTCAGCGCCATCATCGCCATGCTCGCCCTGGGCGAGCGCATGGCGCTGTTCCACTTCCTGGGCGGCGCGCTGATACTGGCCGGGGTGATCATGGCCCAGACGCTGACAAAGCCACTGGCATGCAGGACGCCGAGCCCCTTATGAAGTTCGATATTATGCACCTCAATTGCGAACGCCTTCGCTTCGCAATCGACGATAGATCACAGCTAACGGCCCTAGAGAACGTAAAGGCGCAACGGCATCCAGAGGCCCATGCCGACCATGATCAGGTTCTCGGTCAGCGACACGAAACCCAGCGGCACCTTGCTGTCGCCGCCCACACAGGCGCACTTTAGCTCACGCTTGTCGAGGTAGACGGCCTTGAAGACCGAGACGGCACCCACCGTACCGATGAACAGCGCCATGGGCGCGGCCAGCCACACCAGGGCACCCGCCAGCATCAGGATGCCCGCCAGCGTCTCGGCATAGGGATAAACGTAGCCGTAGCGCACCTGGCGCTGGGCCAGGAGATCGTAGTTGAGGAACATCGTGCTGAAGCCCTCCACGTCCTTGAGCTTCTGCAGCCCCAGCAGGGCCATGGCGATAGCCACGAAATACTCCGGCATCCGGGAGCTCAGAAGAGAGCCGGTGGCGGTCCAGCTGACGGCAAACCCCATCAGCAGAGCCGTCGCAAACAGCGCGATCACCGGCTGGTAGGTGGTCTCGTCCTCGTCCGGCGAGTCCAGGCCGAAATATTCCCGCAGCTCGTCGTAACCGCCGATGCGCCGGCCATCGATGAACGCTTGGGGTGTCGTCTCCACCCCTTGCTCCTGCATGAAGGCCTCCGTCTCCTCCCGCGTGGTCAGGTGGTGATCCTCGACATCGAACCCCTTGCGCTCCAGCAGATCCTTGCTCTTCAGTCCGAAGGGGCAAAGGTGCTCCTCCATGACCATGCGGTAAAGCCGAGCGCGATTGTCCTGCCCTGCCGACTGTCCTTGAGCCATGGCAGCTCCCCTTGGATCATGTGTTCACCCCAAGGGTAGTCAATCGACCTTTCTCAGCGAATCCCCGCCCTGAGGAACGACTGCACGAACTGGCGCTGGAAAAGCCGAAAAGCGACCAGCAGTGGCGCGATGCTGAGCAGGGTGGCAGGCGCTGATGGTGGCCCAGTTGACGCCGGTCCCCGGCGCAAAGGAGGTCCCCAGCCCCACGGTGAACGGACGGCTCGCAGGAGGGCCGGGCGAGCGTGCTAGACTTTCCGCTCTGCCCCTGGCCGACCAAGGATGCGCCATGTCCCTCGACGACCTCCACCTCACGCTTCGCAACCTGACGCTGGACGACTACCCCCAGCTCGAGTCGCTGATGGACGCGGTCTACCACGACATCGGCGGGGCCTGGTCGCGGCACACCATCGAGAAGCTGATCGAGTCCTTCCCCGACGGCCAGATCGCCATCGAGGACGACGGTCGCCTGGTGGGCATCGCCCTGTCCGTGCGGGTCGACTACGACGAGTTCACCAACCCGCACAAGTACGACGACCTGATCGGCAAGCGCGAGGTGATCCTCGACGACCCCGAGGGCGACGCCATGTACGGGCTGGACGTACTGATTCACCCCGACTACCGCGGCTACCGCCTGGGCCGGCGCCTCTACGACGCCCGCAAGGAGCTGTGCCGCTCGCTCAACCTGCGAGCGATCCTCGCCGGCGGGCGCATCCCCCAGTACCACCAGCACGCCGAGGAGCTCACCCCCACCCAGTACATCGACCGGGTGGCGCGCAAGGAGATCCACGACCCCATCCTCTCCTTCCAGCTGGCCAACGACTTCCAGGTCAAGCGCCTGCTGCGGGACTACCTCCCCGAGGACGAGCGCTCCCAGGGCTACGCCACCCTGCTGGAGTGGAACAACTTCCTCTACGAACCCGCCGAGCTGGTGCTCGACACCCGCAAGACCCAGGTCCGGGTGGGTGCCGTGCAGTGGCAGATGCGCGAGTTCGACTCCGTGGAGGCGGTGCTGCAGCAGGTGGAGTACTTCGTCGACGCCCTCTCCGACTACAAGAGCGACTTCGCGGTCTTCCCGGAGCTGTTCAACGCCCCGCTGATGGGCCTCCAGGACCGCGCCGCCCAGCAGGACCAGATGGCCGCCATCCGCTTCCTGGCCAGCTTCAGCGAGCAGTTCAAGACCGAGCTCTCGCGCATGGCGGTCTCCTGCAACATCAACATCATCGCCGGCTCGATGATCGAGGTGGGCAAGGACGAGCGCCTCTACAACGTCTCCTACCTCTGCCACCGCGACGGCACCCTGGAGCGCCAGGCCAAGCTGCACATCACTCCCCAGGAGCGCCGCGACTGGGTGATCGAGGGCGGCGACGACCTGCAGGTGTTCGACACCGACGCCGGGCGCATCGGCATCCTGATCTGTTACGACGTGGAGTTCCCGGAGCTGCCGCGGCTGCTGGCCGATCAGGAGATGGACATCCTCTTCGTGCCCTTCTGGACCGACACCAAGAATGGCTACCTGCGGGTACGCCACTGCGCCCAGGCCCGGGCCATCGAGAACGAGTGCTACGTGGTGCTGTGCGGCAGCGTGGGCAACGTGCCCTCCATCGAGAACATGGAGATCCAGTACGCCCAGTCGTCGGTCTTCTCGCCCTCGGACTTCGCCTTCCCCCACGATGCCGTGCTCTCCGAGACCACCCCCAACACCGAGATGATCATGTTCTCGGACCTCGACCTGACGCGGCTGACCATGGTGCGCAACGAGGGCTCGGTGACCAACCTCAAGGACCGCCGCAAGGACCTCTTCGACCTGCGCTGGCGCGACTGGTCGTGGAAGTCCGGGGCGGACCTCGACGAGGGCTGAGCCGATGCTGGGGCGCCTGAAACGCTGGCGCGAGCAGCGCTTCGCGGCGAATCACCCCTTCCCCGATCAGGCCTGGGCCGAGGCCCGCGGGCGCGTGCCGCTGCTCGCCGCCCTCGCCGAGGAGGAGGCCGAACGCCTGGGGCGGCGCGCCTGGCGCTTCCTGCACGCCAAGCGGGTCACCCTGCACCCCGAGCTCGCCGAGGCCACCCCCTTCGACCTGCCCGCCCGGCTGGCGCTGGCCGCCCAGGCCTGCCTGCTCACCCTGGGCTGGCACGACGACGAGCACCAGGAAGCCTTCGCCAACGTCCACGAGGTGCTGGTGCTGCCGGACGCCTTCCAGCGCCGGGTGGAGGAGATGGACGAGTTCGGCGTGATGCACGAGTACGACGACGAGCGCGCCGGCGAGACCTCCCACCAGGGACCGGTGGTGGTGGCCTTCCCCGATCTGATGGAGAGCGGCGACTTCACGGGCTTCAACGTGCTGATCCACGAGTTCGCCCACAAGCTGGACCTGGGCAACTCGCTGGACGTCGACGGCTTCCCGCCGCTGCCCGCCGAGATCGACCCGCGGGAGTGGCACCGCACGTTCATGGCGGTGTGGGAGGACCTGAAGGCCCACCTCGAGCGCGGCGAGGCCACCCCCATCGACGACTACGCCGCCACCCACCCCGGCGAGTGCTTCGCGGTGTGCTGCGAGGCCTTCTTCACCGCCCCCGACCTGTTGCATGATGCCTATCCGGCGCTGTTCACGCTGCTCGGCCGCTACTTCCGCCAGGCGCCCCTGGCCCGCCTGCCGGCCGAGTGCCACGCGCGGCCCCTGCCGAGCCATCCCGAGCGCCACTGACCCACCGCCCGTTACCCAGGAGGCGCCGATGATCGACCTGCGCAGCGACACCGTCACCCGCCCCAGCGCCGCCATGCGCGACGCCATGCACGCCGCCCCGGTGGGCGACGACGTCTGGGGCGACGACCCCAGCGTGGTGCGCTTCGAGGCCGCCGTGGCCGAGCGCGCCGGCAAGGCCGCCGCCCTGCTCTTCCCCAGCGGTACCCAGAGCAACCTGGCCGCCCTGCTCGCCCACTGCCAGCGCGGCGACGAGTACCTTGCCGGCCAGCAGGCCCACACCTACAAGTACGAGGGCGGCGGCGCCGCGGTACTCGGCGGCATCCAGCCCCAGCCGGTGGAGCACGCCGAGGACGGCTCCCTGCCGCTGTCGCGCCTGCGCGCCGCCATCAAGCCCGACGACTTCCACTTCGCTCGCACCCGCCTGCTGGCGCTGGAGAACACCATCGGCGGGCGCGTGCTCGACCCCGCCTACGTGGCGGCGGCCACCGAACTGGCCCGGGAGCACGGCCTGGCGACCCACCTGGATGGCGCCCGGCTGTTCAACGCCGCGGTGGCCGCCGACACCCCGCTGGCCGCGCTCTGCGCCCCCTTCGACACGGTCTCGTTGTGCTTCTCCAAGGGGCTCGGTGCCCCGGTGGGCTCGGCCCTGGCGGGCTCCCGCGAGCTGATCGACAGCGCCCGGCGCTGGCGCAAGGTGCTCGGTGGCGGCATGCGCCAGTCCGGGATCATCGCCGCCGCCTGCCACCATGCGCTGGACCACCACGTGGCCGACCTCGCCTGTGACCATCGCCGCGCCGCACGCCTGGCCGAGGGAATCCGCGCGCTCCCCGAGCTCGAGGTGGCCTACCAGGCCACCAACATGGTGTTCCTGCGCGTGCCCGAGCGGCATCTCGCCCCGCTGCACGCCTGGCTCGCCGAGCGTGGGATCCTCGTCGAGCTGCTCTACGCCACCCGCCTGGTGGTCCATCGCGACCTCGACGACGACGCCATCGAACGGGTGCTCGAGGCCCTGGGCGACTACTTCACCCGACGCTGAGGGCGCCTGCGGGTGCGGGCGAGCCTTCCTAGCAGCGTCGCCGGCCCCCGAAAGGCGATAACTCAGGGTTGGCCCCCCTCCAGGGCGGCTGCCGCCTCCTCCAGCATCCTGAGGGCACCGATGGGTCCGTGGTTGGTCCAGGCGATGCCTTCGACGCCATGGACGTTGCCCTGCTGTACCGCCGGCAGGCGTTGCCACATCGGTCCCTGCAGGTAGCCTTCTAGCCCCGCGTGATGGTCGAGGTTATAGAGAATGACAAACAGATGCGGGGCATCGATGGCAGACACACGTTCGAGAGAGAGCTCACCGATAGCCCCCGGAGGATCCGAGGTGATGGAGGCCCCGTCCGGTACCGCCTTCACGTTGATGCCGGCTTCTGTCAGCAGACGGCCGGCATTGGAGGACGGCCCGTACATCCACACCGACTGCTGGCGCGGCCGAACGATGGCGACCCGCTCTCCCCCGAGGCGGGCCCGCATCGCCGCCACCCGCTTGGCATAGCGCTCGAGCACGGCCTCGGCCTCTTGCTCCCGTCCCACGGCAACAGCGATCTGGTGCAGGTCGCTCCGAAAATGCCGCTCCGATTCGATGATTACCGTGGGTGCGATCCGTGTAAGAGTGTTGTAAGTACTCTGTCCGACATAGCCGGACGCCAACACCAGGTCGGGCTCCAGCGCCGCGATGGCCTCCAGATCCAGATTGCCCGGGGTACCCACCCGGGCAATGCTGGCTTCCACTGCCTGCTCAGCAATGGCCGGTGGCCAGGCGTCGCGGCTGTCAGGCCTCGCCAGGCCATACGTCAAAGAGCCGATCGGCGGCAGCCCCAGGGCAAGCAGATGGTCGGTCACGGTCGGATCCAGGGCGACCACCCGCTGCGGCGGGGCAGTCAGCTCGGTGTCGCCCTGCAAATGCACGATCACCC
Organism: Halomonas sp.; assembly: GCA_046540755.1. GTDB lineage: Bacteria > Pseudomonadota > Gammaproteobacteria > Pseudomonadales > Halomonadaceae > Halomonas. The sequence goes on along the minus strand of JBKHEO010000004.1, from coordinate 37,234 downwards.
GCGGCCACTCGCTCGCCTGAACGGCTCCCATGGCGAGCAGTAGCACTGTCAACAGCCAGGCTCTCATCTTGTCTTCCTTTCGTCGTAGCGTGCCCGCCAGAACTGATCCCGATCCTTGGCCTTGGTCAGCGGGCAGGTAAAGCAGAGCCGTCCGGTGGGCAAGCGGAAATGCTGGCAGCAGGTGTTGCGGACCCGGTGGGTATGGGTGATCCCCTCATAGTCGAAGGAACGAAAATTGGGCCGGCCAAGCAGCGGCTCGCGGCCGTCGCAGAGTGCCTCGGCCAGGGCCATGCCGGCTGTTTCATCCCCGGCCTGGATGCCGGCATACCAGGCAGCATTGGTGACCCTGTCGCTCACCCCGCGCCACTGGGTACGCAGCCCGCGTCGTGCCGGCCGCGCCATCGCCTGGACCAACGGTTCGCTGACCACGATAAGCTGCTCCCGCAGGCGGGCGAACAGTTCCCCGGACGACGCCACGGGGATGGCCAGCGGATGGTCGGCCGCCTTGTCCTCGGGCAGACAGGCAAACGGCCCCGGCGCCAGGCGCAGCTCCTCGGGCCGATTGCCAGGGTCGAACCGCGGCTCGATCTGCGCCACGCCCGCCAGGGGAAGCCGCCGAGCCATGAAATAGGGGCCGATCAGCGCCAGTGCCGTCAGGCCCACCAGGCTCTCGAACAGCAGGGTTGGACCGACTCTCGCATCCTCGGCTCCCAGGCGGTCACCCACCGCGCTCGCCCAGTTCAGCAGGCGCTCCCTGTCGTTCACCAGGGTCGCCAGGCTTTGCTCATGGTCGATCTCGGCCAGGATCACTGGCAGCCAGCGCTCGTGTCGATTGGCCGTGGCGAGGATCTCGCGCAAGGGATGGGGGACCATGGTCACGCCCTCCTCAGCGTGGGGGGTGCCTCCTGGCTGGCCTCGGGAACCACCAGCGGCAGCCCGGTGACCGGGTCGGGAATGATGCGGCTCACGATACCGAAGACCCGCTCCACCAGATCGGCGGTGACCACCTCGGCGGGCGGCCCCTCGGCGACGATGGCGCCATCGCGCATGGCCACCAGATGGTCGGCATAGCGCACCGCCTCGTTGAGCTCGTGCACCACCATCACCACCGTGCACTGCCGCTCCCGATTGAGCCTACGCAACAGCTCCAGTACTTCCAGGCGGTGGGCGATATCCAGGAAGGTCGTCGGCTCGTCGAGCAGCAGCAGGTCGGTCTGCTGGGCCAGGGCCATGGCAATCCAGGCCCGCTGGCGCTGGCCCCCGGAGAGCGCATCGAGGCGCTGCTGGCGCAGCGCGCTCAGCGCCGTCTGCGTCAGGGCCTCGTCCACGGCCTGCTCATCCTCTGGGCTCCAGTAGTCGAACAGCCGCTGGTGGGGAAAGCGGCCGCGGCTGACCAGGTCTTCCACGGTTAGCCCTTCGGGAGCATTGGGCGCCTGGGGCAGCAGGCCCAGGCGCTGGGCCAGGCGGCGGGTGGGTATTTGATGCAGGGGTTTACCGTCGAGCAGCACGGCCCCTTGGCGAGGCCGAAGCAGCCGCGCCAGCGCCCGCAGCAGGGTCGACTTGCCGCAGGCGTTGGGCCCCACGATGGCGGTTACTTTGTGTGCCGGTATGGCAAGGTCCAGCCCGGTCATGACGGTACGCTCGTCATAGCCCAGGCTGAGCCGCTCGGCACGCAGGTCAGCGCAGTCAGCCATGGCGGTTCATCCGGTAGAGCAGAAACAGGAAAAAGGGAGCGCCGATGCTGGCGGTCACCAGGCCCACCGGCAGGGTGGCCGGCGCCAGCAGGTGCTGGCCGGCGAGATCCGAGCCCAATACCAGCAGCGCCCCCATCAGGGCCGCCAGCACCACGCCGCCGCCGCTCAGAGGGCCGACCAGCAGACGGGTCAGGTGGGGCACCACCAAAGCGACAAAGGCCAAGGGGCCGGCAACGGCCACCGCCAGCCCCGCCAGCCCGGCACCGCAGGCCAGCAGCAGCGCCCGGTCGCGCTCTGCCCGCACCCCCAGGGCGCGGGCGCCGTCATCACCCAGTTCCAGCACCCGCAGGCGTGGCCACAGCAGCAGGGTGTAAAGCAGCAGCACCCCTCCGCCGCCGGCCGTGACCCTGACCTGCTGCCAGTCCGACAAGGCCAGGGTGCCGGCGAGCCAGACCACGGCCGGGGTGACCTGCTCCACCGGCGTGCTCAGGATCACCAGGGTGGTCAGCCCCGCCAATAGGGCATTGAGACCGATACCCACCAGTACCAGGCGCGCACCGCTCACGCCCCGGCGCCAGGCAATACCGTAAACGGCGAAGGCGCTGACGAGCGCACCGCCCAGTGCCGCCACGGGCACCGAGACCAGGGGCGCGCCGCCGGCAATCACCAGCACTGCGGCCAGGCCCGCGCCGGCATTGACGCCGATGATGTCAGGCGCCACCAGGGGGTTGCGTACCAGATCCTGGAATATCGCTCCCGACACGCCCAGCGCCGCGCCCACCAGCAGCGCGGCCATTACCCGCGGGGCACGCAGCTCATTGACGATCAGATCGGCCAGGGGAGACGGCGCCTGGGCCAGCAGCGAATGGAGCACTTCATGAAGCGGCAGGGGGTAGGAGCCCAAGGAGAGGGCCGCCACGGTGCCGGCCAGCAGGGCGCCAAGCGCCAGCAGCGCGAGGATCAGCACTCGCCGCTCGAGGCGCCATGACAGGGCGACGGGGCGGCGCAGGCGAAGCGTCAAACGGGACATGGTCAGGCCCTCGCCAGGCGTGCCTGGCGCACGATATGGATCAGTATGGGAGCGCCAATGATGGTGGTGATCACCCCCGCCTCGATCTCGCCGGGCGCGGCAATCACTCGCCCCAGCACGTCTGCCAGGAGCAGCAGCGCGGCGCCGGCCGGCACACAGGCCGGGAGAATCCAGCGGTAGTCCGGCCCCATGATGCCGCGCACCACATGGGGGACGGCGAGCCCGACGAAGCCGATGGGCCCGGCACAGGCGACCGCCCCAGCCGCCAACAGCACCACGGTCACGGTGGCGACCGCCAACAGCTTGCGTGGCTGCTGGCCAAGGGCGACGGCGACATCGCGGCCCAGCCCCGCCGCATTCAGCGAACGCCCCAGGCCCACGCCCACCACCAGCGCCAGCCCCATGAGCGGCGCCACCGGCACGAAGGCCTCCAGGGTGCGCCCGCCCAGGGCGCCGGCCAGCCAGAAGCGGGCGGCGTCCAGGGTGCCCTGGTCGAACACCAGGATGCCGCTCACCCAGCTGGAGAGCAGCGCACTGACCACGGTGCCGGCCAGTGCCAGCTTCACCGGGGTGGCCCCGCCCGGTCCGGCAGATGCCACCATGAACACCATGCCGACCGCCACCAGCGCCCCGACAAAGGCAAACCAGACGTAGGCAGCGGGCTCGGCAATGCCCAGCAGGAAGATCGCCACCACCACGGCGAAGATCGCCCCGGCGTTGAGGCCGAAGATGGTGGGCGACGCCAACGGGTTGCGGGTCACCGCCTGCATGATGGCGCCGGCGACGGCCAGGGCCGCGCCGACGGTCATGCCCAGCACGGTGCGCGGCAGGCGCAGGTGGCGTACGATGGCATGGGCATCGGAGCCGTCGTAGGCAAAGAGCGCCGCGAGAACGGTGGCCGTATCCAGCGACACTGAGCCGATCCGCAGGCTCAACAGCGCCGCCACCAGGAAAAGCCCCAGCAATGATGCCAGGGCCACGACCCGGGGGTGACGACGCAGACCGACCGAGGCGGTGATCGCTTCCATCACGTTTAGAAGTTGGCCTTCAGGGTGGTGTAGAGCGTCATCGGTTCGCCGCGGAAGGCAATGCCGTTGCCGAAGCCACCGGCGAAGTACTCCTCATTGAAGAGGTTCTTTACGCCGCCCTGCAGCTCCAGGCGGGTATCGCCGACCATCCACTCATACTGGGCTGTCAGGTCCACAGTGGTGTAGCTGTCCAGGGTCACGTTGTTGCTTTCGCTGGTGAATCGCTCACCGGTGTAGAAAGCCCCGCCGCCGACGCTGAAGCGCTCCCGGGCAGTCTCGAGAAAGTCATACATGAGATAGAGGTTGGCAGACTCTTCCGGCACGTTACCTAGCCTGTTGCCCTCGTTGCCCAAGGGGTCCCGGGCAATCTTGTTATCGAGCCAGGCATAGCCCGCCATGAGCCGCAGCCTGTCGCTGAGTTGGCCCTGGAGTTCTAGCTCCGCTCCCTGGGACTCGACCTCGCCGATCTGGACATTCTGGTCGGGGTTGTCCGGATCGGAGACGGCCAGATTCTCCTGGGTCAGGGTGTAGGCAGAGAGGGTGGCCAGCAGGTCGCCGTCGAAGAATTCTTGTTTGATGCCGGCCTCCCACTGTTCGGCCTCGGTGGGCTTGAACGGTTCTGCACTGGGATCCCAGTTGAACTCTTGCTCGAAGGAGGAGGAGTAGCTCCCGTACAGGGAGGTGTTCGGCGTCAGCTTGTACAGCACCCCGGCACGCGGGCTGACCTTGTCATCCTTTTGGTTGAAGGCATAGCCGCCTTCATCCGTGTAGTCGTACTCGATGTTGTCGTAGCGGACACCGCCGAGCAGCTTTAGCCGGTCATGCAGCCAAGTCTCGGCCTGAGCGTAGAACCCGTAGGAATCGACGGTATTGTTTGTCTTGGGGAAGAAGCTGAGTGTCGCGTCATTTCCTGCTGGCAGGGAAACGTCGTTATTGGGATCGAGCACATTGATGCGATCGAAATCGAGGATATTTCGCCGGCCCAATCCGACGCTTTTCACTTCTGTCTGGCGGACGTCTGCCCCTGTCAGGAAGCGCCACTCCGCGGGGCCCGTGTCGAGGTTGTGAATCAGGTTGACCTCGAACTCCTCATCGGCTGTCTGGAAGTCGTTCAGGCTCAAGCTACGTCTGATGGTATCGTCGGACTGAACCTCCCAGCCGGGCGGACCGAAGGGGCGCAGGGCCTTGTGGTCATGCTCGTTGAGGTGGTAAGTGAGCGCCGCATCGACCTGGGTCGCATCGCTCAGGAAATACTCCAGACGCACCTCGGCATTGTAATCTTCGGTGAACTTTTCGTTTTCCTTGGAGCCCAGAAAATCCGTGTAATCGATGCGTCCATCGGGGCGGTCGCCCCGCGCGGGTATCCCGAAGAGGAAGGTTTCATCGTTGCGCAGGTAGCTGAAGTCGAGGTCCACCCGTAGGTCATTGTCCAGAGCAAAAAGCGAGAGCATGGGGTTGATCAGGTACTGCTCGCTGTCCACCTCGTCGATGAAGGAGGATCCACCATCGGCCGAGGCGATGAAGCGATAGAGCACTGAGCCGCTCTCGTTGAGGGGGCCGGTGGCATCGACGCTTCCCCTTCCGTCGCTGCCTGAGCCCTCGGGGGTGTGCGAGAGGCTGCCGCTGATCTCGTAGGCGGCCTCACTCTCGGGACGCTTGGTCTGAACGTTGATGAAACCGCCGGGCGTAAGCTGGCCGTAGAGGACGGAGAACGGTCCCTTGAGCACTTCGACGCTCTGGACGTTGGCGGTGCTGAGCGGGCCGGTGGAGCGCCGTTCCACACCATTGACGTTGATCAACGAATTCTCGAAGCCGCGGATGGTGAACTCCTCCTGCACCGAAACATTGGCCGGGTTGGGTCCTACCTCTACTCCCGGCACGTTGCGCAGCGCCTCGGCGACACTTCGGGCATTCTGGTCCTCGATAAGATCCTCGGTTACCACGGAGACGGCGGCCGGCACGTCCACCAGCAGCTCATCGGTCTTGCTGGCGGAAGAGATGAGTCCTGCACGGTAGCCCTCGGTGGCGGTGGGCCGCCAGCCCTGTACCGTGATGGTGTCAAGCTGTGCCGTGGTGCCGCTCGCCTGGCGCGACAGGGTCACGGTGCCGTTCTCGCCGAGGCGATAGCCGAGCCCTGAACCCGCCAGGAGTCGCTGCAGGGCCTGGTCGGGGCTGTACTCTCCCTGCAGCCCGCCGGTTGTTTTGCCGGAAGCGAGGGCGGGATCGTAGCTCAGTGCCAGTCCGGCCTGAGAGGCGAGACGATTCAGCGCCTGGGAGAGAGAGCCGGCCGGGATGTCAAAGCGCTGGCTGGCCTCGACGGTGCCGTTGGCGGTTTGGGCAAGGGCAGTGCCGGGCAGCGCCAGCGAGGCTGCCAGCCCCATCGCCAGTACCAAGGGGCGCAGAGAGTCGTGATTCAACCGCATCTTGCTGTCCTCGAGTGGGGGGTTCTACCTGTACTGACGAACTCGCCACCGCGAAGGACAGCAAATACAAAAAATTTTTATTCAGTTTTGCGTTTCACTGCGATCATCCAGGGTGTGTAGCGACTCACCTCCAGTGGCAGCGCGGCGGTCAGGGACTTGAGTGCCCGACCTGTGTCATCCAGCGGCAGCACGCCCGATACCTCGAGGCCTGCCAGTTCCTCCGTGTCGTATCGCAGCACCCCAGGGTGATAGCGCGCGAGTTCGGCCAGCACCGCCGCCACCGGTCGATTCTCGATATGCAGGTAGCCATCCACCCAGTCCGGTTCGGCCGGCGCTGAAAAGCGGGCCACCGGACCGACCCGGTTGCTTGCCGCATCCGCACGCTGGTCACTGGTCAGGCGCTGACAGCCCTGGCTCGACGCGGGGGGGCATAGTGCCACCCGGGATTCGTAGACCGAAACGCGGGTGGTATCGGTACCGTCCAGTTGCAGGCGCTGCACGCTGAAGCGGGTGCCCAGGGCCCGGGCCCGCCCCTCGGCGGTGACCACCTCCAGGGGACGATCCGGATCGGGGGCCACATCGATGAACACCCGGCCATCGAGCAATCGGATGCGCCGCGCCTCCGTGTCGAAGTCCACTTCCACGGCCGTGGCGGTATCCAGCACCAGGCGGCTACCATCGGGCAGCTCCAGAGTGCGGCGCTCGCCAATGGCAGTGTGGCGGTCGGCGAAGAGATGGCTCGGCGAATCGATGCCCAGCGATAGCCAGACCACCGGCAGTAGGGTCAGGAGCAGCAGCACGAAGCCGGCGCCTGCCCCCAGCAGGCGGCGTCGGTCATGGCGCTCCTGCTGGTAGGTGCGCTCCAGGGCAAGGCGGGCGGCCGGGCGCCTTGCGCCGGCCAGGGCATTCCAGGTGGTCTCCATTTCCTGCCAGGCCAGCGCATGCTCGCTGTCGGCCTCGAGCCAGCGCCGGAAAGCGGATCGCTCCGCGTCGGGCACATCGTCCTCCGCGAGCACGACCCGCCACTCTGCCGCCTCGGTCAGTGCTCGCTCGCTCGGTGAGTGCTGATGCGTGGCGCCAGTGCTATTGACCCTGTGGCTCATTCAGTCTCCACCATCTTGTAACGCCCGATGGCAATGCAGCAGGCCCTGGGCGACATACTTCTTGACCATGCTGACGCTGACGCCGAGCTCGCTGGCTATCTCGGCCTGGGAGGCACCGTCCAGTCGGAAGCGGAGAAACGCCTGGCGCGGCTTCTCGGGCAGCCCCTCGAGCAGCCGGGCCACCTGCTCCAGGGTGTCAACCAGTTCATTGATCTCCTCGGCCGAGGGGGCCCTGGCATGCTCGGCTACCACCAGGGCGTAGGTCTCGCGCCAGGCCTGTTCCAGCCGGGCCCGGCGGGCATCATCGATCAACAGGCGGGTGGCGATACGGGCCAGAAAGGCCCGGGGACGCTCCACGGGTTCTGTCCTGGGGCTGTCGAGGACACGCAGAAAGGTGTCCTGGGTACAATCGTCGGCCCGTGCAGGACACCCGAGTTTCTGCCTCAGCCAGCCTCTGAGCCACCCGTACTCGGAGCGATAAAGCGTTTCGGCCTGGTCATGAGACGCCGGAGACAAGGGGGAAGGCATGGGGCATATTTCTCGAGAATTATTGTCAACTAGAAACCATTCCAGTTTACCCAGGCACCTCCGCGCTCGCAATCACAGCCACAAGGAAAATCACTGCCAAGGAAAAATGAAAAAAATACTTTGGTGTTAACAGACATCTCGCTTATGCCCATGGCATTTCATGCCCACTGCTCCTGGGCGAGGCTCACGCCGCCACCGGCCTGCAGCCACTCCCACATATAGCAGCGCGTGGGGATGGTCGCCGCGCCGAAGCGGCCGCCATTGGAAGGCGGGCGCCGCCCTCGTATCCTGTAGCCATTCCGCAGCAAGGCGCCCGTTCATGCCCCGCTCGCTCCTTCTCCTGTTCGTCGCGCTGTCCGTGCTGGTGGCCCTGGGACTCGGCTGGCAGTGGCTGGCGCTGGAAGAGGTGCTCACCGTCGAGGCGCTGATGGCGCTGGTGAGGGGCTCCGTTGCCTGGCGCGACGCCAGTTGGGCGGTCCTGGTGGTGATGGCCGTCTACGCCAGCGCCTCGCTGGTGATGTTCCCGCTGAGCCTGCTGGTGGCACTGACCGGGTTGCTGTTCGGTCCCTGGTGGGGCTTCGCCTATGCGCTGGCCGGCACCCTCGCCGCCTCGACACTCACCTGGTGGGTGGGCAGGCGCCTGGGCCGAGAGGCCCTGCTGCGCCACGGCGGCCACCGCCTGCGCGGCCTGGCGCGCTACCTGGCCGGCCGCGGCATTCGCACCATGACCCTGGTGAACCTGCTGCCACTGGCCCCTTTCACGCTCACCAACCTGATGGCCGGCGCCTTCCGGCTGCGCTTTCGCGACTACCTGATCGGCTCGACCCTGGGGATCGTCCCCGGCCTGGCCGGCGTCACCCTGCTGGGCAGCCAGCTCGGCGAGCTGGCCACCGCCGACAGCCGTGGCGAGCTGGCCTGGGCCTTCGGAGGCGTGCTGGGGGGCGTGCTGCTACTGGCCGGGCTCAAATACTGGGCCGAGCGTCGTCGCCGGCGCTGAAGCCTCACTTTTCGGGCAGTTTCGATGCAGCCGGATGCCGGCGCGGCCACCAGTCGGGGCGGTCGTGCTCCCACTCCTCCTGCACCAGCTGTTTCAGCAGCCGTCCGCGATGGCGCAGCATGCACCACTCGGCGCCGAGCCGGGCCCGCACTCGCTCCCAGCCGCCGTCGTCGGCGTGGGTGAAGTCGCCGCTGCGCGCGATGGCGGTTCGGTAGACGGCCAGACAGCGCTCGGCACAGCGTGCCTCGTCGTAGGCCGCCGCCGTGACGCCCGCCCCCTTCCCCAGCGTCATGCGTGGGTCGCGAGCCGACAGCGACACCAGGGCCTCGGCGAAGGCGTCGGCATCATCCTCGTCGAGCCGTCGCCCGTTCTTGCCGTCATGGACCACTTCGCGAACGCCAGGAGCGTCCACGGCCACCACCGGCAAGCCGGCTGCCATGGCCTCGGCGATCACCATGCCCTGGGTCTCGCTGTGCGAGGCGAAGGCGAAGACGTCCATCGCGTGGTAGGCATCGATCAGCGCCTGCCCCTCCAGGCGCCCGGTAAAGTGCACCCGCGAAGCGACGCCCTGCTTCTCCGCGGCTTCGATCATCGCACCGCGCGCGTCCCCTTCGCCCACCACCAGGAAGTGCGCCGTCGGCAGGGCCGCCAGCGCCCTGGCCACGGCCGCGGCGAGAAAGGCCAGGTTCTTCTCCCGGGCCAGGCGGCCCAGGTGGCCGATCACGTAGGCGTCGGCCGCGATGCCCAGGCGCCGCCGCCAGGCTTCGCCGCTGCCGGCCGCGAAGCGCAGCGTGTCCACGCCGCTGGGCACCACGTGAATCGCCGGGTTGGCATCGCGCGCGAGCAGCAGGTCGCGAATGCTCTCGCTGGGGGCGATCACCGCATCGCACAGGTGGGTGTACTCCGTGGCCAGCGCCTTGGCGAAGCGCTGCATGCGCGGCGAGTCGCCGGGCACGTAGTGGGTGTAGTGCTCGTAGAGGGTGTGGTGGGTGAACACCAGCGGCAGCCCATAGGTCTGCGCCGCTCGCACCGCGGTGTCGCCGAGGAGGAAGGGGTGGTGGGCATGCACGATATCGGGGTCGAAGGCCTCGATCGCCTCGACGAGCTGACCGGGAATGGGCACCGGCAGGGAGAAGTCGCTGCCGTTGAAGTGCTGGACCGCCGTTACCCGCACCACGTCGGGTTCGCAGCGTGGCTGCCCCGCGAGACGCGGCGCCACGACCAGCACGCGGTGCCCGGCTTCCTGTAGCCGTTGCTTGAGGCGCTGCACCGATTCGCTGACTCCGCCGACGATCGGCAGATAGGTGTTGGTGAACATCAGCACGTTCACGGTGGAGAGACTCCTTGTCTGGCGATTTCCGTTGCCGGCTGCGACGGCACGCGACGCGCCATCTCCTGCTCAAGATAGGCGATGAAGGCGCGGATTCGCAGCGGCACGTGGCGGCGCTGGGGATAGACCGCGTGGAAGTCGGCACGCACTCCCTGCCAGCCGGGCAGAAGTTCGACCAGCCGCCCGGCGGCCAGGTGGGCATGCACGTCCCACCAGGAACGCAGCGCGATGCCGTGGCCATCCAGCGCCAGCCCCACGATCACCTCGCCGTCGTTGCTGGCCAGTGGCCCCGAGACCTTCACCGCCTGCTCCTCCCCCGCCCCGCCGCGACGCTGGAAGCGCCACAGGGCGAAGTCGCTGTCGTTCTCGCGCAGCACCAGGCAGGGGTGGGCGGCCAGGTCCGCCGGCGAGGCCAGCGGCGCCATGCGCGCCGCGTAGCCGGGTGAGGCACACAGCACACGCCGGTTGGCCAGGATGCGCCGGGCCACCAGCCGCGAGTCGGGAGGCTCGCCCACCCGGATGCCGATATCCACCCCCTGCTCCCCCGGGGTCAGCGGGAAGTTGGTGAGCTCCAGGGAGGCCTCCACCCCGGGGTGGAGGGCACGGAAGCTCGACAGCAGCGGCGCCACATGGCGCCGCCCGAAACCGAAGGGGGCGTTGATCTTGAGCGGGCCCGAGAGCTCGGCGCGCTGCGCCCCGAGCGCCTCCTCGAGCTCCACCAGCTCCTCGAGGATCGCCGCCCCGCGCGTCAGGTAGCGCTCTCCCTCCGGCGTCAGGGTCAGGCGGCGGGTGGTACGGCTGGCCAGGGTCGCGCCCAGGCGGGCCTCGAGCTGCTTGAGCCGCTTGCTCACCGCCGACAGCGACAGGCCGAGCTCCCGGGCGGTGGCGGTAAGGCTTCCCGCCTGGGCCAGGCGCTGGAAGAAGGCCAGGTCATCGAGCTGGGCCACCGGGTTCTCCACTTCTGCTCAACAATACCTTGCATTCTAGCCCGATTATCGACGCGGCGAGGAGGGCTAGACTGCGAGGAGCCCATCCACCCATCCCCGGATAGCGAGGAAGGCCCTCATGACCCACAGAATCGCGGTGATCCCCGGCGACGGCATCGGCAAGGAGGTAATGCCCGAGGGCGTGCGCGTCCTGCAGGCCGCCGCGGAGCGCTTCGGCATCGAGATCGAGCTCTCGTCGTTCGACTTCGCCAGCTGCGACTACTACACCGAACATGGCCAGATGCTGCCCGACGACTGGTTCGAGCAGCTCAAGGACTTCGACGCCCTCTTCTACGGCGCCGTGGGCTGGCCGGAGACCGTGCCCGACCATGTTTCGCTGTGGGGTTCGCTGCTGCAGTTCCGCCGCCGCTTCGACCAGTATGTCAACCTGCGCCCCTGCCGGCTGCTGCCCGGCGTGAGGAGCCCGCTGGCCGACCGTGAGCCCGGCGAGATCGACTTCTACGTGGTGCGCGAGAACACCGAGGGGGAGTACTCAAGCGTCGGCGGCAAGATGTTCGAGGGTACCGAGCGCGAGGTGGTGATCCAGGAGACGGTGATGACCCGCCACGGCGTCGACCGGGTGCTGAGATTCGCCTATGAGCTGGCCGCCTCGCGACCCCGGAAGAAGCTCACCTCGGCCACCAAGTCCAACGGCATCGCCATCACCATGCCCTGGTGGGACCAGCGCGTCGCCGAGATGGGCAGGCACTATCCCGGCGTCAGCGTCGACCAGTTCCATATCGACATCCTCACCGCCAACTTCGTGATGCACCCGGACTGGTTCGACGTGGTGGTGGCCAGCAACCTGTTCGGCGACATCCTCTCCGACCTGGGGCCGGCCTGCACCGGCACCATCGGCGTGGCTCCCTCGGCCAACATCAACCCCGAGGGTACCTTCCCGAGCCTCTTCGAGCCGGTCCACGGCAGCGCCCCGGACATCGCCGGGCGCGGCATCGCCAACCCCATCGGCCAGATCTGGTCGGCGGCGATGATGCTCGAGCACCTCGGCCACCAGGAGGCAGGGGATGCCATCGTCGCCGCCTTCGAGGCGGTGCTCGCCGAGGGTGACCCGTCCGTGCTCACCCCCGACGTGGGCGGCCAGGGCAGCACCGAGGCCCTGGGCCGCGCCATCGCTGCGCGGCTTGGCGCCGACTAAGACCCCGACGCCCCGTGCCTAGCACGGGGTAGCCACGTCTCGGCCCCTGAACACGACCAAGGAAGTATGCAGGGTTGACATAAATCAACAACAATATATGATGCGAACAATTATCGTTTGGCTTCTTGTTCGCTCATGACTCCTCTCGCCTCTCGTTGGATTCTGCTCTTGGCATGCTGCCTCCTCTCGTCTTCTGCCGCTGCGGATCTCAGCAAGGAGCTATTGGACCGCTATCGTCAAGGGCAGTGGCCATCCTTCTCGGTCGCGGAAGGCGTCGATGCAGAGCCTCTGGGTCGCCTCCCTGCGCCGGCGCTGCCGGCCTGGCAAACCACAGCGGTGGAGGAACTCGGCAAGCAGCTCTTCTTCGATCCACGTTTGTCCGGCTCCGGACAGCTAGCCTGCGCCAGCTGCCATGATCCCGACCTTGGCTGGGGTGATGGACGAGCGACGTCGTTCGGCCATGATCGACAGCGTGGCACCCGAAATGCCATGACGCTGCTCAATGTGGCTTACTTCGACAGCTTCTTCTGGGACGGCCGTGCCTCCAGCCTGGAAGAGCAGGCGCTGCTTCCCATCGAAGATCCCATCGAGATGGCAGCAGACCTCGATACCGTTCTAGAAACTTTGAACGCCATTCCAGGCTATCGTGAAGCCTTCCAGCGAGCGCTCGGGACGCCTTCCGTAACCGCATCAGCCCTTGGCAAGGCATTGGCTGCCTTCCAGCGCACGCTGATCTCTCGCCCCAGCCGCTTTGACCGCTTCCTGGAGGGCAAGGCCAGTCTCGACGATCAAGAGATTGAAGGACTGCACCTCTTCCGCACCAAGGCCCGTTGCATGAATTGCCACCATGGTCCGCTGTTTTCCGATGGCCGTTTTCACAATATCGGCCTGGCTCTCGTCGGTTCTCGTCATGAAGACCTGGGGCGCTTTTCTATCACCGGCCAGGAAGAAGACAAGGGAGCCTTTCGCACACCTTCCTTGCGCGATCTCACGTACACGACGCCTTGGATGCATAACGGGCTCTTCGTCAATCTGCGCGGCACCCTGGCCGCCTACAACCAGGGCATGCAACAGGGCCACCGTGGCGGTCAGCCCGAGATGTCAGACCTGATCGAGCCTCTAGGGCTCAGCCATGAAGAGCTAGATGCCCTGGAAGCTTTCTTGCATAGCCTGAGCCGGCGTCCGGCCAGAGTCCACCCTCCTGCGCTACCCCCTTCCCCGAAAAAAACGCCATAGCCCAATAACAAGTCGGATTTGACCACAACCGTGTTCCAACCATTCCGTACAGGAGTCCTGACATTCATGAGCGAACCTTCACGAAGCCGTACACCCGCACAATTCGGGTTAAGCCTCGCTAGCCTGTTAACCTGCTACAGTGTGGCATGGGCCGAAGCGCCCCAGGATCAATGCCCTGAGGGGAGCGAATGCCCTGCTGCCACGTTGGATCGGCTCGACACTATCGTAGTTGAAGCCGGTCGTCAGCTGCTTGCTGATCGATCACACTATGATCACAAGGATATTGCAGAGATGCCCACCGGCGATGGCCATCTCTCGGACCTCCTTCGTCTGAACACCGCCGTGGACTTCTCCCGAGATGCCAACCAGTCGGCCAACAGCGCTACCCTCAAGCCCGGCGAGATCTCTATCCACGGCCAACCCTTCTACCAGAACCTGTTCGTTCTCGATGGGATCGACACGAGCAGCGACCTGGATCCGGCCAATAACGAGGACGTCTGGTCAACTCCCAGCCTGGTCAACCCTACGGGGGGCAGCTCCCCTCAGGGCTTTTTTCTCGATGTCGATTTGCTGGAGAGCGTCGAGGTCTTCGATAGCAACGTGCCCGCCGCCTATGGCGGCTTCACCGGCGGCGTGGTATCCACCGAGCTGAAACGTTATGACGGTGAAGACAGTCTGTCCCTTCGTCATGGCCAGAAGCGCGACGAATGGGAGAGCTTTCACGTCGACGAGGCCGACCGCAAAGATCCTGAGAGCAACTATCGGGGCGACTATACCCCCGACTACCTGCGTCAGAATTATGGCATCAGCCTGCAACAAAGCCTGGGCGATGACAGCGGCTTAACCTTAAACGTCTCTCGGCGCAGCTCCCGCTTCGCCCAGAGCTATGAAGACGGCGAAGGCGTCCTTCACAATATCGACTATAAGGATCGCATCGGCAATATCCTGGGACGTGTCGATACCCGCCTGGGAGAGGATGAGCTAGGGCTCTCGTTTCGCTATACCGACCGCAGCCACGACGGGCTGACCAGCACTCGCTACGATGACCGTTTCAAGAAGAGTCATGAAGCGTATGGGGCAACGCTGCACTGGGAGCGAGAAGTGGCCATCGGCGACTTCTCTCTGGACCTCGGCGTCGATCGCCTGAGCGACACCCTGGACAGCGACAGCAACACTTTCACCATGGCCGAATATCGGGAAGGAAGCGGTCAACCCTCCCAGAGCGGCGGCTTCGGCGATACCGAACAGGCCCAGACGCGGGCGACTCTGGCCCCGGAGCTGCGCTTCGACGAGCTTGATTTCGGCAACTCGCGGCACCAGGTATCGATAGGCGCCCAGCTGCGTCACACACGCAGCTTCTACGAGCGCCCCGACGACGTCACCTATGAGTCCTACCAGTGTATCGAGGACGGTGCCGAAGGCTGCGTCGACCAGGACGGCGACGGTCAGAGCGGGCGAGGAGACGCCTACCTCGCCCAGAATTTCGACTATTTCGCAGGCGAGGTCGACCTGACCTACAACGACCTAGCCTGGTATCTGGAGGACCGGATAGAGCTAGGCGACTGGACCTTTACCCCCGGGGTCCGCGCCGACTGGAACGGCTACATGGACAACCTCGACATCGCACCACGATTCAAGGCCGAATGGGATACCTTTGGCGATGACAGCACACGGCTTGTTGCCGGGGCCAACCGCTATTACGGTCGTAATTTCCTTCGCTACAAGCTCAATGACACCATTGGCAGCTGGAGGGAGCTGAGTTTCTACCAGGATGATGGCACTCTTCTTTTCACACGCACCTACGAGGACGAATCAGGCGTCAGCGACCTCGACACCCCCTACTCCGACGAGCTGATGATCGGCTGGATGCAGGAGCTGGGCCCGGTCCACACCAAGCTCCAGTTCGTCAATCGCGAGAGTCGAGACGGCATCTTGCGCTTCGAGGAGGACGACGGCCTGAGCTACTACCGCAATGAAGGCCGCAGCAGCACCGACAGCCTAACACTGGATATCGCCATGGCCCGCCCCTGGGAGCTTGGTGCCACGCTCAACCACGCCTCTCTGGGTATCAGCTACCGGGAGACCAGCCGCAGCAGCTATCAGGGCAGCAGCGGTTATGACCTCGAGCCGGAAGAGGATCCTGTCTACTACCAGGGTAAACTGATCGACGAGGACGAACTGCCGGCCTGGGACTTCAATATACCGGTCGATGTTCGCCTTCAGACAGTGACGCAAGTACCCGGCTGGCACCTCACCTGGTCCAATTTCTTCAACTTGCGTCAGGGCGGCAGCGTCGCGCGCGACAGCTTCGAGGACCAACAGGATCCGGAGACGGGACGCCACTACGATATCTACGAGGATGTCGACTTCGATGCCCTGATGACGGTGGACACCCGTCTTCGCTGGGAGCCTCCCATCCTGCGTCAAGCCAAGGGTTTCATCCAGTTAGAGGTGCTTAACTTGTTCAACGACAGCGTTGACTACAGTACCAGCGACTACTCCAGCCAGGCCACAACAGGGCGTAGCGGTAGCCTGGAGGTTGGGTTGCGGTTCTAGTTGCGGTTCGATCGCATCGCCGGCTGACCACCAAGACCTCCCGATTACGCGACGGCCACCGCTTTGGCGGTGGCCGTCGCTGCGTTATCCCGCCTTCCCTGCCAATGCCTCAGCCCTTGCGGGGCCGTGGCGCCATCACCTCCTCGCCGCTGGTGGAGCGTCACTGCTTGGCGCGGGACAGGCGGCAAGATGTCGCCATCTCCTGCCAAGAGGCGGCCATGGCATCGGCAGCGTCTACGCCAGCCTGGAGGGAGCGAGCCAAACGCGGGATGCCATCGCCGCGCGCCTCGCGGGGTGAACGCGGCGAGGCCCGCCCCCTGAGCAGGGGCGGGCCTCGTCGATGGGCAGCCAGAGGCGGGAGGTCAGCCGGCCAGCCTGGCGGCGATGCGCGCCACGTGCTCGCCCTGGAAGCGCGCGATCTTGAGCTCGCGTTCATCCGGCTGCCGGGAGCCGTCGCCACCGGCGATGGTGGAGGCGCCGTAGGGGTTGCCGCCGCCGGCCTGGTCGAAGATGTACTGCTCCTCGATGCCGTAGCCCAGCGGCACGATCAGCATGCCGTGGTGGGCCAGGGTGTGCCAGAAGGAGGTGATGGTGGTCTCCTGGCCGCCGCCGGTGCCGGTGGAAGTGAAGACGCTGGCCACCTTGCCGCGCAGTTGCCCCTTGGCCCACAGGCCGCCGGTCTGGTCCAGGAAGGTGCGCATCTGGGCGGTCATGTTGCCGAAGCGCGTGGGGCTGCCGAAGAGGATGGCGTCATAGTCGGCCAGCTCCGCCGGTGACGCCTCGGGCGTGTCAAAGCGCTGGCCGCCGGCCTTCTCGAAGGCCTCGGCGTCCATGGTCTCGGGGGCCCGCTTGATGGTCACCTCGGCACCATCAACGCGACGAGCCCCTTCGGCGACCGCCTGGGCCAGGGTATCGATGTGACCGTACATGGAGTGGTACAGCACCAGAACACGTGTCATGCAGACCTCCTGAATGAAGTGGATGTGACACGCCAGAGCATAGCCGGGCTTGCGAAGAGAAAAAGCGAAGGAATTCGAGGGCCGGCGACGATTCCGTCGAACGGACGCCACCGACCGGTGGCCGACTTCAGGCCAGTCGCCAGCAGCTGGCCATGGCCCCCGCCTCGTGGGCGCAGTGCCTTGGCACGCCTTTCGGGTAGCCGGGTTGCGGCCGTGAACCCCGTCCCCCATCACACTTCCTTCCTCGGCGGTCCTCCAGCCGGCAGGACTGGAGTGGGCATGGCAAACCCCGGCCGGATCGCCTTGACGGGGGGTCGAGATGCCGCTGCCACGAATCACGGCAAGATGTCGCCATCTCCTGCCAGGAAGCAGCCAACACCGGGATTGCGACAAATCATCTCAGACCAATGAATAAAGGACAGGGCACAATCTCTAGATAATAATAACCATATAACGAAATAGATTAACGGTGATCACCGACGCAGGAGTCGCCATGTCACGCCACCCTCGAGAAGCCTCCCTGATCGGCCGCCGCCAGCTACTCAAGCTGGGGCTGGGTGCCGGTGCGGCTGGCCTGCTACCGCTCACCGGCCTCAAGGCCGATACCGTTTCCACCCGCGCCCGTGTCGTCATCCTCGGCGGCGGCGCCGCCGGCATGTCCATGGCCAACCGCCTGGCCATGCGCCTCGATGGCGCCCGCATCACCGTGGTCGAGCCCCGCGAGCAGCACCACTACCAGCCCGGCTGGACCCTGGTCGCCTCCGGCGTCTGGGAGGCCGAGCGCACCCTGCGCCCCAACGCCGACTTCCGCCCCGCCGGCATCGACTGGGTCAAGGGACCGGCCGTGGGCATCGATGCCGGGAAGCGCCGCGTGACCCTCGCCGATGCCACCACTCTAGACTACGACATACTGGTAGTCGCCACTGGGCTGCAGCTCAACTACCACCTGATCGACGGCATGTCGCCGGAGCTGGTGGGCCGCCATGGCATCGGCAGCGTCTACGCCAGCCTGGAGGGAGCGAGCCGAACGCGGGATGCCATCGACGCCTGGCTGGCGAAAGGTGGCGGCCAGGGGCTCTTCACCAACCCGCCCACCGCCATCAAGTGTGCCGGCGCGCCGATCAAGATGACCTTCACCACCCAATCGCGCATCAAGAAGGTCGGTAATCGCGACGACTTCGCCCTGGACTACTTCACTCCCAGCGACGCCATGTTCAGCCAGCCCTGGATCAGTGACTTCCTGAAGCAGCGCTTCGATCGCGACGGCATCACCCGCCATCACGGGCAGCACCTGACCGCCATCGACCCCGAGGCGCGCCAGGCCGAGTTCACCGCACGGGACGGCAGCACCGAGGTGCGCGACTACGACTTCCTCCACGTGGTGCCACCCATGAGCGCCCCGGACGTCGTCAAGGCCAGCGACCTGATCGCCCTGGAACCTCCCTTCGCCGGCCAGTGGCTGGATACCGACATCCATACCCTGCAGCACCAACGCTACCCGGAGGTGTTCGGTATCGGCGACGTGATCGGCGCGCCCATCAACAAGACCGCGGCCAGCGTCAAGGCCCAGGCGCCGGTGGTGGAAGCCAACATCGTCTCCTTCCTGCAGGACCGACCGCTCACGGCGCGACACAACGGCTACACCTCCTGCCCGCTGATCACCGATATCGGCAAGGCGATGCTGGTGGAGTTCGGCTACGACGACGACATGGCCTTCCTGCCCTCCTTCTCCTTCATCGATCCGAAGGAGGAGTCCTGGGCCGCCTGGGTCCTCAAGGACTACCTGCTGCAGCCCGCCTACTACGCCATGCTCGAAGGCCGCGTCTGAGGAGACTCGCCATGCAATTCTCGCTTGCCGGCATCCTCGCGGTGCTGTCCCACGCCATCCCGCCCTTCCTGCCGCTGATCCTGGCGATCCTGGCCCTGCTGGTGCTGGCACAATTGATCGGTCGCCTGCGAGGCTATCGCCTTACCGACTACCGCTGTCGTCCGGCGGGCATCGTCGCCCTGCTGGCGGGACTCTCGACCCTCTGGTGGCTGCCCCTGCTGACCAGCTCGCGGCTCGCCTTCGTGGCCACCGTCACCGACTGGGCCGCGCTGATCGCCGCCTCCCTCGGCGTGGCCCTGGTTACCTGGCTGGTGCTCCACCCGCTGAGCTTCCTGGTGCGCGGGCCCCGCCGGGCCTGAACCTCCCGCGGATCGAGTATCGGCGACCCACCTCAGGCCAGTCGCCAGCAACCGGCCAGGATGCGGACCTTGTCCGCGGCCAGGTTGTCGCGCAGGTTGCGCCCCATCTCGACGAAGCGCTCGCCGAAGATCAGTCCGGGGCCGGGCAGCGCCGGGCCGTCGGGGGCCTGCGTGGTGGCCTCGCGGCGGCTGTGCTTCTGCCGCCAGGCCAGGGCCGCCGCGGTCACGTCCTCGAGCCCCTCGGCCACGAAGCCCGTCTGGGCCAGGCGCGCCTCCAGCGCTTCCCGGGGCTGCAGGTGGCTCGCCGCCGCCGTGCTGGCCCAGGGCACCGGCAGCGCCAGGGGCTCGGGGTTGTCACCAGCCACCACCTCGTGGAGCAGTACCCGTCCGCCCGGCACCAGCAGCCGGCGCCACTCCGCCAGCACCGCCGCCATGTCGGGCATGTTGATCAGCGCATGCTGGCACCACACCGCCTCGAAGCGGCGGCCAGGCAGCGGGGTGCGCGCCGCATCCGCGCACAGGAAGCGGGTATGCTCGGCCATGCCGGTGGCGCGGCTGAGCCACTCGGCCGCGGCGACGAAGGCCGCGGTGATGTCCACTCCCACCGTCTCGCAGCCCAGCTCGTCGGCCAGCAGGCGACTGGCCCCGCCGGTGCCGCAGCCCACATCCAGCACCCGCTCACCGGCCGTGAGCCTCCCCAGCGCCGCCAGGTGGCGGCTGGCCCGGCGCCCGCCGAGATGCAGCTGGTCGATGCCGGCGACATCGTCGAGGCTCAGCTTCCCGGGGTCGCACCCCGCCGCGCGGAAGGCGGCCGCCAGGCGCGCCACCAGCGGTTCGCCGCCATCGCGGCTCGGGGCATCGTAGTGGCCCGCCAGGGAGGGGGATGGCGAAGGGGGGGAATCGGGCATGAGGGGCTCCTCGGCAGGCGTCGATACGAACGAAGGGGAAATCAGCGCACCAGCATAGCGTCCTGCCTCGTCCCGCCCCATAGGCCAAAGGTCCCGCCGACGGCGACTTTCACCCAAGCACCGGCTCTTACACGCCCTCGACGCCCCCCTTGCCCCCCGCCGCGGGCTGGCGGAAGGTAGCCGGACCCGTCGTGTCGAGGATCCCGCCCCATGAGCCCATCGTGCCCCCCTTCCCTGTCGGCCTCCCGCGCGCCCCTGGCAACCTGGCTGCGGCGCTGCCTGGAGGGCGAGGCGATCGCTCCCTTCGCGCTGCCCGGGGCGCGCGCCGTACCGCGCGGCGAGGGGGTCCTCGAGCTCCAGCCCGAGCATCCCGCCGAGGCGGCACGCGCCTGCGTGATCTCGGTGGGCATCCACGGCGACGAGACGGCACCCATCGAGCTGCTCCAGGCGTGCCTCGCGCGCCTCGCCGAGGGCGAGGCCGGAGCGGGGGCACCGGCCCTACTGGTCCTCGGCAGCCCCGAGGCGGTCCGCCGCCAGGTGCGCTTCGTCGCCACCAACCTCAACCGGCTCTTCCGCCGCGACCTCGACGAGGTGGGCGCGGAGCCCGAGAGGGCGCGCACCCTGATGGCCGCGGTGGATGCCTTCTTCGCCCGCCACCCCGACCGGGAGCGCCTGCACTACGACCTGCATACCGCCATCCGCGACAGCCGCTACCCGCGCTTCGCGGTGGAGCCCTTCGACGACAAGACCCGCACCCCCGCAGAGCAGTGGCGCTGGCTGGCCGCCGCCGGGCTCCAGGCGGTGCTCCACCAGCACCGCCACAGCTGGACCTTCTCCCACTACAGCAAGCACACTCACGGGGCGACGGCCTTCACCCTGGAGCTCGGCCGGGTGCGTCCCTTCGGCCACAACGACCTGGCGCCGCTGGCGCCCATGGGGCGGCTGCTTCAGGCGCTGCTGGCGGGCCGGCGGCCGGCCGAGGGTGACCCGGCGAGGCTGGCGTTCTTCCGCGTCGAGCAGGAGCTGATGCGCCACGGCGAGGCCTTCCGGCTGGCCTTCGCCGACGACACGCCCAACTTCACCCAGTTCGCGCCGGGCACCCTGCTCGCCGAGGATGGCGAGCATGGCGAGACCCGGGTCGGCGAGGCGCCGCTGGCGGTGGTCTTCCCCAACGCCGCGGTGGAGCTGGGGGCCCGCGCCGCCCTGCTGGCTCGCCCGGTGCCGCCCCCGGCCAATACCTCAGGCTGAGGCAGTAACGCATCGCGAGAGGCGCCGGAACAGCCGCAAGCGATGCATCCGACGACAGCCACTCTGGATGGGGTCCAAAACGCTTATAACGACGATAAAGTGGAGGTAGAATCATGCCCCTTTGCCGATCCGCACCCGACGCGTGTCGCTTCCGGCCTCACGAGGGCCGGCCGGGATCCGCCCGTCGGGCCGATGCCTCCCCGCGACACGCCCCATCCGGAGTCCGACCCCATGGCTGATACCCCGATTCCGCTGCAAGTGCGCAACATCAAGAAGCGCTTCGGCGACACCGAGGTCCTAAAGGGACTCTCGCTAGAGGCGCACCAGGGCGATGTCATCACCCTGATCGGGGCCTCCGGCTCCGGCAAGAGCACCTTCCTGCGCTGCATGAACCTGCTCGAGCAGCCCGACGAGGGCGAGCTGATCGTCCACGGCGAGTCGATCCGCTTCAAGGTGACCAGGCACGGCCGAGAGCCGGCCGACTGGAAGCAGGTGGTGCGCATGCGCGCCCGCCTCTCCATGGTGTTCCAGAACTTCAACCTCTGGGCGCACATGACCCTGCTGGAGAACATCATCGAGGCGCCGGTGCACGTGCTCGGCAAGCCGAAGCACGAGGCCATCGGCCACGCTCGCGAGCTGCTCGAGCGGGTCGGCCTCACCGAGCGTGCCGACGCCTACCCGGCCCAGATGTCCGGCGGCCAGCAGCAGCGCGGCGCCATCGCCAGGGCGCTGGCCATGGACCCCGAGGTGATGCTGTTCGACGAGCCCACCTCGGCGCTGGACCCGGAGCTGGTCGGCGACGTGCTCAGGGTGGTGCGCGACCTCGCCGAGGAGGGGCGCACCATGATCCTGGTGACCCACGAGATGGCCTTCGCCCGGGATGTCTCCAGCCAGGTGATCTACCTCCACCAGGGGGTGATCGAGGAAGCCGGCCCGCCCGAGGCGGTGTTCGACAACCCCCGCTCCGAGCGCCTCAGGCAGTTCCTGGCGCCCAAGCACTGAGCCGTCCCACGCGGAGAGACCCATGATCGATCTTCACGGCTACGGCCCGCGCCTCCTCGAGGGCGCCCTGATCACCATCGAGCTGGCGCTGCTGTCGCTGGTACTCGCCATCGTGCTGGGACTGGTCACCGCCAGCGCCAAGATGTCGCGCCACCGCCTGGCCCGGGGCATCGGCACCCTCTACACCACCATCATCCGGGGGGTCCCGGATCTGGTGCTGATGATGCTGCTCTTCTTCGGCGGCCAGATCGGCATCAACGCCGTCACCGACCTGCTCTACGCGCGCTACGGCTGGGACATCTTCATCAACATCAACGAGTTCGTGGCCGGGGTCGTCTCCATCGGCCTGATCTTCGGCGCCTACATGGGCGAGACCTTCCGCGGCGCCTTCATGGCGGTAGAGAACGGCCAGATCGAGGCCGGCCGCGCCTACGGCATGAGCCCCTGGCTGGTGTTCCGGCGCATCCGCTTCCCGCAGATGATGCGCCACGCCATTCCCGGGCTCTCCAACAACTGGATGGTCCTGCTCAAGACCACCGCCCTGGTCTCGGTGATCGGCCTCTCCGACATGGTGCGGGTGGCCTCCGAAGCCTCCAAGGCGACCCGTGAGCCCTTTACCTTCATGATCATCGTCGCGGCGATCTACCTGCTGATCGCCACGTTCTCGGAGTGGGCCTTCGCCCGCCTGCAGAAGCGCTATGACGTCGGCTACGGGGAGGCGGACTGATGCAAGCCCTGCTCGAACGCCTGGAAGCGCTGCTGGCCGACAACAGCATCTTCACCCTGCAGACCCTCTCCTACTACGGCGACGGCCTGGTCACCACCGTGCAGCTGGTCTTCCTGTCGCTGGTGATCGGCCTGGTGCTGGCGGTCCCCCTGGCCATCGGCCGCGGCTCGCGCCACCGCTGGCTCAGCCTGCCGATCTTCCTCTACTGTTACGTGTTCCGCGGCACGCCGCTTCTGGTGCAACTCTACCTGATCTACTACGGGGTGGTGTTCGTCGAGGGGATACAGGAGAGCTGGCTCTGGGTGATCCTCGAGAAGCCCTTCGTGCCGGCGCTGATCGCCTTCACCCTCAACACGGCGGCCTACACCACCGAGATCTTCCGCGGCGCCATCAAGGCCACGCCGCGCGGCGAGGTCGAGGCGGCCAAGGCCTACGGCATGTCGCGGAACCTGATGCTGCGGCGCATCGTGCTACCCAGCGCCTTCCGCCGGGCGCTGCCCGCCTACGGCAACGAGGTGATCTTCATGCTCCACGCCAGCGCCATCGCCAGCGTGGTCACCATCATGGACCTCACCGGGGCGGCACGCTTCATCTATGCGCGCTACTACGCCCCCTTCGAGGCCTTCCTGTTCGTGGCGGCCATCTACCTCTGCCTGACCTTCGCCATCCTCTACTTCTTCCGCTGGCTGGAGAAGCGCCTGCTGGCCCATCTCAGGCCCGCGGGCGGCTGAGACAGCGTCAAACGAGCGTTGGAAAACGGGACGCCTCGCCCTCCCGTCACCCCTTCCGGGCTCATCGGCGATCCGCTATGGTGAGTCCGTTGTCACCCACAAGGTGCACCCACCCAACACAAGGGAAAACAGCATGAAGACTCACAAGATCCTGTCCCTCGGCGTCCTGGGCGCCGCCCTGGCCGCCGGCACCGCCAGCGCCGACGTTCGCGACATCCGCATCGCCGTCGACGTCCCCTACGAGCCCATGGAGTATCGCACCCCGGATGGCGAGCTCACCGGCTTCGACATCGAGCTGGGCAACGCCCTGTGCGACGAGATCGGCATCGACTGCGAATGGGTCGAGCAGGGCTGGGACGGCATCATCCCCGGCCTGATGGCGCGCAAGTACGACGCCATCATGTCCTCGATGACCATCAATGACGAGCGCCGCGAGCAGGTGCTGTTCTCCGACCCCTACATCACCCCGCCCTCGGCCTGGTTCGCCCCCGGCGACCTGGAGATCGGCGAGCCGGACGAGGAGAACCTCGACGGCCTGACCATCGGCGTACAGCGCGGCACCCTCCAGGACAACTACGTCACCGACCACTACGGCGACGTAGCCGACGTCAGCCGCTATGCCACCGCCGACGACATGGTGCTGGACATGGACTCCGGCCGCCTGGACATCGTCTTCCTCGACTACCCGGTGGGCAAGTCGACCCTGCTCGACAGCGACGCCGGCGACTACCAGGTGGTCGGCGAGATGATCACCGAGCCCAAGGAGTACTTCGGCGACGGCTTCGGCATCGCCTTCCGCAAGCGCGACGAGGCGCTGGCCGAGACCTTCAACGAGGCCCTGGCCGAGCTCAAGGAAGACGGCACCTACGACGAGATCCACGAGAAGTACTTCGGCGAAGCCGAGGAGTGAGATCGGGGCTCCCGGCATACGCCGCCGGAGCCCATCCCCGTGCCACAGGCCGGCTCTTCGCAGCCGGCCTGTGGCGTTTCCGGGGTCTCAGCGCAGCACCCGGCGCACCAGCAGCGGGCCGACCATCTCGAACACCAGCGTCGAGCCCACCACCGCCGAGAGCAGCAGCGGCCCGTGCTCGGGGAAGCGCTCGGCGGCCAGCAGCGCCATGCCCATGGCCACGCCGGCCTGGGGCGTCAGGGCCAGCCCGATGTCGCGGGGCAGCTCGGCCTGGCGCTCTCGCGACAGGCGCACCCCCAGCACCCCGCCGAGATAGCGCCCCGCCAGGCGCAGCACGATATAGGCCAGGATCAGGCCGAGGGCGTCGTCGAGGTGACGCAGGTCGACGCTGGCCCCGGAGAGCACGAAGAAGAACACCAGGAAGGGCCACTCGATATGCTCGATCTCGTTGAACGAGCGGGTGTGGTGGCGTGACAGATTGGCCACCAGGGCACCGGCCAGCATGGCCGCCAGCAGCGCCGAGACCTCGAGCCAGCCGGAGAGGCCCGCCAGCAGCAGGATCAGCGCCAGCGCCTCCACCTGGGTCGGCTCGCCGGGGCGCAGGCGACCGGTGAGCCAGGCCGCCGGCAAGCCCACCGCCGCCCCCAGCAGCAGCGCCCCGCCCAGTTCCCAGCCCGCCATCGCCAGGGCGGCCTGGCCGTCCCCGGAGAGCCACCAGCCGAGCAGCGCCATGGCCAGGCCGAAGGCCATGATGCCCCAGCCGTCGTCGATGGCGACGATGCCCAGAAGCAGGCGCGCCCTCAGCCGGGTGTCGCCACTCTCGTGCACCGTCTCGCTCACCGCCGCAGGATCGGTGGCCACCGAGATGGCGGCCAGCGACACCGCCACCGCCAGGGGGAAGCCCAGCGCGGCGAGCCCCACCCCGACCAGCGCCGCCCCCACCACGACCACCGAGAGCGAGAGGATCAGGATCAAGGGCCCGGTGGTGCGCAGCCGCTCCAGGGTCAGCTCCCCGCCCAGCAGGAAGGCCACCATCACCAGCGCCAGCTGGATCAGCGGCTCCCCCAGCCCGCCCAGCGGCACCGCCTCGGCCTTGCCCAGCACCAGCTGCTGCACCACCGCCACGCCCAGGCCCACCAGCACCAGCAGCGAGATCCGCGGCAGCCGGGTACGGCTGGCGACCACGTCGGCCAGGATGCTGGAGGAGAGGATCAGCCCCAGCAGGATCAGGCCAGCTGCCGCATCGAAGTCTTCCATGGTCACCTCCCGATATTCCCCGGTCACCGCCTGCAGGCGACCCTCGCCCGCGATCCCCTGGGCATCAGCCGAGCCCGAGCCCCAGGGCCAGCAGCGCCAGGGTGGCCAGCAGCACGATCACGTTGAGGCCCATCAGCGCCTCCAGGCGACCACATTCCTCCAGCACGGCAGGCAGGCGCCAGGCCAGCCACAACGCCCCGGGCAGGACCAGGCAGGCGAGCCCGGCCGTCGCCGGCAGCCCGCCGCCCATCACGCCCAGGGCCACCATCGCCGGGGCGGCGAGCAGCAGCCCTGCCACCAGGCGGGCGGTGCGACGCGGGCCGAACAGGATCGCCAGGTGGCGGCGCCCCACCCGGCGGTCGGCGTCGCGGTCGGGCAGCTGGTTGAGCAGCAGCAGCTCGCTCGCCAGCAACCCCACCACCGCGGCCACCCAGAGCGCCGCCGCGTCCGGCGTGCCACCCAGCGCCAGCAGGGTGCCGAGCACGATCAGCGGGCCGAAGCCGAGTCCCGGCGCCAGCAGGCAGAGCCAGGGCGAGCGGGTGAGCCAGCGGGTGTAGGCGACGACCAGCCCCAGCCCCGGCACGCCCACGGCGAGCATCGGCCAGCCCCGCCACCACAGGAAGGCCGCACCGATGGCCACCACCCCGGCCAGCGCCACGAGTCCCGCGGCCAGCACCGCCGGCGCCGCCTCGGGGGCTTGCGGCAGCGCCCCGCTGCCGCCGGAGAAGGGGGTGCGCCGGGTCAGGTGATCCAGGCCCGAGCGGAAGTCGTCGTACTCGTTGAGCAGGTTCACCGCGGCATGGGCCAGCAGGCCGCCGAGCAGCACCAGCGCCGCCTGCAGCGGGGCGATGTCGATGGGCTGGCGGGATGCCAGGACGATGCCCAGCAACACGCAGAGCGGCGCCAGCACCAGGAAGCCCGGGCGGGTCGCCCGCAACACGGCGGGGGTGGTAGTGCCTCCCTGCACCCTGCCCTACTCGAAGCTGAAGGCGGGGGCCGGGGCGTCCGGCAGCAGCGCCGCGCAGGCGCGCACCCGCTCCAGCAGCGCCTCGTGGGTGGGCGCCAGCAGGTTGACGTGGGCGAGCTTGCGACCGGGACGCTCGCCCTTGTCGTAGCGGTGGAGGTGGGCGTCCGGCAGGGCCAGGATCGCCGCCGGGTCGCCCTCGCGGCCGATCACGTTGACCATGCAGGTGGGCATGCGCGCCGAGGTGTCGCCGAGCGGCAGCCCCTGGATGGCGCGCAGGTGGTTCTCGAACTGGCTGGTCACCGCGCCATCGATGGACCAGTGGCCGGAGTTGTGCACCCGCGGCGCCATCTCGTTGGCCAGCAGGCTGCCGTCGGCGCACTGGAAGAGTTCAAGGGTCAGCACCCCCACGTAGTCGAGTGCGTCGAGCAGCGCGCGGATGTAGCCGTCGGCGGTCTGCTGCACGCTGTCGGCCAGGTCCGGCACGGGGGCGATGGAGTAGCGCAGGATGCCGTCGACGTGCTGGTTCTCGGCCATGGGGTAGAAGGCCACCTCGCCGTCGCGGCCGCGCACGGCGATGATCGAGACCTCGCGCACGAAGTCGACGAAGGATTCGACGATCAGCCGCGGATGGCCGATCGAGCGCCACGCCTCGGCCGCCTCGGCGGGATCGCGGAGCACCGCCTGGCCCTTGCCGTCGTAGCCCTCGGTGACCGACTTGGCCACCACCGGGGTGCCCAGCTCTCGGGCCGCGGCCTCGAGCTCGTCGGCGTGCTCCACCAGGCGATAGGCCGGGGTGGGAATGCCCAGGCGGTCGAACAGCGCCTTCTCCTCGGCGCGGTTCTGGCAGACGCGGATCGCCTCGCTGGAGGGATAGACCGGCGTCACCTCCTCGATCGCCTGCACCAGCGAGACGGGCAGGTGCTCGAACTCGTAGGTGACCAGGTCGACCTTCGCCAGGAAGGCCTCGAGATGCCTGCGGTCGGTATCGATCATCACGTCCCCGATGCCGGCGCTGGGGTGGCCGGTGGTGTCGAGGAAGGTGAAGCGGTTGGCCAGGGGGTAGCCGGCCAGCGCCAGCATGCGACCGAGCTGGCCGGCTCCCAGGACGCCGATGTTCATGGTGGGCTCCTTCATTCGCCGTCGGGCCGGGGATCGGGGTTGTCCAGCACCGTGCGGGTCTGCTCGGCGCGGAAGGCCTCCACCGCGTGACGCACGCTGTCGTCCTGCAGACCGACGATCTGGGCGGCCAGCAGGCCGGCGTTGGTGGCGCCGGCCTTGCCGATGGCCAGCGTGCCCACCGCGATGCCGCCGGGCATCTGCACGATGGAGAGCAGCGAGTCCAGGCCCTTGAGCGCCTTGGACTCCACCGGCACGCCGAGCACCGGCAGCGCTGTCTGGGAGGCCACCATGCCCGGCAGGTGGGCGGCGCCGCCGGCGCCGGCGATGATCACCTCAAGGCCGCGCCCGGCGGCGGACTTGGCGTAGTCGAACAGCAGGTCCGGGGTGCGGTGGGCGGAGACCACCCGGGTCTCGCAGGGCACGCCCAGGCGCTCCAGCATCGCCACGGCGTGCTCCATCACCGGCCAGTCGGACTTCGACCCCATGATCACGCCGACCTTCGGCGACTGTTCGGACTGCATCGATGCTCCTCGGCGACTGCCTGTTGCGGGTGAGGGTGCGGAAAGGAAGGCCGCACATTCTAGCCGCGCGGCCCTCCCCCGTCATCTTGACCGGGCGGTCACCCCGCCGCGCGCCGGGAGGCCAGCCAGTTGGCCCCAAGCCCAGCGAGGATCGCCGCAATGCCGGCCACCTCGACCCTCAGGTCGGGATAGAACACCGCCACCGTGCCGGCCGCGAGCAGGAGACGCAGCGGCCAGCCCATGCGGGTGAACAGGTAGCCCTCAAGGCTCGCGGCGAAGGCCAGCAGCGCGGCGATGGCGATCAGCGCGTTCCAGACCACCAGGGGCACCGGCCCACCCACGATGATCTCCGGGTTGAAGACCATGAACAGCGGGATCAGATAGAGCCCCTTGGCGAACTTCCAGGCCTGGAAACTGGTCTCCATCGGCTTGCTGCCGGCGATCGCCGAGCCGGCGAAGCCCGCCAGGGCCACCGGTGGCGTGACGTTGGAGTCCTGGGAGTACCAGAAGACCACCAGGTGGGCGATCAGCAGCGGGATGCCGAACTCGTCGGTCAGGGCCGGACCCACCAGCACGATCAGCACGATGTAGCTGGCGGTCACCGGCAGGCCCATGCCCAGCACCAGGCTGGCCAGCAGCACCATCACCAGCGCCAGCACGATATTGCCGCCGGAGAAGGCCATCATCATGGAGGAGAACTTCAAGCCCAGGCCGGTGAGGCCCACCACGCCGACGATGATGCCGGCCACCGCGCAGGCCATGGAGACCGCCACGGCGTTGCGCGCGCCCAGCTCCAGGCTCTCCACCAGCTTGTTCAGGCCGGCACGCAGCATCGCCTGCAGGCGCTCGCCGGTCACCGGCTGCCCCTCCTTGGGGGCCATGAAGAAGAACCAGAAGGCGTAGCGCAGCACCGCCACCACCACCATGGTCACCACGGCGTAGAAGCCCACCCGCATCGGCGAGAGGCTCATCGCCAGCAGCCACACCAGCACCGCCAGCGGCAGCAGGAAGTGCCAGCCTTCGCGCATCACGTCGCGCATCTGGGGCAGCTCGCTCTTCGCCATGCCCTGCATGCCGTTCTTCAGGGCGATGATGTGCACGAAGAGGTAGACGGTGGCGAAGTACATGATCGCCGGCAGGATGCTGACCTTGACCACCTCCAGGTAGGGCATCCGGGTGTACTCGGCGATCAGGAAGGCCCCGGCGCCCATCAGCGGCGGCATGATCTGGCCGCCGGTGGAGGCCGCCGCCTCGATACCGCCCGCCTGCTTGGGCTTGTAGCCCAGGCGCTTCATCAGCGGGATGGTGAAGGCGCCGGTGGTGACCACGTTGGCGATGGCGCTGCCGGAGATGGAGCCCATGCCGGCAGAGGCGATCACCGCCGCCTTGGCCGGGCCGCCGCGCTGGCGCCCGGTGGCGGCGTAGGCCAGGTCGATGAAGAACTTGCCGGCGCCGGTGCTCTCCAGGAAGGCACCGAACAGCACGAAGATGAAGATGTAGGTGGCGGCCACGCCCAGCGGCAGGCCGAAGATGCCCTCCTGGCCCAGGTAGAGCTGCCCGGCGACCCGGTCGAGGCTATAGCCGCGGTGGCCGAGGATGCCCGGCAGCCACTCGCCGAGCCACGGCAGCTCGCCGTTGGGGCCGGCGAAGGCGTAGAGGATGGCGAAGGTGCCGATCAGCGTCATCGCCAGGCCGATCGCCCGGCGGCTCGCCTCCAGCACGGTGACGGTGGCGATGATCGCCACCCAGATATCGGTCTGGCTCCAGAACCCCGCGCGGTTGATGATCTCGTCGAGGTAGAGCACCAGGTAGCCCCCGGTGATCAGCGCCCCGCCCAGGAACACCAGGTCGAGGGCCCAGGCCACGGGGCCGCGGCGCCGTTTCGGCCCGAACACCGGGAACATCAGGAAGGCCAGCACCATGATCAGCATCAGGTGGATGCCGCGCTGGTAGAACAGGCCCAGCGGCTGGATGCCGGCGGAGTAGAGCTGGAACAGCGACAGCCCCACCCCGACCAGGGTGATGGCCAGCAGCACGGCCCGCGGATGGGGCGCCTGGCTGCCGGGCATGGCCACGGGGGGAGGTGAAGTGGATTCTGTCATGCCGGTCTCGTCAGGGGAAAAGGGGTTCAATCATCCAGTTCGACGATGCGCAGGGTCACGCGCTCGCCGGCCGCCTGGGCGGAGAGACTGACCTGAAAGGCCTCGTCGTCCTCTTCCCAGCGCAGGCGATGGTCGACCTCGTCGGCGCCGACGCGCAGGGTGTAGCGGTTGTCCGGCACCGGCTCGTCGATCTCCTCGATCCAGTAGCCGCCTTCGCCGTCGGAGACCTGCTCGCCGCGACCGGGGATATGGTCGAGGCCGGCGGCGAAGTCGGGCAGGTGGCTGCGCTGGAGCACCATGCGCGCGTCGCGGAAGACGTAGCAGTCGAGGACCGTGAAGCCCTCGACCGAGTGGTTCCAGGCCAGGCACCAGGTGTCGCCCTCCTCGAGGTCGCGGCGGGCCAGGACCTCGTCGTCCTGGTCGACCGCCTCGAGGCGCGCGGCGGGCTCGGCCAGGGCCGGTCCCGCCGCGGTCAGCAGCACACACGCCGACAGGGCGGAAGCCAGCTTCCGCCCTGTCGCACCTTGCCTCGCGGCGGGTGACGCCATGCTCGACGTCACGCCGCGTCAGGGACGCAGGTCATCGGGGATCTCCGCCTCGACCTCCTCGAAGTAGCGGATCGCCCCGGGATGCAGCGGCACCGGGGTGGACTCCATGGTGAACTCCACGGTGGTGTCGTTGGCGGCCGGATGGACGTCGATCAGCTCGTCGGTGCGCTCGAAGAGCAGCTGGGTGAGCTGGTAGGCCAGCTCCTCGTCCATGTCGGCGTTGACCACCAGGACGTTGGGGATGCCGATGGTCTGGACGTCCTCGTCCATGCCCTCGTAGAGGCCCTCTTCCAGGGTATAGCGGGCGAACACCGACTCCTCCTCCCGGGCGTTGGCGATCTCCTCGTCGGAGAGGCCGATCAGTCGGATGTCGCGGGTGGTGGCCAGGTTCATGATCGAGCTGGTGGGCGGGCCCACGCTCCAGAAGCCGGCGTCGATGTCGCCGTCGCGGATGGCGTCGGCGGTCTCGTTGAAGTTGAGGCGCTGGGGATCGAAGTCGTCGTAGCTGATGCCGTTGGCCTCGAGCAGGGCGCGGGCGTTGAGCTCGGTGCCGCTGCCGGGGGCGCCCACGGAGACCCGCTTGCCCTCCAGGTCGGCGAGCGACTCGATGTCGGAGTCGTCCAGCGTCACCAGCTGCACGGCGTTGGGGTAGACCGAGGCCAGGGCGCGGGTGTTCTCGATCTGGCGCCCCTCGAAGTCACCGCTGCCCTCGTAGGCCTGCAGGGCGGTGTCCGCCAGCACCAGGGCCAGGTCGGCGTCGCCGCGCATGATCAGGCCCATGTTCTCCACCGAGGCACCGGTGACCTCAGCAGAGCCCTCGTAGCCCTCGATGTGCTCGTTGATCATCTCGGCGAAGCCGCCGCCGATAGGGTAGTAGACGCCGCCGGTACCGCCGGTGGCGATGGAGAGCTGCTGGGCGGCCGCCAGCGGCGCCGTGGCCATCAGCGAGGCGGCGATCGCGTATTTCATGGGATGCATGGCAATCCTCCGGTCCTGGAACCGTTGTGATGTTGTTGTGGTCGACGTCGATTCAACGTCCAGCATCAAGCTAGCACGCGCGGCGCGTGAGAAGCTAACGGCGTCATTTCGACGTTTTTCAACAATATCGGCAATACCACCATGGTCGGTCCCCGGCCCGGCGCTCACCCCGCCACCATCTCCCGCACCTTCTCGAGGATATGGGCGCCGATGGGCAGCGCCGAGGTGGCGGCCGGCGACGGCGCGTTGCCCACGTTGACGGTACGGCGCGTATTGACGAACAGGAAGTCGTCCACCAGCCGGCCGTCGCGGGAGACCGCCTGGGCCCGCACGCCCGCCGGCCAGGGCTCGAGGTCGGCGAGGGTCAGGCTCGGGCAGTACTTGCGCACCCGTTCGAGATACCCACGCTTGTAGAGGGAGTTCTTCATCTCCGCGAGGCCCGGGCGCAGGTTGCGCCCCAGCACCCTGAGGATGCCGGGGTCGCTGATCATCCTCGCCAGGTCGGGCAGCGAGACGTCGCGACGGCGATAGCCCTCGCGCTTGAAGGCGAGCACCGCGTTGGGGCCCACGGTCACGCTGCCGTCGATCATCCGCGTCAGGTGCACGCCGAGGAAGGGCATGGCGGGGTCGGGGATCGGGTAGATCAGATGATTGACGATGTCGTTGTGTGTCTCCGGCAGGCGGTAGTACTCGCCGCGGAAGGGGCAGATGGTGAAGCCCGGGTCCTGGCCCAGCAGGCGCACCACCCGGTCGGCCATCAGCCCCGAGCAGCTCACCAGGTAGCGCCCCGTGAACTCCCCGGCGCCACTGCGCACCACCACCTCCTGGCGACGCTCCGCCAGGGCGGTCACCTCGGCGCCGTAGCGGATCTCGCCGCCCATGCGCTCGAACTCGGCGGCCATGGCCCGGGTCACCTCGGCGTAGTCGACGATGCCGCTGGAGGGCACGAAGATCCCACCCAGACCGGTGATGTTGGGCTCACGCTCGGCCAGCTCTCCCGCGGAGAGCCACTCGCGCTCCAGGCCGTTGGCGGCGGTGCGCTCCCACAGCGCCTCCATGCGCCGCATCTCCAGGTCGCTGGTCGCCACCAGCAGCTTGCCGCAGGTGTCATACGGGATCCCGTGCTCGTCGCAGAACGCCTTGGTGGCCCGGTTGCCCTCCAGGCAGAAGCGGGCCTTGAGGCTCCCCGGGGTGTAGTAGACCCCGGCGTGGATCACCCCGCTGTTGTGGCCGGTCTGGTGCATCGCCGGCCCGGCCTCCTTCTCCAGCAGCAGCATGCGCCGCTCGGGCCAGGCCCGCTTGAGCTGCATGGCGGTGGACATGCCGAGGATGCCGCCGCCGATGATGATGAAGTCGTACATGTCACCCCTCTGCTTGACCTGGGAACGGGCTGGAACGGGCAACGGCCACGCCGACGTCGACGTGGCCGGATCGACTATCTTGACGGCCGCGAGGGCGGCCGTCATCTCACGCCTGGCCGGGAGTGCGCAGCGTGCGGGCGTGGGTGAAGTAGCCGCGCTGGCGCATCAGCTCGCGACGCAGCTCGGGATGCGGCGTGAAGCGGTCGCGGCCGTGCAGCCAGAAGTGGTTGTTGATCAGCAGGAAGCTGCCGACCGGGTTGGGCACCGAGAGGATCGCCGGGCTGTTCTCGAGCGACTCGGAGAGCTCGCACAGCCAGTTGCCCTCCTCGAAGTCCCTCGGCTGAACGAACTGGTCGATATAGGCCATGATCGGGCGCCCCTCGCGATCGACGTCGAACACCGGGTGGAAGACGTCCCGGGTCACGTTCTTGCTGGGCGGCGCGCTCCAGCGCATCGGCCGATGGGCCAGCGGGTGGGCGAAGAAGCGCGCGAGGTCCTCCCAGTCGTCCAGGTGCAGCAGCAGCGAGTTGCCGCCCTCCATGTGCTGCTCGTCGATCTTCATCATCAGCACGTAGTCGGTCTCCTGCTCGACGAAGGTGCCGTCGTTGTGCAGCTCCATCACCCGGTGCGGCTGGCGCAGGTAGCTGTCGGAGTCGTCGACGTTCTTCACCACGAAGCGCGCGTAGAACTGGCCGCTCATGGCATCGAAGTTGGAGCGCCCCATCAGGTGCGCCACCGCGGTGGCCAGCTTGACCATGTCGTCGGCCTGCTCGACGCGATCCAGCCCCTCCGGCACCACCTGGAAGGCGCCGGTGGCGCGATCCACCAGGGTGTTGACCAGCACCGACTGCAGGGTGTTGGCGCACAGGTCGTCGAGAATCTTCGCCACGCGGAAGCGCAGCATCGACTTGTACTCCAGCGCCTGCACCGGCCACTCGGCGACGGCCGCCAGGAAGGCCTCGACCACCTCGCGGGAGATCGTCAGCTGCAGCAGCCGCGGCGAGGCGGCGGAGGGCGCCAGGGTGAAGCCGCGGATGTCGGCGGGAAGCGGCATGGCGATCTCGGGAAGCTGGGTCAGTACGGTCATGTCGGGGTCTCCAGGGCGTGTGGGCTTGCCCCCTAAAAATATCTACATTTTTATATTTCATCAATATTAAAAGGTAGCATTGACACTCCGTGCGGCTGGCTGCCCAATCCCTGCCGGACGGCGGCGCCTGCCATCGCCGGAAACGCCGAGCCCCGGCGCACAGGCCGGGGCTCGGGGTGTATCACGCGAGAGGCGTGGGTCCGAGGATCAGCGCCCCTGGTAGGGGTCCGCCCCGGCCAGCTCGCGCTGCATCATGCCGGCGCTGTAGGCGACGCCGTAGCGGACACGGGACCAGGCGTAGAGCGCCAGGCCGATCAGCATCCAGCCGGCGAACATGCCCCATTCGATGGTGGAGAGCGCCGAGGGGCTGCCCGGCAGGTACATGGCGGTCAGCCCCAGGGAGAGCAGCACCGCCAGGCCCCCCACCAGCTTGCCGTGGCGCACCTTGAAGGGGCGTTCCATCTCCGGCTCGCGGCGGCGCAGCACCACGAAGGAGAGCGAGACGAAGAGATAGGCGATGACGATCCCCAGGCCGCCGGCCACTACCAGCCAGACCAGCGCCGGGCGACCGAAGAAGGGGGCGATGGCGGAGAGGATGCCCATCACCAGGATGGCGTTGGTGGGCGTGCGGTACCTCGGGTGCAGCCTGCCCAGCCAGGCCGGCAGCATGCCGGAGTGCGCCAGGGCGTAGATGGCCCGGGAGCCGCCGATATAGAAGGCGTTCCAGCTGGTGATGATGCCGGCGATCCCCGCCAGGATCATCAGGTTGCCGGCCCAGGGTGCCTGGAAGGCCGCCTGCATGGCATCCGGCACCGCCAGCGAGCTCGCGCCCAGCGCCTCGGGGTCGAGCATCAGCGAGGTGCCCAGGATGATGAAGGCGTACCAGAATACCGCCAGGATCACCGAGATCATCAGCACCCGGCCGATCTCGCGGAACGGCAGGTTGATCTCCTCGGCGGCCTGGGGGATGACATCGAAGCCGACGAACATGAAGGGCACCATGATGATCACCATCATGATGCCGCCCATCACGCCCTCCTCGATGCTGAACAGCGGCTGCATGGTCTCGCTGCTGCCCTGGAAGAGGGCCCCGGTGATGAACAGGATGCCCACCACCAGGATCAGCAGGGTCACCACCTTCTGCACCAGGGCGGCGGTGCGCACGCCGATGTAGTTGATCCACATCATGGCCAGCGAGCCGGCCACGCCGACCGCCACCCAGGTGGCCTTCACCTCCCAGCCGGTGATGGTCCAGAGGTGGCCCACCGCGTAGTCGGGGAAGAGGTGCTCCACCACCGTGGGCAGTGCCACGGCCTCGAAGGCCACCACGCTGATATAGCCCAGGGTGATCGCCCAGGTGCAGAGGAAGGAGGCGAAGTGGCCCATGGCGCGATAGCTGTAGACGTGCTCGCCGCCCACCTGGGGCATGGCCGAGGCGAGCTCCGCATAGGTGAGGCCCACCAGCACGATGATCAGCCCGCCGATCAGGAAGGCGGTGATCGCCCCCAGGCTGCCGGCCGACTGGATCCAGTCACCGGTGAGCACGATCCAGCCCCAGCCGATCATGGCACCGAAGGCCAGGGCGAGCACATCCTTGCGGGCCAGCACGCGCTTGAGCTGGCCCTGTGAGGTCGTGGCATCTTGCGTCATAGGATCCTCGATAGTTGTCGTTCTGGACTAAAAACTTTGTTTTCACGTAACGTCGACAAAATAGGCAAGATGGGGCGCCCCGGCAAGTTCTGTTCGAAATTCTTGATGCTAGACATTGGTCGACGCCACGCCAGTGCTCCGCGTTTTCGGTCCCGCAGGCCCCGGCTTTCACGGCCGGGACGCCGCTCGCCGACGTGAAGGATATTGCACAGCGAGAGCCCTCGTCGCGGGCCTGTCGCTGCCACCAAAGCCGCATGCAATCGGCACTGGCAAAAACGCCGAAGAGACCCCATAGTATGCGTGTCGCAACCGCCTACTGGAGCATCATGAGCACGGCACGACAGTCCCGATCCGCGGAACTCCTGGACCCTCCGCGAAGCAGCCCTGACCTCGACGTCAGGGATCTGGAACAACGCACACGCCTCATGCGCATCGTGACCCGGCTGATCGCCGTGTCAGACCTCGGCAGCCGCGAGATCGCCCGCCGCGCCGGGCTGCCGATGCAGAAGATCAGCGACCTCCTCGCGGGGAAGCTGGAGCACCTCTCCCTCGACGAGCTCCGCCTCGTCCATCGCACCATCGAGGGACAGGGAGCGACCCACTAGGTCGGCCGACCCTCACAGCCCCATCGAACAGCGAATGCCCCGCCTCGGAGCGGGGCATTTTTGTCTCTCTTGACCGCTCCCAGAACCTCGCCGAATCGATCCCCTGCCCCAAGATCACGCGAACATCGAGAGCCTGCCGACAAAACCTTGATCGATATCGATCCTCTGGACCTGTGTCGAGGGCAGCTACCCGGTCTCACCCCTTGCCCCGCGGGCGCAGGCTCCGCCCCATCAGGCCTCCGGACGCACGGCGCCCCCGCCGGCTTCCCGGCGGGGGCGCGCTGTCGCATGGCGACCGGT